>JBJFGK010000111.1:0-2953 GCA_051892655.1 Prevotella sp. | reverse complement strand
TGAAGGTGTTGCCCGACACACGCAAGATGTATGACAGCGTGCTTTCAAGAATGAGAAATGCGTTCGGTGAAGCTGTAGGTGTCAATATCGGAAGCGGAGAAGACTCACTTTACGGTTTTGAAACATTTCTGTACCAACAGGGTGTCAATATTCATGAGTTTCTTGAAAACATAAACTCAAACAATTGATATAAATTATTGCATGTTTGATTATTTTAGACATATAACCGATGCCATTGAAGTTTGCTTTTACCACAACGTGACTTGGAGCATGCTTCTTAAGACATATTGGTTTTTGTTTTTCATCGAATTTCCGCGATATTATCTACTTGAATTAATCATAGTAATAAAGCGAAATCTCTTTGATCATAAATCAAGACGTGTAAAAAAGAATCTGGCAAGGATGATGTTGAAAGTCGAGAATCCTCTTGTGACAATACTTGTTCCCGGCAAAAACGAAGGTAAAAACATCTATAAGTTGGTAACCTCTCTTAAAGAACAGACATATCGCAACTTTGAAACAATTATCGTTGATGACGGTTCAGATGACTTTACTCCGTTGATTTGCCGTGATTTGGAAAAGAACGGATATATAGATCTATACCTAAGACTTAACAGCAGAGGCGGTAAAGCAAGTGCCGCCAATTACGGCATGTATTATGCAAAAGGCAAATATATCATACACTTGGATGCCGACTCTTCATTAGACCGAGATGCAATAGAGAATATTCTGATACCATTCTATTATGACTCACGCATAAAAGGCGTAGGAGGATGTGTTAAAGTACGCAACGGACGCGATTCTCTTTGTACATCCATGCAAGAGTTGGAATATCTCAAAACCATTCAAGTGGGACGCTTGGTAACAAGCACACTCGGTTTATATCATATAATAAGTGGTGCATTCGGTGCCTTTGAAGCCAAAGCTATTAGAGACGTCGGATGTTGGGATATTGGTCCGGGACTTGACGGCGACATAACCCAGAAACTAAGAAAGAAAGGTGCAAAAGTCTATTTTGCAGAAGATGCAATATGTCTTACCAACGCACCTGTCAAATGGTACGGACTATGGAGACAACGCATGAGATGGTCCAAATCTCTAATCCGTTTCCGTATGCGCAAGCATATAGATATATTGGAACCGAACAAAAACTTTTCGTTCTCAAACTTCTTGTCTAACATGGACAATATCATATATGACTGTGTATTCAATTATATATGGCTTATATATATTATTACATTAATATTTACCAATACAGACAAATTACCGGAAATATTGATGATAGGCATCCTGATAAGGTTCTGTTTCTCAATTGTCGCCTTTCTCGTTATCATGATGGTATCGGAAAGAGCACACGAAGAAAAGCGTTTGGCACTTATTCTGCCGATACAAACATTCTATACAGGATACTTTTTAAGGTTGGCACGACTAATAGGCCACACTATGGAGATTTTCCTTTTCTCATCATATAAAGATGTGTGGAACCCCAAGAAGACATCTATAGCGGCAAGGATTGAAGGTATATAATAATAACACAACTACAAACAAGACAAAACAATATAAACAACCGTGATAAAAATGACAAATAATATAGGAACAAAAATCGGCGTAATAGGATTAGGATATGTTGGCTTACCTCTTGCATGTCTGTTTGCAAAAAAATATACTGTCGTGGGATATGAAATGTCTCGAAAACGAGTGGAGGAATTATCTCACGCTAACGATATTTCAGGCTCTATATCACATGAAGAACTTGACAGATATCTTAAAGGCAATTTGTCTGTAACAGACGATATTGAGATGTTAAGACCGTGTAATGTGTATATTGTTGCTGTCCCTACCCCCGTGAATGAGAACAATCAACCGGACATGCGTTGTCTTGACAGCGCAAGCCGTGCTGTCGGCAAAGTAATATCATCAGGAAATGTTGTTGTATATGAGTCTACCGTATATCCCGGAGCAACAGAAGACTTCTGCGCTCCAATCATAGAAGAGGTATCAGGATTAAGACTTGATAAGGACTTTGCTTTAGGATATAGTCCTGAACGCATAAATCCGGGAGACATTAAACATAAAGTCGAGGACATTTGCAAGATTGTTTCCGGTTCTACTCAGGAAGCCGCAGACCGCATCAATACCTTATATTCGTCTGTATTGACAGGTGGAACATACAAGGCAAGCTCAATAAAAGTAGCAGAGGCCGCAAAAATAATGGAAAATACCCAACGCGATGTGAACATTGCACTGATGAACGAAATGGCGCGCATCTTCAATGCCATAGGAATAAACACCAATGAAGTGATAGATGCAGCATCTACAAAATGGAATTTTGCGCCTTATCATCCCGGACTTGTCGGTGGACATTGTATCGGTGTAGACCCTTATTATCTTATACAATGTGCTAATGAACATGGCGTTACTCCGTCATTGATTAAAACAGCACGTGCAACTAACGAGGCAATGGCAGATTATATTGCGTCACAGACTATGGATGAAATGAAAAGACGCGGCATAAACATATCAACATCCAATGTGCTTATTATGGGTTTTACCTTTAAAGAGGACTGCTCGGACATACGCAATACAAAAGTTGAAAAGATAAGACAAGCTTTCTGCAACAGTAACGCTAATGTAACCGTATATGACCCTTGTGCAAATAAAGACAAAGTGGCGCATGAATATGGATTTGACATCGCTTCTAAAGAAACAGACTTTCAAGGAAAGACATTTGATGCCATTATCGGCTGTGTCAAACACAGCTGTTTCAAATCTGTTGACATTAAAGCATTGATGTCTGACCCATGTGTCATTTATGACGTTAAAGGCTTTATTGAGACGAAAGAAAATAAATTACAACTCTAATGTTTAAAAGCATATTATTAATCAGGCAAACGAAATAATATAAATATAATTGTAAAAATACAGCCTATAAAAATTAAATTTAATGCTCCAC
>JBJFGK010000110.1:0-2971 GCA_051892655.1 Prevotella sp. | reverse complement strand
CTGCGGACGTAAAAATCCCCGTAGGCTAAAATCTATAAATAAAAAAACAGGGCACTGAGCCCTGTTTGGAGGTTGGAGCCAGGCACGAGGCTTTGACTCTTACCGCTGCAATTATACGTATTTAATTTTTTTAAGACCAAACAAATTATGAAGAATTTAACCGTATTCTTCAAAAACCGTATTTTCGTTGACGCATTTATTACTTTCTGCCGTTGGCTGTGGTAATTGGGAATGTGAAATAAGTGTTTGGATAAGGCTCGTTTTTCAGCGTGAAATGCCACCACTCACAGTCATAAGGCTTGAAGCCGTGACTTAGCATGGCCTTGCGCAGTATCATGCGGTTGTCGTACTGCTCTTGGTTAATCGGCTTGTAGTCGCCTATCGGCTGTCCGGGCAGGACATCGGGATGCGAAGCAAGTCCGAAGTAGTCGTAGGTGCAGCCCATATCGACTTCCTTCTCCTCTTTCATGTCGAAGAGCGTGAGGTCAACGGTAGATCCGCGTGTGTGTCCTGACTTCTCCGCCACATATTCCTGCGGCACGATGACGCTCTTTTCAAGCTCGGGATAGAAGTATTCCTTCATGCGGGTGTCCGTTGTGTCCTTCGCCCATGCCATAAAATAGTCAACGGCGCATTGTGGACGGTATGCGTCAAATATTTTTAGTCGATAGCCTTGTTTGAGCAGGTCGTCGCTAACGGCTTTTAGCGAGTCGGCCGCTTGCTTCGTGAGCAGTGCTACCGGTTCCAGGTAACCCGGTATTCGGTCGCCGATGAAGTTGTAGGTGCTGTAATAGCGTATTTCAAGGATAACGTCGGGCACAACGTCTGTGATTAGTACGAAATCAGAACTATCTTCTTCAGGCAGAATGAGTTCTGCGTTGTCAGAACATGACATCAATGTCAAAAATGTCATGATTAGGGCTGCAAAGTGCTTCATATTAGTTTATTTTGTGTTTTTAATTAAAATATTTTTGCAAAGATACTAATTCCCAGCCTTTTAGGCACACTTTTTGTTGTTTATTTTTTACTAAGTTTATATACTGATAAAATTAAATAAATTAATTTATTAGATATGAAAACAACGACTATTGTTGAGGGAAATGTAGATGGGCTCAATTTGATATTGGAAGTCTCTGAAAAGTTTTGCGAGGGACGATATCTCAATGCAGTACATGGTACTTCTATGTCTAAGGAAGATATTATAAGGCTCATTAATTCTTTAAAAATAAATAAAGCAAGATTTGATAATGAGTTGTATGCTCTGGAATTATTCGCCATAAAATTTCCGGATAGCTACGCTACAGATAACAACAAGTGTTTTCAAACGGCAAAAAAAGTACTTTGGAAGATTAGAAGCAGCGTAAGTCAGACAAAAAAGATTTACAAGGCTTTCTATAAAACAATAAGGAAACCGATACCCAACGTTGAAAGATGTTCTGTGTTCAAGTATTCCAAATTGTCAAACAATTGTTATACAAAGGACTTGTTCGGGATAAAATCTTACGACGAGTGTGTAGCTGAATTATACGAGTTGCTAAAACAGTTTTACAGGAATCTTATCACAGGTCTGTGCATTTGCCGGCTTATGATATATATTGAGAATGAAAACCGTAATTCTCCTACAGAGATGAAGCGCATTTACGATGAAAGCGTTGAGAAGATAACAAAAGACGCAAAAGAAATCATTGATATTTACAATGACCTTGATATGGAAGTCCCTATTGACGAACTGAGTAAGAAAATGGAGAATACAGATGATACGGCCAAGCTTATTGCAGGATACTACCACAAATTAAACAAAAAAGAGTTTAAATACCATAGAGCCTATCAGATGCAAAAGAAGAGCAAGGAGACAGGTGTGACAACTCTTGAATATACTCTGTGGCCTTACCAACAGAATAGAATAGAAGTTTTCAGACGTATGGCAAAGCACTATGACGACATATCACCTACAACCCGGTGCGGAACACTTAACAGCAAAGAACTTGCTGTTTTCATGAGCTACACCGGAATTAAGCCTAATGACAATAAGACTACCTATTTTCGCCAATGGTTGGTATGCAATTATGAAGGTCAGTACAATGTGCCTGACAATAGCAATTTAAACAAAGCGAAGAATCTGGTAAACGGAACAAAAACAGGGAAAGAGCCTTACGACAGTAAAGCGTTTGTAAAAAGATTGGAAGATTTGGCAAACCAATACGACTGTAGTTCTGAAGACATATATAACAATTCTTCGGTTACTTATTAAAAACATCTATTAAACGATACTTATTTAAAGAGACAGATCACTTGTGTGGTCTGTCTTTTTTGTTTTCTGAAAACACATGTTGGCGCAAGGCTGTTTTCACAGGCGATATTGTTGGCGCAAGTGCTGTTTTCGCAGGCGCAAACGATGGTGCAAGACCTTTATGAAGTGCGTTTGAAATGCTCTAATTATTTTTCTCTCAAGCATTTACACACTAACTTTGCTCTTAGCTAAGGCGGGGAAAATGGTCATGCGTTGGTCCGTAGACCCGTGCTACTTCTCCCCTTTTGCGAGGCTCCTCCGTTGTAGCACGCGGAGCAAAAGCCGGAAATTTATTTTTATCATGAAAGATTTTAAAGTAGAAGAGACAAAGTTCTCATTGTTCGCTCCGGGCATTAATACGCCTGCGGGGCAGAAACCGTACCAGACGGGTACGCTGCAAGATGTGTGGCAACTTATTCATTCACAGTGGCTGAAAAAGCTTACCGACGAGCTGCGTTCGCTGAAAGAAGTTGAAGCCCAACAGAAATTCAAGCGTGAGAGGCTGCCGTTCGTTACCTTTTCGGGCACCTTCGAGCACCGCTCCGAGCAGGGGCTGATAGAGCACAGCGGCTTGCAATGCTTTGACTTTGACCACATTGAGAGCGACGACGAGCTGAAAAAAGTGCGAGAGTCGCTTCTCGGCGACCCGGTGTTTGAAACCGATTTGCTCTTTCGCTCGCC
>JBJFGK010000109.1:0-12109 GCA_051892655.1 Prevotella sp. | reverse complement strand
TGTCATCACTGCCCTACCTTATAAAAGACCTTGCCCTGATACTCGTAGTAGCAGGTATAGTGACCATTGTCTTCAAGAAACTAAGGCAGCCATTGGTACTTGGGTATGTAGTAGCCGGATTTCTCGTTAGCCCGCACATGCCTTATATCATGTCAGTAGTGGACAGAACGAGCATAAGAATATGGGGAGACATCGGAGTAATATTCCTTCTTTTTTCTCTTGGACTGGACTTTTCGTTCAAAAAAATCATCAAGTCCGGTATCTCTCCCATTATTTCAACTTGCTCCATTGTGTTTTTCATGATGATGACGGGGCTTCTTACCGGAAAGATATTCGGTTGGGGCAGAATGGACTGTATCTTTCTCGGTGGTATGTTGGCAATGAGTTCCACCACAATAATATACAAGGCATTTGACGATCTGGGTTTAAGACAACAGCGCTTTGCAGGTATCGTAATGAGTGTATTGATACTTGAAGATATACTTGCCATAGTAATGATGGTCATGCTATCCGCCATTGCCAACGGCAACAATCCGGACGGAGGCCAAATGCTGGGCAGCCTCATGAAAATCGGCTTTTTCTTGGTGTTATGGTTTGTAGTCGGCATCTTCTTAATACCGCTGATGCTCAGGTCAATGAGGAAACTTATAAACAACGAAACGCTGCTGATTGTCGCATTGGGACTATGTTGCGCAATGGCTGTATTATCATCTAAGGTAGGTTTCAGTAGTGCTTTCGGAGCGTTTGTAATGGGGTCTATTCTTGCCGAAACGGTAGAGGCGGACAGAATCGTTAAATTAGTAGAGCCCGTTAAAAACCTTTTCGGAGCCGTATTCTTCGTATCTGTAGGAATGCTTGTTGACCCTGCGATACTGATAGCATATTGGTTGCCTATTCTCGTATTGGTTATTGCCATTCTTTTAGGACAGGCTATTTTCGGCAGTTTCAGCTTCTTTATCAGCGGACAGTCGCTCAAGTCGGCATTACAATGCGGTTTTTCAATGGCACAGATAGGCGAGTTCTCCTTTATCATAGCATCTCTTGGATTATCTTTAGGCGTTATCGGAGACTTTGTATATCCGGTTGTAGTTGCCGTATCTGTCATAACGACATTCCTTACTCCGTATATGATACGCATGGCTAACCCATGTTATAACATTCTTGAACGTCATCTGCCAAACAGTTGGATAAAGACGATGAACAACATCACGGTAAGCCGGAGCAACATAAGACGAAAAGGCAATTGGAAAAACCTCATTAAACAGTTGTTACGCATCACTGTGGTTTACTCAATACTGTCAGCGGCGGCAATAGCACTGATGTTTACATTCTTCCTTCCTTTTATCAGGCATCTGTTACCACATTGGTGGGCAAACGCTGTTTGCGGATTACTGACGCTCGCCATTATATCGCCGTTCTTAAGAGCTATAATGATGAAAAAGAATCATAGCGATGAATTCAGAGCACTATGGGGAACAAACACTTACAACAAGTTGTTGCTATTGCTTACCATTGCCGTAAGACTTATCATAACTTCCGCCTTTGTCTTCTATATATGCAACTATCTGACCCGATTTACCGACGCCCTGATGATCAGTATCGCCGTTGCGGCAGTGTGTCTGATGGTTTTATCAAGGTCTCTAAAGAAGCATAGCATTAAGATAGAAAGACTCTTTATGAGAAATCTAAGGTCAAGAGAAATCATGGCACAGGTAATGGGACATAAGAAGCCACTTTACGAGGGGCGTCTGCTTGACCGTGACATTCACATTGCCGACCTTGATATTCCGGAAGACTCATTATGGTGTGGCAAAACCTTAAGTGAACTAAGACTGCGCAACCGTTTCGGAGTACATATAAGCAGTATACTGAGAGGCGTACAACGCATCAACATCCCTAACGGAAAGTTTGTCATTTTTCCGGGAGACAAGATACAGGTAATAGGAAGCGATGAACAGCTTACGGCATTGACATCCGCCATAAAAACGGAGATATACGAGAAAGATCCTGAAATAGAAAAACGTGAGATGAGACTGCATCAGATAATAATCAACGGAGAAGGTTCGCTCGTCGGAAAAACAATAATGGAAAGTGGGATACGCGACAAATACAACTGTATGATTGTAGGAATGGAAGAAGGTAAGGAAAATCTTTCGCAGGTGGATCCCCAAAGAATAATTAAATCAGGTGATATTATTTGGATTGTAGGAGAACAAGAAGACATAGACAGAATAGACAGAAGGAACTGACAATTCTGCCACATACATGGTTAAACAAAAGTTTCCTTTTTCCTTGTTAACAGCTTTGCGAAAGAAAAAGCCTTATACGTGTGAGCAAAAAAGCATAGTTACGACACCTAACTACCATAGTTGACACACGGAAACAATATGTTTAGGAGAACGGCAATATGTAATTATAAGTAACAATCAGTACAGATCAAAAGGGGTATAAGGTTAATACCATTGTACGGCGTTACTGTAACCGCTTCGTTTGTCATATTTCAAAGCATCTGTAAGTGTGGCTGCATTACACCTGAAAGAGAAATTATATGAAGTGTACGGTGCAAGTACTACGGAGCAACTCATGCTGAAACAATGAAGGTCTCGCTGCAATGAAGCTGTCGTCATGGATATATCATGGTCCTCAAAGTCATATCCGGAAGAGAAACTTATATTCCAACCATCGCTGATGCGAATATTTCCGCTTACATTAAGATTTTGCGTGAATTTATAAGGATAACGCATGGTATTGGTATTAAAGCGTCCGGCTGTATTTTCACGCATTGTTATACCATATCCGAATGTCAATGACCAAGGCATGGAGAACTTCATATAACCGTCTTCATCGGTCTCTGCTTTGCCTGAGTTACGTTTTGCCGCTTTCTGACCGCGTATCATATCATCATCAACATTGGTCTCTATATCCGTATTATCCGTTTCATCATTTTCATCATTGGTATCGTCATTAGAGTCAGAACGGCCGAACAGTTTCTTCAACTTCTCCGGATTAAGCGTGAAAGAGAAGTTTTGAGACATGCCCTGAAAGCGTCCGAAACGTCCTCTTCCATATTCCGTATGTGTTCCGACATAAGGACGTCCGTTCTCATCCAAATCATAAGCATAAGTAGCAAAGACCGCGTTCATGTTAAACGTGTAATTTTTCCACCATTTAAGCCTTATTCTCATTGTCAGATCACTTAAAGGACGTTCTTTTGCCGCCATGTTATAACTCATACTCAGTCCAAGTTCATCTATTATACTTATCTTCTTATAACCTGAAGAGTCCTTTTCCGACTTGATTTTCATCTCAATATTATTACCTAAGTCAAAAGTAAAACTTCCTGTCTTACCTTTGCCCGGCACTCCAAACATGCCACGCTCATAAGGAGAATACTGTACCAATGTCACATTTCCGTCTGCATCTGTTTTCTGATAGCTGTCATAATAGCCGTAATTTGAAGAACTGAAGTCCGGAGCATAGTTAAATGTAACCGTCGGCGTAATGACATGTCGCATGGCAATTATCTTTCCTCCTAAAAATTTAGGCGACGGTTTTAACATACCATACAGTTTGGTTGACATACCGAGACTAAGACGCCAATCATATACATTATAGAAACCATGTAAAGTATCAACAACTTCCGTCTGAGAGGCAGTATTCCATGACTTCAATACTTTGTTGGAATACATTCGGTCCGTAAAACTCAACGAAGCATTGATATTGATGTAGTCAAAGATAGTAAAATTAGCATTAATAGGTATGCTGTGTTGGAAACCGTTACGCCAATCATTTACAAGATTAGACTTAAACAACAGGTCTTCTTTTGTATCAATCGAATTGGAGAGATGACCCGTATAGCTCATCGAAATTTTCTCATACCAACGTTCTTTACCTACCATATGCTTGCGCTTAAACGGATAAAAGCGACTTACAGAAATATTAAGGTCGGGCAATGAGAGGCTTATTGTCGAATCCCTCATGTTCTGACTGAGATTTGCCGTTCCGCTAAGTGTCATGCCTATACTTGAAAATGTAGAACTCCAATTGACGCTTGAAGTCCTAAGACTTTGGGTATAACTCTGCGGATTATACATGCTTGTGAGGTTGTTTCGCTCATAACTTGTTGTGGCGAAATTAACACTTGCCGAGAGCGAACTGAATGGATTGGCTTTGGAATCTTGGCGATGACTCCATTGTATCTTGAAACTTGTCTGCTCTGCATAATCCGGCATTCCCTTGTCACCGTTCTTTGTATTCTGGTAACTAAAATAAAAACTGCCACTATAACGATAACGTTTATTATAATTGCTTGCCGCCGACAGTCCCCAAGAGCCTTTGGTGTATATCTCGCCAAGCAATTTAAGATCCCATTTGTCATTTATTGCGAAATAGTAACCACCGTCTCTAAGATAGAAACCTCGAGAACTTTCATCACCGTATGTAGGCATTATGAATCCGCTTGAATAGCTTTTTGTAAACGGGAAAAAGCCATAAGGTATTGCCAAAGGCAATGGAACATCTGCGACAACAAGATATGCAGGGCCAAAGACGACATCTTTTCCCGGACGTACTTTGGCACGGGATAGTGCAATATAAAAATCGGGATGTTCGCGGTCACACGTTGTATAGCGTCCATGTTCAAGATAAAGCACACCGCTTGAGTCTCTTTTGGAGTGCTGACTGGACAAGAAGCCGTCTTGCTGTTCGGTATATACATTATTGATAAAAGCCTTCTTGGTCTTGAAATTACATGAGATAGTATCGCTCTCATATTTGTCTTCTCCCATAGTAAATACCGGACGACCTTTTACCCGTCCTGTTGTATCGGCACTACCCGTAGCATAAACAGTACTACTGTCCAAACTCATTCGCATGCGATCGCTTACAAGATTCATGTTTTCATACTTAACATCAGAATTGCCAAACAGTTTTGCCTGCTTGTTTTTCGCATCATATACCAATGAGTCGTTTGAAGAGAAGTACACAGGAGCATCAAGACCAATTGACTTGCTGCGGTTGATACTGTCAAGACGTATGGAATCGTCTATATGTTTGTTATGGAAATAGATTGCTTTTTGCAGAGAATCCATCTTCGACGTATCAGGTTCTGTGACCTGTGAGGATGTATTCTCAGGCAAACTGTCATTCTGTGCAATACTGTCATTATTGATTTTGCTCTTGTTTTTCTTGTTTGATAAGGGCAAAGAGCTATCAGCCATCACAAAGATGAAGGCACACAACAGTATGAATATGACAGTTTTGGTTCTCATTTATGCAGGGTGCAAAATTACGAAAAAACTGAATAGGAAACTAATTATTACATGATATTTTGATTGTAATGGCTATAATGACGCTATAAAAACCAATATTAAAGCATAAAATATCAGTGAAAACGAGCGCTTTTCATTATATGCCAAAGAGTATTTCCCATTTTTTAAAGCGTACAAGACCTTCAGTTCCATGCTTAGCAACGCTATGTTCCGCCTGCTCGGGAGTTTTCTCTCTGTCCGTATGTGTCTTTGAAAAAAACTTATCGGCATAACAAATCAACTGTTCTTCCAACGTTTCAGGAAGATAGTCGGCATGTGGCAACGGCAGATTCTGTCTTACAATCTCTGCGCACGACAATCCCGCTCCTGTATGACGCTCGCAGACTCTTGCATGTCTATGCAAACCTTCCGCCCGTAGCATTGTCGCCCCTATAATACCATGACAAATATAAGGCTTGTCACCATGACATTCTATTCCGGGAGCATTAGTCTTGACTATGCCAATATCATGTAGCATTGCCGCCTCATATAGAAAATCAATGTCTATCGGCAATTCCTTATGTGCCAAAGCCAATTTTACAGCCTTGTCAGCCACAGATTTACTGTGACTGACAAGTATCGCTTTAAGTTTAGGATTGGAGTCGTAATATTTATCTATTATTTGTTGCCAACGCATAATAATATAACTATGTATTAATCCAATCTCTTTCGATATAGGCAATAACGTCGCCTCGATTTACTTTTGTACCTTGTTTTGCATTGATCTCTACAAGTTTGCCACCGAGAGCAGCCGGAACAGGTTCAAAATGTCCCCACGGCGTCTGTATGTAACATAGCGTTTCACCTTCCTTGTAATGTTGTCCGATATAAGGTTCTACGCAGCGCGTACACTCTCCGGCTCCTCCAAACTCGAAAAGAACCTGTCCTTTGGTATGAGCAACTACGGCATCTGCTTTGGCATGTTTGAAAGCGGCGAGTTCTTCGGGTGACAGTTTTGCACCGAGTTGGGCGTCTTTGGCTTTCTGTAAATCCGCAAGGAAGCGTTTCTTTGCCATTCCGCTCTTATAGTCTCTGTATTGTTCCGGATGCATAGCAAGTTCAAACAACTCCTCATCATCCTGTCCTCTCTCCCAGCCGTTGTCTTCCATTTCTTTCTTAAATGCATCAAGAGCATCGGGAACCAATGTATGCGGGTCGGCATCGGTAAACTCACGCCCTTGTTTTGCGGCAAGTTCCACAAGTTCAGGTGCTATTGTTCCCGGTATCTTGCCACTCTTGCCTAATATCATGCCCCACATGGAGTCGTCCATCATTACGAAACGGCCTTTGCCCTGTGCCATTGTAAGGAGGTTAAGCAAGGCGATATTCTTGACATATTGGGAGAATGGCGTAACCAAAGGAGGATAACCGACACGAGGCCATACATAAGCGACCTCGTCAAACAGCTTGACAAGCATGTCATCCGTAGTATATTCCGGCAGTCCCTTGCTTCTCAACGTCGAGTTTATTGAACGATGAATACCTGCAAGATCTGCCATCATACTTCCCATCATGCCTCCCGGAAGACCGCATCCAAGAAGCAAAGAACTCATATGTTTGTTGCCTGGATTGATAAAATAGCCCAACCATTCGTCAATAAATTCCTGAGTCAGAGTACGGGCATGCATATATGCATTCATATTTATATCTGCAACCTCAAAGCCTTCATTCTTCAGCATACTCTGAACCGATATGATATCCGGATGTACCTTGCCCCATGACAATGGCTCAATAGCCGTGTCAATGACATCGGCACCGTTATTGCAGACTTCAAGAATAGATGCCATTGACAAGCCGGGACCGGAATGGCCATGATATTGTATTATCACATCGGGATGTTTTGTCTTGATAGACTTGGTCAATTTGCCCAACATGGCCGGCTGACCTACGCCTGCCATGTCCTTAAGGCATATTTCTTGAGCACCTGCCGCAATGAGTTGGTCTGCAATGTCGCTATAATACTCTACAGTATGTACCGGAGATGTCGTAATGCAAAGCGTTGCCTGTGGTGTCATTCCTGCAGCAAGAGCCCATTTTATACTCGGTATTATGTTACGGACATCATTCAGTCCACAGAATATTCTCGGAATATCCACACCTTGAGCATGCTTTACTTTGTATTGCAACTGCCTTACATCATCAGGCACAGGATACATTCTCAAGGCATTAAGCCCTCTGTCAAGCATATGTGTCTTAATGCCCACTTCATTGAACGGCTTGCAGAAAGCCCTTACTGCTGCATTCGGGTTCTCTCCGGCAAGCAGATTAACCTGTTCAAAGGCGCCACCGTTGGTTTCTACACGTGAAAAACATCCCATGTCTATAATAGCGGGAGCAACACGTTCAAGCTGGTCTTTACGTGGCTGAAACTTTCCTGAAGACTGCCACATGTCACGATAGACAAGACTGAATTGGATTTTCTTTTTCATAGTTAGACCATTTTAAATTTTATAATTGCAGAAAGTCGGGCAATCTGCGATGTCTCTTTTTGCAAAGATAATTAATTTGATTAAACGTAAAGTATATTTATTCAAAAAAAATAAGACCAAACACATTAAAAATTATTATGCTGTTTCATAACCACCAGTATGCTGTTTACATGTCATTAACATATAGCTTACGTTTACTATTCATACTGTTTGCGATGCGAAAAGATGCTGTTTGCGAGCCCGGATAAATACTTCGGAATTTCAATAAAGCTCAGACATCTGTCATTTTCTTTTTCTACAATGAAATAAAAATACTTGTTTTTCTTTTGCATTGTCTCCAGCTTGCACTATCTTTGCATAAGATACACATTAATTATTTACTATGGCACTGAACACGGAAAAGAATCTTAAATTATATTATTCAATCAAAGAAGTCGCTACAACGCTTGGAGTATCTGAAAGTATGTTGAGGTTTTGGGAAAAGCAAATACCGTCGATAAAACCCAAAACGACAGGAAACAATGTCAGACAATATACAGAAAAAGACATCGAAAACATTAAAGCCGTATACAATCTCGTGAAGGTCAGAGGGTTCAAACTATCTGCAGCCCGTAAAATGTTGCATGAGAACAGACAAGGCGTAGATAGTAATGCCCGTATCTTGGAAGGGCTTATAAGAGTTCGTGACGAGTTGAAAGAACTGAAAAAACAACTTGATTACATCAGCTAACACGCTTACATACATAAAAAGGAGACTTTAAACGGTCTCCTTTTTTATATCTTATAACTGATGAAAATTACCACATGACATTATCAAATGTGACTGCGGCAGCCTGCTTTTTGGTAAGTTGTCTGCTCCATACAGCCCTTTCCGCACATTTAGCCCCAGGTCCAACATTGCTATATTCCAAATATCTGGCTGTCTGTTCATTGGAAGCATTACCCCAATTATGCCAACCGGCAGGTACAATATGAGACCCCATATCACAATTCATAAAGAGCGTGTATGCATACGGACGCCACGGACGCCCTAAATAGACCTTATTAACACCTTCCGCAGCTGTTAACTTACATTTGTTAAAGACATATCCGTACTCCACATTAGCCGGTGTAGAAGCCGCAGTTACATAAGAATTTATCTTGCTGTGGATTATACAATTCTCAAACCATGCAGTAGACGGTCCGAAAATGAAATCGGTCGTTCCTTCTATATAACAGTTTTCAAAATACACTTTTGTGTTTCCCACTCCCGTATATATAGTATCTTGGTTTCCCAACAGCCGACAGCCTCTGAATATCAAATGGTCTCCTTCAGTATGTAGCGCAACAGCCTGTCCCAGCCTTGCCGCATTATTTTCTATGGTTATGTTTGTAAATGTAATATAGCTACCTTCTACCTTTACCGTATATGAACGGAATGTTCCCATAGGTTTTCCGGTAGACTGAAGACGAATGTTTGCATGATCATCGTATGTAATAATCGTATTCTCGGCATCTTCACCGCAAATCTCTATATTAGTCAGCCATGACGGTATTATAAGCTTTTCCTTATACACACCATTTTTCACATAGATCACTTTATGATACTCCATAAAGGCACGACACACTTCAATGGCATCTCCAATGGTGCGGAACTCGCCTGTTCCGTCTCTTGCAACGAACAGGGTGTCAGGATTATCATAGTTATTAGCCGCGCCGGCATTAATTGTACAGAATACAGACAACAATATTACTAACGTTTTTTTCATATTTGTAATGATTTAAGAATTAAAAACTTAGACTACTATTCACATAAATACTAAACTATCTGCTTGATTTCCTGCAGACCATTGATTTTCTTTAATTTATCTATTATATTTTTGACATCGTTTCTGTCATGGATTTTCAATTCCAAAGAACCGTCAAAAAGCCCCTCCTCACACGAAATTATAACCTTATGTATATTAACATTGAGTTCTTCTGATATAACCTGTGTCACTTCATTAAGAAGGCCTATACGGTCTATACCTTTAATGGAAATCATTGCATCGAAGAAAAGTTGCTTGTGCATGTCCCATTTCGCATCAAGAATACGGTTGCCATAACTTGATTTCAACTTTGCTGCAACAGGACACGAACGCTTATGTATCTCTATACGGTTTTTACCATCTATAAAACCAAGAGCATCATCACCGGGAATAGGATGACAACAACTTTTGAAAACGAACTGATGAATGTTTTTGTCTGTAATGAAAACAGGTTTTTTACGGTTGAAATCTGATTTTACGATGTAGTAATTCTGCTGAAGCTCATTATCCTGCTTCTTTTTGTCCTTACCAAGAAAGGGAACAAACTTACGCCAAGTTCCCGTTGTATTCTGTTTTTTCTTTCCACTTATTTCGTCAATGTCCTTATCTCCCAATAATATATCTCCCTTGCCAAGAGCCTTGAAAAACTCATCATGTGTAGACATTTCATGAAATTCGCATAGTCTGTCTACAATAACTGATGTCATTTCCAATGAATTTCTGCCAAGATATTCGGAAAGAATAGACTCTCCTTTCTTTTGAAGCTCTCTGGCTTCACGTCTCAGAATGGCCTGAATCTTCGCCTTTGCTTTTGCAGTACAAGCAAAGTTAATCCACGAAGGCAGCACATGCTGGGAATTTGAAGTCAATATTTCAACTTGATCACCACTTTTCAGCTTGTGACTTAATGGTACTAATTTATGATTAACTTTGGCTCCAATGCAATGACTGCCAAGAAATGTATGTATCTGAAATGCGAAGTCCAATGCTGTACACTCTGCCGGCATTGTCTTTATTTCACCTTTTGGAGTAAATACAAATATTTCCGATGCGAAAAGGTTCAATTTTATAGCGTCAAGAAAATCCATCGCATCCGGCTGCGGATCGTCAAGAATTTCCTTGATAGTACGCAACCAGCTGTTCAATTCACCCTCATCTTCCGTTATCTCACCGCCATTTTTATATTTCCAATGCGCTGCAAAGCCCTGTTCTGCAACCTCATCCATATGCTCGGAACGTATCTGTACCTCTATCCATCGTCCCTGATTGCTCATAAGTGTTACATGCAAAGCCTGATAACCATTAGCTTTAGGATGATTTACCCAATCTCTCAAACGGTCCGGATGCGACTTGTATATCTTGCTTATTGCCACATAGATATTGAAACATTCGTTTACCTCTTCCTCTTGTTTCTTTGGTTTGAATATTATTCTTACAGCAAGAATATCATATATTTGATCAAAAGTCACATGTTTGTTCTGCATCTTATTCCATATAGAATAAGGACTCTTGACTCGCGCCTTGATTTCATATTCAAGTCCCATTTGATCAAGAGCGACTTTTATAGGAGCCGTGAAATCCGAGAACAGACTTTCACGTGACGAATGGGTATCTTCCAACTTCTCTTCTATAGACTTGAAAGTTTCAGGATGTTCAAATTTAAAGCTGAGATTCTCTAATTCTGTCTTTATCTTATTTAATCCTAAACGATTGGCCAAAGGAGCATAGATATACAATGTTTCACCAGCAATTTTATATTGCTTGTTTGCCGGCTGGCTATCCAATGTACGCATATTATGCAAGCGGTCACAGATCTTGATAAGTATGACACGGATATCGTCGCTCATGGTAAGCAGCAGCTTCTTGAAATTTTCTGCCTGTGCTGAAGCTTGCTCGCCGAAAATACCACCTGATATTTTTGTCAATCCGTCAACTATCTGCGCAATCTTTGAACCGAATATATTCTCAATGTCTTCAACGGTATAATCAGTATCTTCAACAACATCATGCAATAACGCCGCGCTTATACTTGTAGATCCCAGCCCCATCTCTGAACATGCAATCTGGGCGACTGCTATTGGATGCATTATATATGGCTCTCCCGACAATCGTTTTACACCTTTATGCGCTTGTCTTGCAAAATTGAAAGCCTTTGTGATTATATCGACCTTTTTTCTATGTCTTGTTGCAAGATAACTCTCTAACAAATTTTCAAAAGCCACATTGACCATATCATCTCCGGTCAACTCCTTAGACATTTCCGGTTTCTTATAATCATCCATAATATTATAACTCCTAAACTTGTGTTGTTATATTTCTGATATTTCGGTTACAAAATAAATGAGTGTCGGATTTATTAGAGCTAAACAAGATGTCGTACAATCACATATCCGAACTATTTTACCTTCAATTTCTTTCCGGCACGAATATTATTACCTTTTATATTATTCAATTTACGCAATTTACTTACCGTCGTATGGTTTCTTGCCGCTATTTCAGATAGAGTATCTCCACTCCTAACCGTAACACTGCGGGATTTAGATTTTTTAGAGTGTTTCGTACTTCGCCTGCTTTTAGAACTTGT
>JBJFGK010000108.1:0-12132 GCA_051892655.1 Prevotella sp. | reverse complement strand
ATTCGGCGAGGTCAAAGCCCGCCTGTCCGGCTAACCAGTATAGGCTCTCGATGTGAATGCCCTGTCCGCCGGAGCGCAGACAAGAGGTGTATTTTATGATGTATTATAATTAATGAAAAGAAAAAAGCGGAAAACAACTTCACAGTCATCTTCCGCCGCAAACTTAAACAACCAATAAAAGAAATAGATTGTCAGTTATTGAATGTCTACTGAATATCAAAATTTTTCTTGTGTCGCTGTTGATTATCTTATGAACAAAAGTTCACGATATTTAGGCAGTGTCCAGAGTTCATCTGATACGGTAAGCTCAAGTTTGTCTATCTGATAGCGTATTTCCTCCATCTTAGGAGCAACGGTATCATGATATGCAATGGCTTTCTCACGTTCACTCTCTATCTTGTTTGCTACTTTACGTGCGTTGATAAGGTCTTCAACTCCCTTTTCTATAATCTGAGTACGCTCTGCTATCTCTTCTATGATCTGCAGGTTACGCGCACACAGTTTTTCTGCCTTTTCAGTAGGGAATATCTGTCTCATGTTCTGCACGTTTTTAGCCAACTGACTCTGATAGTGGGTGGCAACCGGTATAATATGGTTCATTGAAAGGTCACCCATGACACGCGCCTCTATCTGTATGCGTTTGGTATAAGTGTCCCATTTCACTTCATTACGTGCATCAAGCTCTTTCTCTGTCATTACGTTCAAAGACTCGAACATCTTTATAGAAGCTTCGCTTAGATAATTGTCGAATATTACCGGGCAGCTTGTCTCGCAGTCAAGACCACGTTTGTTGGCTTCTACTACCCACTCATCAGAATATCCGTTACCATCGAAACGTATCGGCTTGCAAGTCTTGATGTCATCACGAAGCACACTGACAATGGCTTCTGTCGTATCGGTTCCCTTTGCTATAAGCGCATCTACACGCTCTTTGAAAGACACGAGGGCTTCTGCCACAGCGGTGTTAAGAGTTATCATGGCCGAAGCACAGTTTGCCTCGCTACCTACGGCACGGAACTCGAAACGGTTTCCTGTAAAGGCGAACGGAGATGTTCGGTTACGGTCTGTATTGTCAATGAGAAGTTCGGGAATCTCAGGTATATCAAGTTTCATGCCCTGTTTTCCTGCCATATTGAACAAGTCTTCCTTGTCACTCTTCTCGATATGGTCAAGCAGCTCTGACAGCTGTGTTCCCAAGAAAGAGGAGATGATAGCAGGAGGAGCCTCATTTGCACCGAGACGATGTGCGTTTGTCGCGCTCATTATTGACGCTTTCAAGAGTCCGTTGTGGTTATAAACACCCATCAAGGTCTCTACAATGAATGTCACAAACCTAAGGTTAGCCTCCGGAGTCTTGCCCGGTGCATGCAGCAGCACGCCGGTATCGGTTGACAAACTCCAGTTGTTGTGCTTGCCCGAACCGTTGATTCCGGCAAACGGCTTCTCATGCAAAAGAACGCGGAAACCGTGTTTTCGTGCCACCTTCTTCATCAGCGACATAAGCAACATGTTGTGATCGACAGCCAGATTTGTCTCTTCAAAGATAGGAGCAATCTCAAACTGGTTAGGTGCAACCTCGTTGTGACGTGTCTTGCAAGGAATGGCAAGTTCAAGAGCCTGGATTTCAAGATCCTTCATGAAAGACTGTACTCTGTCGGGAATAGTACCGAAATAATGGTCTTCCATTTGCTGGTTCTTGGCAGAATCGTGTCCCATAAGTGTGCGTCCGGTAAGCATAAGGTCCGGTCTTGCACAATAAAGCCCCTCGTCAACCAAGAAATATTCCTGTTCCCAACCGAGATTTGACGTTACTTTCTTGACATTCTCATCAAAATAATGGCATACATCGGTAGCAGCCACATTAACGGCATGCAAAGCACGCAGAAGCGGAGCCTTGTAGTCAAGGGATTCTCCGGTATATGATATGAACACCGTCGGGATACAAAGCGTATCGTCTATTATGAACACAGGTGATGTCGGGTCCCAAGCCGAATATCCGCGTGCCTCAAAAGTGTTGCGTATACCTCCGTTAGGGAATGAGCTGGCATCCGGTTCCTGCTGAACAAGCAATTTGCCTGAGAACTCTTCAATCATACCGCCTTTGCCGTCATGCTCTATAAAAGCATCGTGCTTCTCGGCTGTACCTTCTGTAAGAGGCTGGAACCAGTGTGTATAGTGTGTCACACCGTTTTCTTCAGCCCACTGCTTGATGCCTTTTGCCACAGCATCGGCAATGGAACGGTCAAGACGCGCACCGTTGTCTATTACATCGATAAGTTTCTCGTACACATCAGCCGGCAAGTATTTGTACATTTTTGCACGGTTGAAAACGTTCTTACCGAAATATTCTGACGGACGCTCTACCGGAGCGATTACTTCAAGAGGCTTCTTCTTAAATGCCCCTTCTACAACCTGAAATCTTAAATTTGCCATTTCTTTATAATGTTTGTTATTGTTTGTTTGCTTGTTGCAAAGATAGTCTTAATTTTTTATCTATTTATTATTGACGTTACAAAAATCAACTTATTACGGACGTAGTGTAAAACCAAAAGCCAAATATGCTTTCTCCGTGCTCGGATTTGCATATATTCCGGCAAACACAGGAACACTGAATGTCTTTGTGATATTGATGTCCTTACTTGCTTTCAGCGACACGTTGGTTACGGCAAAGCCTCCGGCATCTGCATAGAAGCTTGTTGCGTAAGGCACTGCACCTACCGCAGCAGTCCAATCAGCACCGCCAAGCTTGAAAGGTGCACTCAATTCAACATAAGATGAATATGCACGGTCCCCGCTCTTGTTTAATCCGTCATTACCCGCAAAGTTGGTGTACCATTGCAATGCACACAGACCGAAATCATAACCTATATTGGCTTCAAACACATGAGACGTTGTGTGAGCCGCATAGCTGAAATAACGATCGTTAGGCGAATTGAACCAGTAATCGGTAATGCCTATGTTGAAATTGCCGATGCTATATGACAGCGTCAGGTCAAACTCTTTGGTGTCTTCGTTGTCAGACAGTCCGACATTGCCCCAAGCCGAGAGAGACAGCCCTTTATAGGCAACGCCCAACGAAGGCTGGATGCTTACATCGCCCAAATCCTGTCCACGCCATATATACTGGTTTACCAAATCAGCAGAAACAGAAACTTCCGGTTTGTCCTGTGCCTTGACAGTGCCAACCAATGTTGTTAATCCACATACGAGAAATAATACTCTTACAATCTTTTTCATAACATAATCCCTTCTTACCTTAAATTAATAATTATAGATTTCTAACTCTGATTAAATTCCTGTTTATATGCATGATTTGGATTTAACGGGCGACAGCTATCTCCTAAGCCATTCGCCAATTCTCCTTATCGCCTCCTCGCAGTTTGAACGTTCTCCGAAAGCCGTCAGTCTGACAAAACCTTCACCGCTCGGACCGAATCCGGACCCCGGCGTACATACCACCTGAGCTCCATAAAGCATCTGCTCAAAGAACTTCCAACTGCTTGCACCGTCAGGTGTCTTGACCCACAAATAAGGCGCATTCTCACCTCCATAGACTTTAAGACCGCATCTTGACAGTCCTTCCCGCATTATTCTTGCGTTCTCCATGTAATAGGCTATCGTTTCCTTTACCTGTCTTTTGCCTTCCGGAGTATATATAGCTTCAGCCGCACGCTGACTTATATAGCTCGTACCATTGAATTTCGTACTCTGACGACGCAACCACATCGGATTAAGAGGATAACGCTCCGTGCCGTCTATACTTGCTACAGTCAGTTCTTTGGGAACAATGGTATATCCGCAACGCACACCGGTGAAGCCGGCCGTCTTGGAGTAGCTGTGAAACTCTATCGCCACCTTACGAGCCCCTTTAATCTCATATATTGAATGAGGTATTGTCTCATCTTGTATATATGCTTCATAAGCGGCATCATAAAAAATTATGGCGTCATTCTTCAATGCATAATTTACCCATTTGCGCAACTCCTCTTTATTGATGACCATTCCGGTCGGATTGTTAGGATAGCAAAGATATATTATATCTACACGATGCTCGGGTATTTGGGGCACGAAACCGTTTTCCTCCAAACATGGCATGTATGTCACATTGCTCCATTTACCGTCCTGCAAGGAACCCGCTCTGCCACACATCACATTTGAATCGACATATACTGGATATATCGGGTCTGTCACACCCATGCTGTTGTCCCAACGGACAAGTTCTCCTATGTTACCTGTATCGCTTTTTGCCCCATCGTTGATGAAAACCTCCGAAGGGTCTATATGTATTCCTCGCGGCAAGAAATCATTTTTCACTATCGCTTCCCTAAGAAACAGATATCCTTGTTCAGGTCCGTATCCGCGAAAAGTATCTTTACTCGCCATGTCATCGACAGCTTTGTGCATCGCTTCTATTACAGCCGGGCATAACGGCTCTGTTACATCTCCTATACCCAAGCTTATTACATCCGACTTCGGATGCGACACCTTGAAAGCGTTTACCTTCTTTGCGATATCTGCAAACAGGTAATTCTTTGTCAGCTTCAAGTAATGTTCATTTATAAGTGCCATATCTCTATATATTGTTGTTAAGTTTGTCATATCTGACGTAAATGCTCTTCAGCTCTGTTTGCGCCATAAGAGCACCTTTTCCTAATGATCTCTATATTATCCCTTTAACAATCTTATTCACCAAAAAACTAACCACCATTGTCTTTCAGACACATTTAACATCTGCAAAGACCATCTCAAATTTTCATTATATCATTTTAAACAACTATTTCTCCTTCAAACACGAACTCGGCACCACCTGTCATATATACATGATTGTTGGCTTTCGACCACTCTATAGACAGTGTGCCTCCATCCATAACGATGCTGCTCTTGTTACCGGCTCTTCCTGTCTTGGCTGCCGCAACAGCTGTTGCACAAGCACCTGTTCCACATGCCATTGTTATACCGCTGCCACGTTCCCAAACACGTGTCCGGATTTCTCCGTTCGGCAAGATCTGAGCAAATTCTATGTTGCATCTTCCCGGAAAGGCCTTATGTGTTTCAAGAAGTTTCCCCGTTTCGGCAACATTGACATTTTGTATTTCATCGACAAATATCACGAAATGAGGATTGCCCATAGACACAAACGTCCCTTTGTAATCTCCGGTTTCCGTATGGATAATATCCTCTGCCGCATCTTTCGACTGTGGCTGATATTGATCGGCAACATCAAATCTCGGCTCAAGCATGTCCACCCTTACCGTCTCTACCTTGCCGTCAACAACATTCAAGTCCAATTCCTTCACACCCGAAAGCGTTTCCAACCTGACAGACGTCTTGTCGACAAGTCCTTTATCATACAAATATTTGCCTATACATCTTGAAGCGTTTCCACACATCATCGCTTCGGAACCGTCAGCGTTAAAAATTCTCATTGAGAAATCAGCTTCATCCGAAGACGGTCTGCCTATAAGAACCAATCCGTCACTACCAATTCCTGTATGGTAAGCGCTCCATTTCTCTGACAAACGCTCCGGATCTGATATATTATATAATAATGTATTAACATATATATAATCATTTCCTGCACCATGCATCTTTGTGAACTTGATAGTCTGATGTGTCATTTTGTACAATATTTATTTCTAATAATTGCTTTTTGTATTATTCATTTGCAAAAATACAACAATTTGCTCGAAATACTGCAAAGTTTTTATCATTATTCCATATTTTTTGCATGAAAGTTTATTCTTTTTAATTATAAAGACCTACAACTTTCAAATTGAAACAACAATCAGTATTTTTTGCATAAAAGTGTAATTAGTATTCCTTTTCGCTTGTTTTTATTGCTAAAATTTAAGCAACGGCATTGATATGTAACAATTTATCATTAAAACAAATGTATTTGCAACAAACCAAAAGAGAATAATGCGTTGTTCGCAACAAATAATAACAAAACCGTATTTATTTTGTCGTTTTGATAGAAATATTAATCAATGTGTGTCATTTTGTTTTACCTTTGCACTCAAATACTTACATTTTGTTTATTTAATCGTATTATTAATATTATAAAGTAAGGTAAAATGAAAAAGATTGAAGCAATCATCCGCAAGACAAGGTTTGAGGATGTAAAGGAAGCACTTCTTGCCGCTGACATCGAATGGTTCTCTTACTATGATGTAAGAGGCGAAGGAAAGATGAGACAAGCGCGCATTTATCGTGGAGTAATGTACGATACAAGTTCTATAGAAAGAATTCTTATCAGCATTGTAGTACGTGACAAGAATGTCGAAAAGACAATTAACGCAGTAAGGAATGCGGCATATACAGGCGAAATCGGTGACGGACGTATCTTTGTCATCCCTGTTGAAGACTCTGTGAGAATACGCACAGGAGAACGAGGCGACATCGCTTTGTATAATGCAGAACAAGAAGAGTGATCGTAAGACATTAGGGTTAGTTAAAAAGGTAATTACAAACAAATAAATTAGTATATTATGGAAGAATTAAGTTTATCACTCGATACCGTATGGATGTTACTGGCTGCAATGTTGGTATTTTTCATGCAACCGGGTTTTGCATTATGTGAGGCCGGTTTTACAAGAAGCAAAAACACGGCAAACATTCTTTACAAGAATTTTGTGGACTTTATGTTCGGCTCACTGCTGTTTTGGTTTCTCGGTTTTGGATTTATGTTTGGCAGTGACGGAGCCGGATTTATCGGAATGCCAAACTTCGGAGACATCTCTTTCTATAAAAGCGACTTGCCCGTTGAAGGTTTTCTGATATTCGAGACAGTATTTTGCGCTACGGCAGCAACGATTGTTTCAGGTGCAATGGCAGAACGCACCAAATTCAGCATGTATGTAATATATTCCGTATTTATATCATTAATAATCTATCCCGTTGAAGGACACTGGACATGGGGTGGTGGCTGGCTCTGTGATGACACAGAAACAAGTTTCATGATGACAACATTCGGTGCTACATTCCATGACTTTGCAGGCTCTACCATAGTACATAGCGTAGGTGGTGTACTTGCCTTTGTCGGAGCAATAGTATTAGGTCCGCGTTCCGGTAAATATGACAAAAACGGCAAGAGCCGCGCCATACCGGGTCACAGCTTATTGACAGCAGCTCTTGGCGTATTTATCCTCTGGTTCGGTTGGTTCGGTTTCAATCCGGGTTCACAGCTCGCCGCATCAGGAGAAGTTAACAGAGTAGCCATATCTCATGTCTTCCTTACAACCAACCTTGCTGCCGTTGCCGGAGGAACAGCAACAATGTTTGTAACATGGATCAAATATGGCAAACCTTCATTCTCTCTTATGCTCAACGGTGTATTGGCAGGACTTGTAGGAATCACTGCCGGATGTGATGTCGTTTCTCCTGTCGGAGCCGTGATAATAGGTCTTGTATGTGGTATCATACTTGTATTCTCTATCGAATTTATTGATACCAAACTTCATATTGACGACCCTGTAGGTGCAAGTTCCGTACACGGTGTATGCGGTATCATAGGAACGCTGATGACCGGTCTGCTCGCAACAGAAAGCGGTTTGTTCTATGGACACGGCTGGGGTTTCTTCGAAGCACAGGCATTCGGTGTTCTCTGCATTGACGCATGGGCAGCAATAACAGGTATAATACTTTTTGTCGGTATGAACAAGATTTCACGTATACGTGTAGACAGACGTATCGAAGAAGAAGGACTTGACATTTACGAACATGGAGAAAGCTGTTATAACTGATAACGCATGAATAACCGGAGTTGACAGGGGCACTTGATGTATTTTTAAGCCTCTGTCAACTCTTGTCTATATCTGAAAAATAAATACAACAAATAGTTGTTCGAACTACAAAGCAAACTTATAAATAACAAATAAAAGACATAATATTATGTGTGGTATAGTATCTATTTTCAACATCAAGGAACAAACTCCTGAATTACGTCAGAAAGCATTATCAATGAGCCGTAAAATCCGCCATAGAGGTCCGGATTGGAGCGGCATTTATTGTGAAGGATCTGCAATATTGGCACACGAAAGGCTGTCCATAGTAGATCCCGAATCCGGCGGACAACCTTTATACAGTCCGGATAAGAAACAAGTCCTTGCCGTAAATGGCGAGATATACAATCATCAGGATATACGACGCCGTTATGCTGACCGTTATCAGTTTCAGACAGGAAGCGACTGCGAAGTCATTCTCGCTTTATACCGCGATAAAGGCATAGACTTTCTTGACGAGCTTAACGGCATTTTCGCCTTTGCCCTCTATGATGCAGAGAAAGACGAATACCTTATAGCACGTGATCCCATCGGAGTTATTCCGCTCTATATCGGCTACGGCGATGACGGTAAGGTATATGTGGCAAGCGAATTGAAAGCCCTTGAAGGACAATGTGACAGATATGAGCCGTTTCTTCCCGGTCACTATATGTGGAGCAAAGAGGGGAAAATGACAAAATATTACACACGCGACTGGTTTGAATATGATAATATAAAAGACAACAAGGCTGAAGTTTCTGACATAAAAGAGGGTCTCGAAGCTGCCGTTCGTCGCCAACTCATGAGCGATGTCCCTTACGGAGTGCTTCTAAGCGGTGGTCTGGACTCTTCCGTCATCAGTGCCATAGCATGCAAATATGCCGGACATCGTGTTGAAGCCGATGGTAGAGAAGCCGCTTGGTGGCCGAGACTACACTCTTTTGCCGTTGGACTGAAAGGTGCGCCCGATTTAGAGAAAGCCCGTATGGTAGCCGAACACATTGGAACAGTACACCATGAAATAAATTACACCATACAAGAAGGGCTGGATGCCATTAGTGATGTCATATATTATACAGAGACATACGACGTAACAACGGTTCGTGCATCGACACCGATGTATTTGTTGGCAAGAGTTATTAAAAGTATGGGTATAAAAATGGTTCTGTCAGGCGAGGGAGCAGACGAAATATTCGGCGGTTATCTCTATTTCCACAAAGCTCCTGATGCACAGGCTTTCCATGAAGAGACAGTAAGAAAACTGTCAAAACTGCATCTTTACGACTGTCTCCGCGCCAACAAAAGTCTTGCGGCATGGGGCGTTGAAGGACGAGTGCCTTTCCTTGACAAGGAATTTCTTGATATTGCCATGCGAATTAATCCTCAGGCAAAGATGTGTCCGGGCAAAACAATGGAAAAACGCATTGTTAGAGAAGCGTTTGCCGATATGTTGCCGGAGGCTGTAGCATGGAGACAGAAAGAACAGTTCTCAGACGGAGTCGGATATTCATGGATTGACACTTTGAAACAAATAACTTCAGACCATGTAAGCGATGAAGACATGGCACATGCAGCAGAACGATTCCCTATCAATCCGCCACACAATAAAGAAGAATATTATTATCGCAGTATTTTTGCCCGTCATTTCCCAAGTGACAGCGCAGCATTATGCGTACCAAGCATACCAAGTGTGGCATGCAGTACGGCGGAAGCCCTTGCATGGGACGCCTCATTCAAAAGCATGAACGACCCAAGCGGTAGAGCCGTACAAGGAGTTCACGAACAGGCTTATTGATTTGAAAGATTGTAAATATAATATAATTGCATTTCGGGAATTATGTTTCAAATTTCCGGAGTGCAATTTTTTCATAAAAACGATGATACTCAATAAACGGCTTTAATGCACATGTTTGTTAAATCGTTATACCCATTCAAAATTGTTCTTACCTGCACCTGTTTCAAAATGATATTTGGCAATGCCTAAATCTATTCGGGTATAACCAACGAAAGAAAAACCTTTCTTTGCCCGTACCTGATGACAACTGTTATTCATACCGGCATATTCAAAGAAAAACTTCTGCTGATTTACGGCAGTAGGTGCAAGCAATGCCGCCTCAACACCTTTCTTGAACCAAGAAGGGGTATCGTTAGTTGCATTACAGACTTGTTCTACTGTCTTTATCTTATGACCGGCGCCTTGTGTCTCACCATAACCGATGGCAATATAACAAACAATCTTCTCACCATCGTCAAGAACATAAGTATCAGGCACCTTTGAATAGCTCATTCCCACCCAACAGGTGTTTAGACCTAATGTCTGGGCAAACAGTACAAGTTGCTCGCCATAATAGCCGATACGCTCATCAAGATCATCGGATTTTTTTCCTGCCATGACAATATAATTGCTTACACCGCGAAACTTCCCATATTTAGCTAAGGTTCCCTGAAAGGCTTTCCGCTCATTCTGTATAAGCTGTATATGCAAACCGCTTTCATTGTTAAGTTCAACAATCTTATCTTCCAACAACTTGACGGTTTCTTCTGTCAACGGCTGTTCCTTATAAGCCCTCACACTATGTCGGGCTACTATTGCTTCTTGTATTGTCATTTTGTCTAATATTTTGGTTATTTTATATTATAGTTCAAATTCTATTATAGTAACTATTTCCGGTAATAAGCTTACATGTTAAACAGCGTTTCTGCATAGAAGTTCTCTTTTTTACTCAGAAAGATTTAAAAAAAGACCTTCTTCTCCGCTGATTTGCTGGCGAAGTTAATATCGAAACAGAATCAATGTTACCTCCATTAGTAAATATCGGCTTCAGTTCATTGGCTTGTTGAAGCACTGTCCGTTTTTATCTTTCATTGTGTCGTTAACGAACATATCAATGTCAATATTATGATTTATTATAATATAGCCTCATCGTTTTCATAGATTATATTTCAAACAGACAGACATTTATTATTTAAAGTTGATTATTTAATTACCGTTGTAAATGTATAAAAAGAATTGCATACTAACACATAAATGAACTAAAAATCCACCTTATTCTTGCTTTGACAATGATTGACGGCAACTTATCATCACTCATCAGACTTAATAAGAATATCCTTGTTTTGCCATTTGTCTTTGGTATTTAAGCGTTATTCTGAATCGGGCGATGTACTATTGGGATTAAATGTTGATTTGTTATGCCGAAAACAGGCGTTTCTGTCAATGCAAATTTGGAAATCGCGAAAAAAGTTATTATAATTGCATCAATGCTATCTATGTTGTGCATAAGAATCACATTTACCTGTGAATCGGAACATTGCGCTTCCCAAAAATATTATTGCACTTTATGACTCAAAACATGTATATTACGACATTAAAAACGCAATGTTAGCAACAAGAAACAGCATGTTTACGAGGCGTAAATTATATTGTTACGAAACGCATGTAATATAAAACGATATTGACAAATGATAACGGCTGATGATATAATACAAGAGTTGAAATCTCTCGGCAACGAGAGCCAAAGGGAAATACTCCAACGTTTTTTCAAAACGGGTAAAGGTCAATATGGTTATGGGGACATGTTTCTTGGCATAAAGGTGCCTGTTACGCGGACTGTAGCCAAACGGCATAAAGATGTCGGAGACAGTGTTGTAAAGGAATTGCTGCAGTCTAAGTGGCATGAAGTTCGTCTGTGTGCATTGCTTATCATGGTTGAAAAGACACGTAAAGCGACCCTTGACGAGTGTCACAAATGGTGTAGAATCTATCTGAGCAATACAAGATACATCAACAATTGGGATCTGGTGGATTTGAGTGCGCCGCAAATTGTGGGCAAACTTCTTACAGACAATGCCAACGACATTTTGTCACCGCTCGCCGACAGCAAATTTTTATGGGACAACCGTATTGCCATTGTATCGACTCTTGCCTTGATACGCAAAGGAGAGTTTGATAAAACATACATGTTGGCTGACAAATTCATGCACCACTCTCATGATCTGATGCACAAAGCTACCGGTTGGATGCTGCGGGAGGCCGGCAAACGTGACATGAACCGTCTGCGCAATTATATACTTGTGCATGGACAAGACATGCCACGCACGATGTTAAGATATGCCATTGAGAAATTTCCGGAAGAAGAGAGAAAGAGATTGCTTAAAATCAAAACCGCTCATTAGACCGGCACAAAGAGCGGCATGCCGTTTGTACATATCAAACACTTATTCATGACTTATAGACTGATACTGATAATAACTCTGCTGCTTGACACAACAGGTATCTTCTCGCAAGACAGCCTGCAATACAAGCACCACGACCTTGCTCTTACCGTAAAAGGGAATGACAAGCACGGCAGCGTCGTGTCAAGACTTAATG
>JBJFGK010000107.1:0-3025 GCA_051892655.1 Prevotella sp. | reverse complement strand
TTTATTGTATATATATTTTATATTGCTTTTCAGGCGAAACTACCCACGATGGGCTATCATATTATGGAGTTTTTTTACCGGTCTATGCATAGACATATTCTCTAATACACCGGGAGTAGCAGCTTCTGCCACTACAATCATCGGTTTGTTACAACCATATCTGCTCAACCTGTTTATACCAAGAGACAGTCCTGAAGATCTTATGCCGTCTGTCAAATCTTTAGGATTTCTAAAATATCTATATTATTCTTTTATTTGTGTATCAATATATACCACTCTGTTTTTTTCCATTGAAACATTCAATTTCTTTAATTGGATACAATGGTTAAAGAATATTGCGGGAAGTACAATCATTACTTTACTTTTAATCATTGCCATTGAGAATACCAAAAAGAAATAATTATAATACGAACTCATACTTACAATTGCTATCAACAATATTTTTCAGACAGTCATTATAAGATTAGCGCTTTAAAATGCAAAAAGATTACGGATTGGAAAACAGACGATATGTCATAGCCGGCGTGGCAATATTTATTGTCACCGTGTACATTATACGTCTTTTTACCCTCCAGATAATGAGTGATGACTACAAAAAAAATGCAGATAGCAATGCCTTTCTAAAGAAAATAGATTATCCGGCGCGCGGTATTATATCCGACCGCAATGGCAAATTACTTGTTTACAATCAAAATTCCTATGACATTATGGTTGTCATGAATGAAGAGAAAGGACGCATTGACACTCTTGAATTCTGCCAGTCTTTAGGAATTACAAAAGAGTTTTTTGTCAAACGCATGGAAGAGATAAAAGACAAAAATAAAAATCCGGGATATTCACGATTCACACAACAGTTATTCATGAGTCAGCTCTCGGAAAAAGAATTTAGTATATTCCAAGAGAAACTTTATAGATTTCCGGGTTTTTATGTCCAGAGACGTAGTATAAGACAATATACCACTCCTTATGCTGCACATATTCTTGGAGATGTCGCCGAAGTGTCCCAAGCAGATATAGAAGATGATCCTTATTACCAACCCGGAGATTATATAGGAAAGTTGGGTATTGAAAAATATTATGAAAAAGAACTTCGTGGAGAAAAGGGTGTTCAAATAATGTTGCGTGATGCGCACGGACGTATTCAAGGGCGTTATATGGACGGGAAATTTAATCGCAGTCCGATAGCAGGTAAAGATTTGACGCTAAGTATAGACTCAAAACTTCAAGCTTTGGGCGAACGTCTGCTTGAAGGAAAGATTGGAAGTATTGTTGCCATTGAACCTTCTACCGGTGAAGTATTATGTATGGTATCATCTCCTTCTTATGATCCAAGAATTATGACCGGACGAAAGAGAGGTAAAATGCATGCCGCCCTTTCAAAAGACCCATGGAAACCTCTGCTTAATCGTTCTATAATGGGTGTGTATCCGCCGGGGTCAACATTCAAGACCACGCAAGGTCTTACTTTTTTAAGTGAAGGAATAATTTCCCCTTCCACTTCTTTCCCTTGTTATCACGGTTTTTATTGTAAAGGTTTGCATGTCGGGTGTCATGGCCATTCTTCTCCCGTCAGTCTTATACCGGCAACGGGAACATCGTGCAACGCGTTCTTCTGTTGGGGCTTATATTATATGATGGGCAATCGCAAGAAATACAAGAACGTTCAAGAAGCCATGAACACGTGGCGAGACTATATGGTAAGCATGGGATTTGGTTACAAATTGGGAATTGACCTGTATGGAGAGAAGCGCGGTCTTATTCCAAATGCCAACTATTACGACAAAGCATATAAAGGTCTTTGGAACGGACTTACTATCATAAGTATATCTATAGGACAAGGTGAAGTGTTGCTCACACCGCTGCAAATAGCAAACTTATGCGCTACCATTGCCAACAGAGGGTTTTATTATATTCCACATGTAGTAAGAAAGATAAAGAATACACCGCTTGATGCGAAATACGACGAGAGACATTATACGAAAGCATCAAGAACCGCCTACAACTACATTGTTGCCGGCATGAGACGTGCTGTTACTGACGGAACTTGTCGCGGTGCAAATAATGCAGAATATGAAGTATGCGGGAAAACGGGAACTGCACAAAATCACGGTCACGACCATTCTATTTTCATGGGATTTGCTCCTATGGACAATCCACGTATTGCTGTTTCCGTTTATGTAGAAAACGGAGGTTTTGGAGCAGACTATGGCGTTCCGATAGGAGCCTTGATAATGGAACAATATATTAAAGGTAAACTGTCGCCGTCTTCAGAGACAAAAGCCGACGACTTCCAACATAGACGTATAGGATATGGTACAACAGACAGATAGACAGACAGGGGTTCTTAGATCTTTAGATTGGTGGACAATAGGCATCTATATTGCTTTGCTTGCATGCGGTTGGCTTAGCGTCTGTGGCGCCAGTTATACGTATGGAGATACTGATATTTTCAGTTTGTCAACACGCTCCGGCATGCAAATTATCTGGATAGGTACTTCTATATGTCTTGGTTTTGTCCTCCTAATGCTTGACGACAGGTTTTATGATACTTTTTCGTATATCATATATGCCATTCTTCTTTTATTGCTTTTTGCTACAATATTTAATCCTCACGAGATTAAAGGTTCAAGATCGTGGCTTGTATTGGGCCCGCTTAGATTGCAACCTGCCGAGTTTGCAAAATTTGCCACAGCACTTGCAGTAGCCAAAACAATGAGTTCGTATGGTTTTAATTTGCACAAATGGAAAGATTTTGCCATAGCATGTACCATTGTTATACTTCCCATGCTGTTTATCGTTGCACAAAAAGAGACAGGATCGGCACTTGTTTACATTTCATTATTCCTTATGTTCTATCGTGAAGGCATGACCGGTAGCGTTTTGCTTACCGGAGTTGCAATGGTAATATATTTCGTTGTAGGCATACGATATGAGAATAATTTCCTTTTAGATACGGGAACTTCTATAGGAAAGTTTGCCGTTTTACTGCTTGTACAGACATTTAGTTCCATATTCATATATTTGT
>JBJFGK010000106.1:0-3068 GCA_051892655.1 Prevotella sp. | reverse complement strand
CTGTTCTCATGGAATAAACAGGATAAATAGATTATTTCTTGTAAAGAACAGGATTTGTTTCAGGGTCATTATACATCTTCATCTGCTTGTAAACCTTCATATACTTCACTCCGGCGGCAATGTCTTCAAGCAATTGATCAATAGCAGTGCCCAAATCTACCTGTTGCTGTAAAAGGATATCAAGCTTGGCGGCACATTTGTCACGATGTGCAGCATCAGCATTTTGACGCTCTACTTGTTCTTTCATGTGATAAATTTTCAATGCAAGTATTGACAAACGGTCTATTGCCCATGCAGGACTTTCTGTATTGATACGGGCATCTGCCTTTACCTCAACATCCTTATATTTGTCACGCAACCATGAATCTATTTGTTCAACAAGGTCTGTGCGGTCTTGATTGCTGCGATCTATACGTCTTTTTATAAGCAAAGCTTCTGCCGGGTCTATCTGCGGGTCACGTATAATGTCTTCCAAATGCCACTGCACCGTATCTATCCAGCATTTCAAATACAAACTGTTTTCTATTGTACCCTCTTTATAAGGATTATTAATAGGTGTGTCGACATTGTCTGTCTTGTGATAATCTTCAATCGCTTGATTGAAAATAGGGTTGGAAAGTTCTGTAAACGACATGTGTTATAGGTTTTTTAATATATGACTTTATGCAAAACTAATAATTAATTTTCATACCGCCAACAAAAACACAATAAATAAGAATACAAGAGGTTTATAATAAAAAGCATATAACAATAATATTTTTATAATGATAACGCCCAAAATTGTCATAGATGACAAGATTCCTTATATAAAGGAAACCATAGCAAAACTGACCGATCGTGCCGTCTATCTGCCCGGTAGCCGGATAGGATATGACGATGTGCACGATGCCGATGCGCTGATTATAAGGACACGCACGCATTGTGACGCCCGACTGTTGAAAGGAAGCCGTGTAAAATTCGTGGCAACGGCAACCATTGGTTATGATCATATCGATACGACATTCATGGAGCAGGAGGGGATAAAATGGATTAATTGTCCGGGATGTAACGCCTCGTCTGTCGCTCAATACATAGAATCTGTGCTGACTCTTTTAAAAACGGAAAAGCAAACCGACATCCAAAAACTTACAATAGGTATCGTTGGCTGTGGACATGTCGGCAGTAAAGTGGCGGAAATCGCAAAACGAAAAGGAATGAACACACTTATATGCGACCCTCCACGCAGCGAAGCAGAAGGACAAAAAGGATTTGTCTCAATGGAACAAATAACAAAAAAGGCTGACATTATTACATTTCACGTACCTTTAATACGAGACGGGAAATATCCTACATATCATTTGGCAGACAAAAGTTTTTTTGACAATTTGTCCAAAAAGCCTATCATCATAAACACAAGTCGCGGAGCGGTTGTCGATAACAAAGCATTGTTATACGCCATTAAATATAATAAGGTTCGTGATGCCATTATAGATACTTGGGAGAATGAACCTTGTATTAACAAAGAGCTACTTGATCGCGTCTGGATCGGCACTCCGCATATAGCAGGATACAGTGCTGACGGAAAAACGAATGCAGACAATATGGTCATAAACGCACTATGCAAACATTTTTCACTTCCACTGCAACCCGACATACTTCCTCCGGAATTGCCGGATACAGACTTGTGCCCCAAGAATGAGGACGAGCGTATATTGTTTTACTATAATCCTGTTAATGACAGTAATAAATTAAAGGCCCAACCGGAGAATTTTGAATGGTTCAGAAACAATTATCCTCTTAGGAGAGAACATAATGAATAATTTTTTCTTTATGAAAAAAATAAATACAATTACAAAATTATATAACAAAAAGCATTGTTTTGCTGCTTATATCTTGCACACAATGCCCCTATTTGTGCAAAAACTATCTCTTTTTTGTATGAAAAATTTGCACACTTAAATAAAAATTCGTTCCTTTGCACCGATTTTTTTAATCTGAAACTAATTTATAAACATTTTAAACATTACAATTATGTCAGAAATTGAATCTAAAGTAAAAGCTATTATCGTTGATAAACTTGGTGTAGACGAGGCAGAAGTTAAGCCGGAAGCAAGCTTCACAAATGACCTTGGCGCTGACTCATTGGATACAGTTGAGCTCATCATGGAGTTTGAGAAGGAATTTAACATCTCTATTCCTGATGATAAGGCTGAGACTATCGGAACTGTTGGTGACGCTATCAGCTACATCGAGGCTAACACCAAATAATTACCTTTATAATTATAATGGAATTAAAAAGAGTAGTAGTAACAGGTCTTGGCGCCGTAACCCCTGTCGGAAACAATCCGGAAGAGACATGGAACAACCTTGTCAACGGAGTTAGCGGTGCTGCACCTATTACTTTATTTGATGCGTCACAATTCAAGACGCAATTCGCATGCGAAGTTAAAGGTCTGAACGTTACAGACTACATCGACCGTAAGGAAGTACGCAAGATGGACCGCTATGCCCAGCTCGCAATGGTTTCTGCTATTCAAGCGGTAAACGATAGCGAGATGAACTTGGACAACGAAGACAAAAACCGCATAGGTGTTGTTTTTGGAGTGGGCATCGGAGGTATTAAGACTTTCGAAGATGAAGTCAAGTACTACGGACAGCATGAAGAGAACGGTCCTAAATTTAATCCTTTCTTCATCCCAAAGATGATCGCAGATATAGCTGCAGGCCAAATCTCAATCCACTTCGGATTTCATGGTCCTAACTATACTACGACATCAGCTTGTGCATCTTCCACAAATGCATTGGCAGACGCTTTCAATCTTATTCGTCTTGGCAAGGCAAATGCAATTGTTGCAGGTGGAGCCGAAGCTGCGATATGCGCTTGCGGTGTAGGTGGTTTTAATGCCATGCATGCACTTTCCACACGTAATGATGAGCCAAAAAAGGCATCACGCCCATTCAGCGCAAGCCGTGACGGTTTCATAATGGGTGAAGGTGCAGGTTGTCTCATATTGGAAGAATTGGAGCATGCAAAGGCACGTGGTGCCAAAATATATGCTGAAATGGTTGGTGAAGGCGAAAGTGCAGAC
>JBJFGK010000105.1:0-3070 GCA_051892655.1 Prevotella sp. | reverse complement strand
CTCTTGTTGATAGTTATTGCTATATACATAATGGAGAGATATGGGTAAAAGGAATGAACATATCTCCATATTTCTTCGGCTCATACAATAATCATGAGGCAAAACGTGACCGTAAGTTACTGTTGAACAAACGAGAAATTTATAAATTGCACGAGGCTATCAAGCAGGTAGGATACACAATAGTACCTATATTAGTATTTATAGATGACAAGGGTAGGGCAAAAATGGATATTGCTTTGGCAAAAGGTAAAAAATACTTTGATAAGCGTGAGACTTTGCGTGCAAAAGAAGACAGAAGAGAAATGGATCGTGTAATCAAGAATTTCAGATAAAATGATAAAGAATATAGTCTTTGATTTGGGTGGTGTTATAATGACGATCAGTCAAGATGAAGCTATCAGACGTTTTAAGTCTATAGGTCTGGATAATGTGGAAGACTATCTCAATCCATATACTCAGACGGATATTTTCGGAGATGTGGAAGAAGGAAAAATTACAGCTGAACAATTTCGTATCAAACTTTGTGAGTTAATTGGAAGGGATGTCACTTATGATGAATGTAAGTATGCGTGGCTTGGATATCGTTATGACGTGCCTCAGCGCAATCTTGACATACTTAAAAACTTGCGGTTAGAAGGTTACAGGTTGATATTGTTGTCAAATACCAATCCTTTTATGATGTCATGGGGATTGAGTGGAGAGTTCGATGGCAATGGAAATTCTTTGGAGAATTATTTCGATTCGTTATATCTTAGCTATAAGTTAGGTGTAATGAAGCCGAACAAGAAATTTTTCCAACATATTATAGACAGAGAACATATCAAACCTAACGAGAGTCTTTTCATAGATGATGGAGAACGAAATGTCAATGCTGCACAATCGTTAGGATTTAATACATTATGTCCGATTAACGGAGAAGATTGGACAGGAAGATTGTACGAATTATTGAAAACGTTATAAATAGATACTTTACAAACGTATTTGTCAATTGTTTCTTATTGTTTTTACATTGGGAAAATTTGCGTATTATTAAAATAGTTGTTAATTTTGGCACTGGATCCTATATCTGTGCAAGCGTGTACGATGTGGATCTTACATATCGGTTTTGTGCTTGAGGGTCATAATCTCGTGAGAAAAAGACAGTAGCGAGCACAATTTAAAAGGACGTTACGGACGTTGATCTTCATCCTTCTAATTCTGGTAAAATTAAAAGCATTCTTGAAGATAACGCAACGAGGCGTCCACGTGGGTGATTTATAGAATGGTCACTCCTGTAAGTGCGTATTTATATATTACGTGCAGGTGAAGTGTACCACAACATAAACCCTCCCGACGTGGGCAAACTGGTTGCTGATCTCAGAATGCGGTTTACCAGAGCCATGAAGGAGGGATTAGCAAAAGTACAGACTAACCCACGTCTTTTTCATTTTACATTACTCATATATTTTTAATCGCTGAATCAGGGGACGGTCTATAAGCATAAATTATTCATTAATATCATGAAGAAATTTATTTTATTGGCAGTAGCACTGCTCTCGGTTTGCGTTGTAAATGCACAAATCAAGGAAGAAATTCAGAAAAGTCATGATCGTGCTGAAAAACTTCAAGCATTGTGTAATGACTACAAGACTTGTGGAAATGCCGGCATTGATGGTTACGGAAACGAAATGAAAAATGCCGCACTCTGCGCCATTGCTACAAGTGTAAATCTTGAAGGCATGTACAAACGTCAGATTGGTGTTACAGAAGATGGTGTTACAGATGTAACCATTAATAAACCTACACTTGATGAGTGGGTAGCTCTCGCTGCTACAATAACCGGTGAGGCTGCAAGTGTGAAAGCAGCAACAGACAAGGCAAAGGCTGCAGGTGAAGAAGCAAAGAATCTTGCAAATGAAGCATCAGCGACAAAGAATCCGATGAAAGCCGCCAAAGCTGCTAAGACTGCAAAGGCTGCTACTGCGGTAATAGAGTTCGGTAATATAGCAACACCTATCTTGTTGGAAGAAACAGCAGCACAGGCAAAAGCTGTCAACGAGATTATCAATACTCTGAAATCAGGTAAAAATCTTTAATAAAGATATTATGGGATTATAGGATATAAGTTAGATTTCAATTTCATATATCCTATATCCCATAATTATTTATATTACAACTATTGATAATTATGAAACGTGAGCTTATAATATTGCTTTTTTTGTTGTGTGCTGTTACTGTGTCAGCTCAGGAAGAAGATGACAGAACAGTAGTAGGAGTGGCTCAGTTTACATGTTCCGAGCATAGTCCGTTCATAGGTCTTGTTACCGAGAAAGTTGTAGAGATGTTAACTAACAGCAAGCGTTTTCGCGTTGTTGATCGCACAAGCCGTGACAAGATAGACGCTGAATTGGAGTTGCAGAAAAACGAGGCTTTTATCGATAGCAAAAATCTTGTGGAGCAAGGAGTGTCGGTTGCAGCGGAAAAGATTATAACCGGCGAGATCGTGAAAATACCTGTATATCGCATTAAGAATGGTGACGGTAGTATCAGGGGCTATAAGGCAAGTGTTGCATTTCAGATGAAGGTCGTTGATGTGGCGAATGGTACAAGCAGTGAAGCTACGAGTTTTGAAGGCAAGGCGGGAAAAGAGTGTCTTTCACCCGAAAGTGCTGTAACGATGGCTATGATGTCCTTACAACCACAAATGGAAGAATATTTCCGTGTTAACTTCCCTCTTACAGTCAAATTGTTGAAGATACTGAAATCTGACAATGGTATTGCAGAATCTGTATTGATAAAAGCCGGAAAGAAACATGGAATAAAAGAAAATGACAAGTTGACAGTAGAGTCAGTAGAAATGCTTGAGGGTGAACTTTTACCCACAGAAATAGGTATCATAACCGTTAAACAGTTGCGTGGTGACGCTTTTGCTGAATGCAAAGTGGATAAAAAAGCCGGGAGAGAAATTTTTGACAAATTCAATGCCGGTGCCAAAATACGTTGTTCATTGATAATAAACCAATAAATACAAATCATGAAATACATTTTTCTTAATTTATTTATAATGTGTTTTGCCACGATCGTAAATGCT
>JBJFGK010000104.1:0-12556 GCA_051892655.1 Prevotella sp. | reverse complement strand
AGACTTGGGATTACTTGGTGCTATGGTAAATACAGAGGCGAGTCAAATTCTTTTATCCAATAGTGCGTTTACTGAATATAAAGGCGGAATGACTGAACAATATGTGCTACAACAACTTATATCGCATGGTGTATCGCCTGTTTATTATCACAAAACGGACGATTCACGTTTGGAAATAGACTTTGTCATCCAACGTTCGGCAAAAGTAATACCGATAGAGGTTAAGGCAGAGGGTAATGTACGAGCTAATTCTCTTACTACATTACTTGCCAACAATACCGACATGAAAGCGGAAAGGTTATCTATGCTGCCATATATAAAACAAGAAAGACTCACTTGCATCCCGTTATATATGGTTCCTTCAAATTAATATGCAGTTTTGATTATACAAATTTCACCACACCGGAAGTAGGGGCATAAAATATTGCGCCCGCTCTCACGGCATTTTGCGAGTTGTAATACGGCGTTTTGCGAGTTGTAAATAGGCTATTTAGCAGGTCTAAAAAGGCTATTTACGACCCCTAAACAGCATAGTAATGTTTATTAACAACAAACGCGGAAAAATTAACAATTAGTCCGATAAAATTAGCGCCGTAAATCAAGAGTCGCCAACAACGTGGAAAGTGTGGCTAAACCCAATCAATCATTAGTCTGAATAAAAGCGAAAACGCTTATTAAAGTTTGAAGTCCGATTGCTATTAAACAACGACAAGTGGTGGCAAAATTTATCGCCACCACTTGTCTTATAGTAAATTAGAATAATGCTATATTATTCTGCCGGAGTCTCAGCCAACGGGTCAAATGTACCGTTAGCACCACCGTTGTTGTAATCTTCCCAACCTATGGTCTGCAACAGACGACTGTCGTTACGTGTCTGCGCACCGCTTGACAAACCAAGAAAATAGTATTTTGCGTAGAAATGTATCGTAAGATCTACGAGGTTGGCATCTCTGCCGTCACCTCTGTTATCCTTACGCACGAGATACTGTGAATACCAGTTCTTGAGTGCTGTCTGTTGGGCTGACAAATCCTGACGCAAATCTAACGGAGCACAGCGTGTAACGCCTGCCTTTACCAAAGGATCGCTGTCGTAAGTAGTACTTCCGACACCATAAGCATCGGCAACACGGAACTCCATCTTCTCACGACGCTGACCGTTAAACTGAGTGAAGCCCAGCCAAGTGCAGGTATTTCCGCCCCAGCCTGAAAGTCTCCAAGTTGAAGGAGCACCCTCTATCTCGCTTACATTAGCACCACCGTCATAGAGCATCCAACGGCGCATGTCGTCGAAACGCTTGCCTTCGTATGCCAATTCTATCTGGCGTTCAAGCAAAATTGCGCTCATACAAGCAGCCTGATCCGATGCCAGGTTTGTCGGAAGACCATAGTTCTTTTCTCCTGTATAGCCTACACGTGCACGAATCTTCTGAAGTTGCTCTACCGCAACGTCAAGATGTCCCGCTCCACAAGCCGCCTCAGCATAGTTTAGCAACACTTCTGCATAACGTATCTCTATGTAATTGGCTCCTGAAAGAGAGAACGCACCGTTGGCATAACCCGGAGTATAGCTGTAAAGCGGAGTATTGACATCGTTGTCATCGCTTCTCTTGCGTACATACATACCCTTCTTGTTCTTCAAAAGATTGTCGGCACCGTAAGACTCGCCGCTCTCTACGTTACCCTGATCGTTAAGACTTGTGTACCAGACATAGTTCCAAAGAGCATAATTCTCACCGTCTGAAGGATTGTTGTTTGCACCTCCGTTGCTGGCATCACCTTTGTAAGCCCAACGAACACCAGGGAATGCGAATGTACGGTAGAAACGCGGGTCACGGTTCATAAACGGATAATCACGCTCATAGATGAATTCTGACCTTTCCAATTTGTTATATGTTGTCACCGTAGCAGGCAGTTTACCGTCTGCCATAGGGAACATATCAATGAGCATTGCCGATGGTTCAGAGCCTGAACTCTTGCCGGCAGCATCGGTATTGATAGGACGAATGGAACGCTCCCAAAGGTTATTCTTACCGCCGTCACTATCACCGTCGTTGATATTAAACAGTGTTACAAACACGTCTTCGCATGTTTTCTTCTCGCCAAATATGCGGGCAAAAGCCGAAGCGTTGATGTTGTCACTTGTCTGATATAGGTCATAGCCACAGGCATTAAGCACGGGAATACTGTTCTTTATCTGTTCGTAAGCATTTTGCCAGCGTGTCTGGTCGTTGGCTCTGTTAAACATCGGACTTGCCCAAAGCACCAGTACACGTCCTTTCAGCGCAAGTGCTGTTCCTGATGTCACACGTCCCCAGTTGTCAGAGTCCCAACCGCCGTTGGTTGTTGCGGCTGCAAGTTTCTCGGCTGCATCATCAAGGTCTTTAACGATGAAGTCTATACAGTCTTTTGCCGAAGAACGCTGTGTGAACGAGCCGGGATCGGGCTCCTGAACCTCAGTGATGATAGGCACACCGCCATACCACTTAACCAGCTGATAGTAACACCAAGCACGGAAGAACAGACATTGACCGACCAACTTGTCTTTATCCGCCTGACTTAGCGAGCCTCCCTCTATGCCGGCCATTGCCTCGTTGATGTTACGGATGCGTCCCCATACATTGGCAAGGTGTTTCTGCTCGTTCTGGAAATAATCGGGAACCTTGAAACCAGTCGTTGAAGACAGCTCGGCACGGGGGTCAACGAAGCTGGTTGCCGCATCATTGCTTATGCCAGTATATTCTTCGGTAGCCTTAGACTGAATGTCGCTCGCCAAACCTGTACAGTTGTTATTCCAAGCTCCTGCTGAATTAGGGTTAGGAAGACACTGACCGTAAATGGAATTCACACGCAATTGAGCGCCTTGAAAATCATTATATATCTCAGGAGTAAACTTTTCATAGTTCTGTTTCTCCTCGAGGAAACTGTCGCTGCAAGACACGAGAGTCAAAGAAGCGGCAAGTCCCAAACCTAATAATTTTATTTTAGTATTCATTGTTCTTTCTTTGATTATGGTTACTACTTAGAACGAAAGGTTTACACCGATAGTCCACTTGCGGAGTTTAGGATAGTTTCCATAGCTGCTTGACATCGGATCGATGAAGTTGTCAGGATATGGATTATAGAAACTCAGCAGGTTTTGTCCTGTAACATTTATACGCGCACTCTGTATTCCTATGAATTTAACCCACGCTGTAGGTATCTTATAGGCAATGGTCAGACGATTAAGGGTCACACGCGTGCCGCTTATACGCCAGAAGTTTGAAGTTACAGAGTTAACAGATGCATACGCAAGGTTTGGCAAAGAGCCGTTACGGTTCTCTTTCATGATAAGATTTCCTTGTCCGTCATAGATGTCTTGATATACGAACATGTCATCAGGATTCCAGAAAGAAGGCATGTTGGTTGCATCAATTCCGTATGCAGGTTTGATAGCATAGCCCGGCAAGAAGCTGTAACCGCCCCAGCTTGCATTCATCTGTGCATTAACAGACAAGCCTTTCCACTCTGCGCTCATATTAACGGTAAAGCCGTAAGGATTGTTTCTGTGTGAAAGCTGAACCTGATCTTGGTCTTTGTCAACTATTCCGTCAGGACCTCCGTATGTGCCGGTGGTTGAATCATACGCACCACGTACATCTTTATATATAAGCATACCGGGACGTACTTGGTCTTTTGACAATCCCATGTAAGATGTAATGCCGTATTTGTCAAAGTATTCGTTGATGTCTTGGAACGAGCGGAACATACCTATACACTGCATACCCCATGTACCGATGTCAGAACGGCCGCCTTTTTGTATGTTGCAATACATGTTTTCAGTAGCAAAGTCGGCATTGAGCACTTTGTTGTCGCTGTAACTTGTATTAAGACCTATGCGATATTTGAAGTCCTTGCCTATCTTGTCGTGCCAATTAAGAGACAACTCGTAACCCCAGTTGTCCATTTCACCGACGTTAGTATAAGCCGAAAGACCTCCTACTGTGCCGGGAACGGTCTGTGAAAGGTTCATGAACATCTCACGGTTCCATACGCGGTAAGTCTCGAATGTGATGCCGAGTCTCTGGTCAATCACATGCAGGTCAATACCAAGATTGGCTTTGTATGACTTATCCCAATGAACATCAGTATTGATAGCGGCATTGTCATTGTTCAAACGAAGCACCTGTCCGGTTGCTGTGTTGCTTGTACCGAAGACGGCACCGTCAGAGAGCTTTGACCAGATGTCATAATTCTTCATCCACTGCCATGCCGGAGTGTTGTCACGACCTGTCATACCGAACGATGCACGTATTTTAAGGAAGTCAACCCATTTTACTTTGTCCTTGAACCAGCTTTCTTCAGAGATTACCCAACCTGCACTGACAGACGGGAACACGCCCCAATAGTTCTTGGGAGCGAACTTTGTAGAAGCGTCTGAACGAAGCAAGAACTCAAAAAGATACTTGTCAGCATAAGAATAATTCAAGCGGCCGATATAGGAGAGTGTGCCTGACTCATATCTTGTCCACTGCGGAGCGTATGTATTCTGCCCTGCGGCACCTGTTGACTGTCCTGTTGTAAATGAATAAGGGTCAGAAACCTGTCCTTTCATCCACTCTGTCTCTGCCTCAGACTTCTCTATTGAGAACAATGCGCTGACATCGTGTTTGCCGAATGTGCGTGCATAAGATGCCGTGAAGTTTATCTGATAGTTGTCTGTGCGTGTCATTGTACGAGACAAATAACCACCAATACCACCGTTATCGTATGTTATAGGCTCAAAATTGTCGCTCACGAGATAAGGATCATACTCTTCTCCTGCTATTGGAGTATAGAGGTGAGAGCCGCTACCTGTACGGTTTATCATCTTATAAAGCGTGAACTCGGAACCGTATTCATTACCTTTTGAAGTATTGATACTCTTTGAGTAAGAGAAGCGGAGCTTTAAACCTTTCAAGATCTTGCTCCAACTGAAGTCGTATTCAAGGCTTCCGTTAATGTTTGTATTGGAAGTCATGGTCTCTTTATAGTCTCCGTTGTTCTGCATTAAGCCGTATGCGTACTTCTGAGCTGAATTTGACTCTGAATTGCTTACGCCATATCCGAGTATGTAACGGCCATCTACCGTCTCCGGCAAATAGCGCGGACGGAAGAGAAGACTGCGATAATCGTTTTCATCTCCTGATGATCCGAAAGAGACATTTGGCTTGTTCTGATCGCTGTAATCACCACTTACGCTAAGGTTTGCCTTAAGATACTGGCTGATTTTAACGTCAACGCCGGCACGATAGTTCCAACGGTCGTAGTCAAGACGACCAAGATTACCGTCTTGCTCGAAGTAAGAAACACCTGCAAAATAGCTGGCTTTCTCTGTCGCACCGCTCACATTGACACTGTGCTGCATGGTAAATCCGGTGTCCCAATACTTGTCAAGCAGGTCATAATTAAGGCTCTTCATAGCTTCAAGCTCGTCTGCCTGGAAGAGTCCGGTGGTACGGTTAAGCGATGTAACCGTAGGATCGGCTGCTGCAACAGCATTATACAGACGGGCATAATTGTATGCGCTCAACATCTTTGGATGAGAAACGGCGTCTGTAATACCGAAAGTACCGTTATAAGTGATGCGCGGAGCACCGAGTTTTCCTTTCTTTGTAGTAACGAGAATAACACCGTTGGCAGCACGGGCACCATATACGGCAGCCGAATCATCCTTCAATACTGATATGCTTTCCACTTCCGACGGGTCAAGATTGTTGAATGCCTGAGCTCCAAGATTGGTTGCCAAATTTGATGTTCCTGATTTTACGTCATTGGGATAAACATATCCATCGATTACATAAAGAGGTTCTACATTTGTAATACCGATATCTCCGAAGTCGTTGGTATCACGTATCATTATCGTAGCATTGTTTCCCACACGCGAGTCACCGCCACTTACGCTCACACCGTTCATAAGTCCGGCAAGCGAAGATGCGAGTCCTGCTCCAGACAAATCCTGTATATCATCCATCTGAACAGTTGCCACAGAACCTGTAAGGTGGGCTTTCTTTTGTACGCCGTAACCGACAACGACAACTTCTTCAAGGTTTTGGGCGTCTTCTTTCATTTTTACTTTACCGCCCGGAGCAACTGTCTGGGTTATATAACCTATATAAGATATTGTCACCTTGCTTCCTTTGGGCACGGAAATCGTATAGTTACCGTCAAGATCGGTAATTACACCTGTACCGTTTTTACCGTTCACACGCACCGAAGCACCGATAATAGGGTCTCCGTTTTCATCAACGACAGTACCTTTTACCGTCTGATCTTGGGCAAGAGCCGGCACTGCGAACAAAGCCATGAATAGGCTCAAGCACAAACTTATTATGAATTTTCTTTTCATATCTTGTGTGTTTTTATTACATAATTAATTTATTCGGTTGGCAGCCAACGTGGGTCACCGGCTCTATTATCAAGAGGAAGTCCTGAAGGAACGAAATTTACGCCTCCGTTAGGCTGGCTGAAATCCAATGGAGTGAGGGTATCCATAGTCGGGAAACCGGGATCTGCCTCTGTACAAAGCGGATTGCCGTTGGAGTCTGTTCTGGTTATATCATTTGACTGTTTAGGAGTATTTACCCACCATACATAATTGTTTCTTGTCGTTCTCTTGGTATTGGTCTGTACAAATTGGTATATTCTATATACGTCATAGAATATGTTGTCAGTCATGATTGTCGTTACTGCATCTGTATTTGCAAGGTTATTGGCAAAGTCCTTATTTGTAAACACATTTGCAAACGTATTGTTTGACAATGTCAAAACGGCTGTTTCTCCGTTACCGAAAATCTTTTTCGGCTGGGCATTACTTGAATTGCCGTATCTCAAGAAATATGCCGATTCGTTTTTCTTCAAGTTATAGAATGTGTTGTTGCTTACTGTAAAGCTCTTGATAAGACCGTTTGATGAACCATACATGTTGATAACGCCCATGCTTTCTTCGTTATCAAGCTGTACCATACAGCCGTCTATAATCAGTCCGAGCAAACTCCAATTAATTTTGTTTCCATATATGAGACTCTTTTGAAGTCCCTTTACATTCACATTCTTCAATGTTACGGGATTTGTCATAACATAACCCGTCTGGTTGGCACCCTTGTCTTTATATCCCAATGCCTCAATAGACTGTGCTTCGTTTGGTGTATCGGACATCAAAAGCAAGCCATTGGTAGTATTGTCCGTAGCATCTATATCGATATTCTGCAGTTTAATACCATTGCCGAACTTGAAACAAGCACCCGGAGATGTCGTAATCGTAGCATGTGTACCTGTGGTACGAAGCACGACATATTTGTCTCCGAAGTCCAATACATCAGTCAATTGATATGTACCGCCCTGTTCGAGGTCAAAAGCTATGGCATCTTGCTGCTCGGGAAGCGTTGCTTCTGCAAAGAAAGCATTAAGGTCTGTTCCGCTCGGAATAGTGCCGAATGCCGGAGTAAACGTATTAAATGCTTTCAGAACCAACTCACCGCCGGTGTTGTTCTTTTGGGTATTGCCAAGCACTTGCAATGTAAGCTCATAGTTATTTTCCTCATTTCGTGGTGCAGAAAACGCATTGTTATCAATAATCGAGTCTGTTACCACTTCCTCTGTTGTAAGGTTGGTAAGTACTGCATGGTAACCTCCTGCACCATAAACCAAAGGCCACGAGATGATAAGACGTGTTCCGTCATCACTTGACTTAACGGAGATGTCATTGGCAGCGGGAGTTTCCAATTGCGTATTATAAACGCCGCCGTCAAAACTCTCATCATCGAAACCGTCCTGAGCACAAGAGACAAACATAAAGGCCAAGGCACCCAGAGCCAAAACCGCTGGATGTAAGGCTTTAAATGTGTCTCTAATTAGTCCAATTAATGATTTTTTTCTCATAAATCGATTATTAAAGTTCAACATATATTAATTAATAAAATTTCAGAATAATGTTTTTTCATATAAGATTTAAGTGTGACACACCTTATTAATATCTTGATAGAATGGACATAATATGCCACCCCCTATTTGCAAAAATAATATAATTTTGTAAAAATATGACGATTGGATATAAAAAATGTACCCATATAATCTGAAAATAAGATATAATATTTATTGTAGTTGCATGTCGTGAAACACAATATTCCAATAACAAATGACAATTGTTTACTTGTTTTTTATTAAAAATACATTTTGTAAGTAGTTAAATTACTTTGTTTACATAAAGATATAAATGTTAAATTAATTTTTATGTATGTTCTCTTATTGGCAAAAAAGAGTCTAAAAATTACTTATATCCCTAATTGGACTAATTAGAGACACATTTAAAGCCTTACATCCAGCGGTTTTGGCTCTGGGTGCCTTGGCCTTTATGTTTGTCTCTTGTGACGATGTCTATGATGATGACGAGAGTTATGCTTCCGATGTGACTAACGCCACTTTGCTATCTCCGTCAATTGAAGACATTGTAGTTACCGCAAGTACGGACGGAACATCACAGACCATCACATGGCCGGTGGTACATGGAGCAAGGGGATACCTGTGTTCTGTTTACGATGTTACCAATCCGGACGAGCCGATTGCCGTGAATGGCATCGTAGAGAAGATAGTTGACGGTTGTTCTCTAACCCTTAGTCGTGCTGAGGACACCAACTACAAATTTTCTATCAAGACATTAGGCAACACCAAGTATAACAATAAAGATGCGGAATCGGCAACCGAAATGGCGTTCAGTACATTCACTCCGTCATTTGCCACCATTCCTGCAGGTGTAGATCTTACTGTTTGGTTTGCTGAAAATCCTATTCCTGAAGAAGCGGTTACAACAAATCTTTGTTATGACCTCGAAGCAGGACAGGAATATTATATCTCTGACGATATTGATTTCTTCAATCACTTGGTAACATTACGTACAACCAACAAGGCAAATCCTGCAAAAGTGATTTTCACAGGAGAACAAGCAAGTATCAGAACCAGCACAGGTTTAGAGCTTAAATACATTAATTTTGACTGTTCGGCATCAATGGCGCCATTCATTGAATTGAGCGAGACACCGGACCCAAGCATTAAAGGTGCAACCGGAGGCGGTGACTGCTATAACATTATGAATAATGTCGTTATAAACGGATGCAAAATAGAAGGTGTAAATTACAACCTTATATATGATTCTAACAAGAAATATTGTATCGGTAATTTCTTGATAAACAACAGTGTTATTCATTTGACAAGCAACAGCCTTACAAATATAAACACCATTGCAGTAATATTTTTCAAGGCTGGTTGGATAAATGACACTACAGTTAAGAACTCTACAATATGGAATACAGGCAATTCCGATGCCAAGTATTTCATTCAGTACAACAATTCATGCCGTGCCGACCGTGGCGGATATACGACAAACTCTGTCAACTTCATGAATAACACATTCTATAATATAGCAAAAGCAGGCCAATGGGCTAACTATAGCGGCTATGCAGGACGTACTACATCTTACTGGACTATGACAAACAACATCTTCGTTGATTGTGGTAGCAAACAGATTGCCCGTCGTTTCCTTGCAGGACGCGGCAACCAGTCAACTGCAACATTCGGTTATAACACTTATATGTTTGACGGTACGTTTGAAAGTACGGACGGAAGCGTTGCTCCTTATGACAACAGCGGAACTGCCATTGAGGAAGATCCGGGCTTTGCAGATGCAGCAAACGGCAACTTTACTATAAGCGGAAGCAAGCAATTGGAAAAGAGAACCGGAGACCCGCGTTGGTTGCCGGAAGAGACAGCTGCCGAATAAACAAATTCTGTTGACTATCTGATGAGATGAAACATACAGATGTCAACTTACTTACAAGTAATAATAAAAAATAAAATATGAAACGAATAATAATCAACTTATGCTTTAGTCTCGTCATGGCATTGACAGCCATACCGACTTTTGCGCAGAATCAGACCGTTAAAGGTACTGTGCTTGACGAGCGTGGAGAGAGTGTTATCGGTGCATCTGTACAAATAAAAGGCTCAAAAGCGGCAGGTACCATAACCGATTTAGACGGTAACTTCCAAATCTCCGTTCCTAAAGGTTCCAAGCTACAGGTTTCTTATATAGGATACGTAACACAGACATTGTCACCATCGGCAAATATGAAAATCCGTCTTCAAGAAGACAACCAAAGTCTTGAAGAAGTTGTCGTTGTCGGATATGGCACCCAAAAAATGAAAAACATTACAGGTGCTGTTGAAACCATTACTCCTAAAGAGATTGAAGACCTCTCTGTTGGAAGTCTTGGCGATGCTCTTGTAGGACAATTCAATGGTGTTAGTGTCAATTCCGGCGGTAGCAGACCGGGTGCGACACCAAGTTTGCAGATACGCCAAAGTGGAGTTGCAACAAGTGTTACACCTGATGCTTCACGCGGTGGTGACGCTGACCCTTCTCCTCTATATGTTATCGACGGCTTTATTTCAACAGAAAGCGCATTCAACAACCTTGACGCAAGTGAAGTTGAAAGCATTACCGTGTTGAAAGACGCATCTGCAGCAGTCTATGGTGCACGTGCAGCATACGGTGTTGTTCTCGTAAAGACAAAGCAAGGTACAATAGGAGCACCGAAAATCTCCTATTCAGGACAATTCGGCTGGACTGACGCATTATATACACCGAAGATGCTCAACTCTTACGACTATGCAAGAGTTTACAATATCATGCGTGCTGCCAACACATCAACTCAGGACAATATTGAAATGCGTACACAATTGTTCCAAGCTGATGAAATGGAGGCTATGAAAGGTGTTAACTATAATTTGCTTGACAATGAATGGAAAGCCGCTCTGACACATCGTCACAATATCAACATGAATGGCGGTTCTGACAAAGCTACATATTTTGCAAGTGTTTCATACTATAACCAAGAGGGCAACATCGGTCGTCTTGACTACAGCCGTTGGAACTATCGCGCCGGTGTGAACGGTAAAATCGGCAAACACGTCAAAGCAACCATTCAAGTGTCAGGAGACTACGGCGAGAAGAACAATGCTGTAGCACCGGAAGGTGGCGGTACAGACTATGACTACAAGTATCTTATGACACACTTGCCATTTGTTCCCGAATATGTAAACGGCTATCCTATCGTTTATTCAGGCATGGAGAATACTGTTCCTACAGCAGCGACAAGACTTTATAACTATACTGCAGTACAAAACGGTAGAGATAACTCTGAGAACAAGACAAATAACATGAACATAAACGGAAGTCTTGAATTTGACTTCGGTTGGATTAAACCTCTCAAAGGACTCTCTGCCAAGATGTCTTATTCAAAGACTATCAACAACTCCAAAACAAATACAGCAAGCACGGTAATGGATGTTTACAGACTGCTTGAACGTGGCGGTAGCGGTAATCACCTCTATACCGGTGAAGATGTCATTTATGACAACAATACGGTCAGCGTTCTCCGTCTCAACAGCGACGGTTATCTACGTCGTAATATGAGTCAGTCTGAAAGCTATCAGCTTAACTTTACACTTCAATATGCCCGCCAATTCGGTCAGCATGATGTAAGTGCATTATTCTCAATAGAAAAGTCTGAATCTGAAACAGAGACTCTTTGGGGCTCCCGTTCTAATCCTTTCTCATACCACAATGGTCAGTCAAGCGGTGCAAGCGGAACTAAAGACACAGAATTCTCACGCTCTGAGTCAGGTATGCTGTCATATATCGGACGTTTTAATTATGCTTATGCTGGCAAATATCTGTTTGAGTTCCTTATGCGTTCTGACGCTTCCACAAAGTTTGCGCCAAAGAATTATTGGGGTTACTTCCCTTCTGTATCTGCAGGTTGGGTAATATCTGAAGAGAAATGGTTCAAGGAGAAAGTTAAATGGATTGACTTCTTAAAGGTACGTGCATCTTGGGGTCTCATGGGACGTGATAACATCAAGGCATGGCTTTGGACTCAACTTTACAACAGAAATGACGACAAAGGTGCGGTATTCGGTAATGGAGGCAACAATCCTGTAAACACCGGTATGATAATACCTAAGGCGATGACAAATCCTGACGTTCATTGGGATAAGACATATAAGACTAATATCGGTATTGACGCACGTTTCCTTGACGGACGTTTGTCTTTGAACGCCAACTATTACTATGATCGTGGTCGCGATTTGTTTGCAACACGTACCGGTACACAATATTTTCCAGGTACAGTTGGAACACAAGCAACACCTGAAAACTACGGTAAAATAGACTCTTGGGGTTGGGAATTTACTATCGGTTGGAGAGACAAGATAGGCAAAGATATCAACTATTGGGCTCGTCTTACAACAGGATACAGCGATAATAAAGTATTGGAAACCAACTTCCCAACAATTCCGGAATACGATGATCTTGTTAGAGGAGAACGTGCAGACCGTGGTGTATGGGGTCTTAAATGTATCGGTATGTTCCGCAGTTATCAAGAAATCGAGGAGTATTTCGACAGATATAATATCACATCATATCTTGGCAAGACAAAGAGCGACATACATCCGAAGGAGGTAAGAAATAATGGCAGCAAATGTA
>JBJFGK010000103.1:0-12592 GCA_051892655.1 Prevotella sp. | reverse complement strand
GATATAGATGTAAATACGCTGCGTGCGCTTGAAGAAGGTCTTGATGCTTTTGCCGGTTGTGCGGTGGTAATTAGCCACGACAGATGGTTCCTTGACCGTATTTGTACGCACATACTCGCCTTTGAAGGCAACGGAGAAGTGTTCTTCTTCGAGGGCAGCTATTCTGATTATGAAATCAATAAAAGCCGCCGGTTGGGAACAGATGACTGCAAGAAAGGGCGTTACAGAAAGCTTATGGAAGACTAAGGTGCTTGAAAAGCATAGCCGTAAAGCCTGTTAGGAGGCGGTAAACAGTACACTTCCGACATCTAAAAAGCATTATGGCTGTTATTGTGTAGTATCTTGATGTACAACAAAAAATAAAGAGTGAGGTGCCATATGCCTCACTCTTGTTGTATGGTTATTTAGAATATTTGTCTATCAAAGCCTGTGCCTGAGTGTCGCCAAGCTCTTTGGCCTTGTTGAGATTGCTTAATCCCTCTGTTTTGTTGCCCTTGCTGATTTGCGCCAAGCCGAGTATCAGATATCCGGAAGGATATTCGGGAGCCGTCTTTATGCACAACTCGGCGGTCTTTATGGCTTCGTCGGGCATGTTCACTTTAAGTTCAAGGGAGCCTTTTTCGGCGTAATAAGTCGGTTCTTTTGGGTTTAGAACAATGGCTGCCGTAATGTCATATAGCGCCTGCTTGTATAGCCTGCCCTTAACTTCTGCCTGATGACGCATGTAATAGAATTCAGCATTCACATTTCGGTTGGACAGTATCTCATAACGTGTATAATCGAACACCGCCTGACGGAAACTGTCGGTTTCATAATACATCTGTCCTCTAAGCAGATAGTATGGAGCAGCCTCTCTGATACGCAGGCTGTCGGTGTTGACAATGGCACTGTCAAGCAACGCAATGGTTTCTTTTGCAGGAGAATTCATCATTTGTTTACAGCGGGCAGCCTCGTAAAACAGTTCCGGATTGCGTATTGACGATGACGTAAGAGTCTCGAAAATGTTGTAAGCTTCGTCATATCTGCCAAGAGAGAACAGCACTTTTGCCTGCTGTTCCTTATAAGAAGGATGCGGGTTGATGTTGTATGCCTGTACTGCTTCGTCAAGAGCCTTGTCCAAACTCCATGCTTTGTAAGGCATGTCTGACATGTAAATTTCCTTGTCGTGTATGATTCGGCTGTATCCGAAATGTGCTTCGTCCTTCTTGGTGACTTTCTTTATGGCTGTTTCCATGTCTTTGGCAGCTTTGTCAAAGTCATGTGAAGATACCATCATGCGTGCATGTGCCATGTAACCATCTGTGACATCAGGAAAACTGTTAATAAAATCACTTATGGCAGCGGTCTTTTTGAGAGAGTCTCCGCTTTGTTCTGTCATCATAAGGGCGAGTAAGGCCTGCTCTTTTACGGAAGGCAGAGCCATCGGTATGCCTATTTTGCGCATCGTAGCATCATTGACGTTGAATCCGGAAGCCTGCAAGCCTGCATAAAAGCGTGCATCGGCGGCATGAATGTCGCTGCTTGTCGTTGACCGTTGCATAAGACCGATAACACATCCTGATGCATCAATGAAAGGACAAGCATCGCTGTCAGCCGGAGGAGTGATAGAGAAGATATAGTAAGAATTGTCTCCCATGAACTTTTCAACGTTTTTCACGGTAGCTGATATGGCATTTTGCTTGGCGGAGTAGGGTACAAGCCATATTTGTGAACCTGAATTTGCAGCCGTTTTTGCCACCTGCAGCGGTGTGCCTTTGCCATCTATCTTAAACCGTGCCGCATCATAGAGCTCGTTGATGCCAATGATACGTGACACATTCATGGTGTTGCCTTTTACATCAGTAACAGTTGCGCATGCCGCTCCCACCAACGGTTGCAGGTTTGATATACATTCGTCACCGCTACCTATAAATACGCCATGACTTTCTCCCATTATGCTGCCGTCACTATTGTATGTTGTGAGTTTGAAAACAGATTTTGCAGCGTTCTTAACCGTTGCCGGCTGTGCTGCGGTTACGGTAGAAAGCAACAATAATAATGATACGATAAATAATTGTTGTATGGATTTTATATTCATGATGATGATTAATTTACGTTTAATAATTCGCGTGCGTTGCTTATGGCTGCGTCTGTAACCTCTGCTCCGCTTAGCATTTGGGCAATCTCTTTTATGCGTCCGTCATCGTCAAGCATTGTCATACGGCTTGTCGTACCATGCTTGTCCTCTTCCTTATATACTTTGTAGTGGGTCTGTCCTTTGGAAGCTATCTGTGGTAAATGGGTTATGCTTATGACCTGTCTGTCAGACTTTGACATCGTAAGCATAATGTCTGCCATTTTCTCAGCTATCTTTCCGCTTACTCCAGTATCTATTTCGTCGAAGATAATGGTAGGAAGCTTGACAGCTCCGCTTATCATGGCTTTTATAGACAGCATGACACGGGCTATTTCTCCGCCTGATGCAACTTGCGTAACAGGCTGCATCTCGCCTCCGGAATTGGCACAGAAAAGGAAAGACACGCTGTCTTTGCCGCTCGGACATAGCTCGCGTCCGCTTATGTTTACGGCAAACTGTACATTGGGAATACCAAGCGGCACGAGTAACTTGCGCATTTCTCTTTCTATTTTGGTAGCGGTGTTGGTTCTCGATGCCGTCAGTTTGTCGGCAATGGACATACATGCGGATAGTGCTTGCTGTTCTTTTGCTTCGAGAGATGATAACAGGTCGTCGCAATTATCTATTTCAGAAAGTTTGTTTTCAATGTCTTTCTGCATAGCCATAAGTTCTTCGACTGTCGTGAGGTGATATTTCTGCTCAAGAGTATATATCCTGTCGAGCTGACTGCTGACCTGTTGAAGACGGGCAGGGTCAAAGTCAACTGCTTCTGACGCACTTCCCAACTCCTGTGAAATATCTTTCATTTCTATATAGCATGCATCTATGCGCTCGGATAATTCTTTTACATCGTGATAAATGTCGGTGATACCGTTGAGAGTGCGTGACAGTTCTCTCAAGTTGCCGAGTAAATTGCTGTCGTTATCGCCGTTTATTATGTTATCGGCAGTATATAGTGCAGATTTTATCTCTTCTACATGGTTGAGTTTTTCACATTCGGTTTCCAATAGTTCCTGTATGCCGCTTTCGAGAGAGGCTTCTGAAAGTTCTTTAAGCTGAAAACGCATGTAGTCTTCATTCTGTCTGCTCTCTTCGATTGTCTGTTTCATCCGTGCAACCGCCTTTGATGCGGCTGTGTATTCTGCGTATTGTTTGCCGTATTCATCAAGAATTTTATTGTTACCGGCAATGATGTCCACCACGTTCAATTGGAAATCTTCTTCGTTAAGAAGCAGATTGCGGTGCTGGCTGTGGATGTCGAGCAGTTGCTGACCTAATTGCCGCATAGTGGAAAGTGGCACCGGAACATCGTTGATAAAAGCGCGGCTCTTTCCTGATGAGCTTATTTCGCGTCTCATTATACAGTCTTTGGCATCGAAGTCAATGTCGTTGTCTTCAAAAAAAGGCTGCATGTGATATTCGCTAATATTAAAATGAGCTTCAATCACGCATTTGTCGCAACCCGGTTTTATGCTCTTTACGTCGGCTCTTTGACCGAGAAGCAGTCCTATGGCACCAAGAATGATACTCTTTCCTGCACCCGTTTCTCCGGTAATAACAGAAAAACCCGGATTGAAACAGATGTCAAGCGTGTCGATAATGGTAAAGTTTTTTATGTAAAGTTGTTGAAGCATAATCAGTATGTTATATGCCGAAATGGTCTATGTATAGTCAAAACGCTTGTTATTCCTTTATTTTTGACCAATAGTCGTTTTGCGAAGCATTGATAGAGAACAGTATGTCATAGACTGATTCTTTCTCTTTCTGAGTGCCTTTGCCCTTGTATATGCTACTCAGTTCGTCTTTTTTATAGTCTGTCCATATTTGTGGTAGTAAACTGAGTGGTTTGTCTTCGTGCACTTTTTTGAGGTTTGTCTCGATAGAAGTGGTAATATTGGTGCGTCCGCGCTCTACATTGTTTGCCATTTCATCAAGTCCGGTGCGGTAATAATCATATTGCAACTGTCTGAACGGCTTCATTGCTCCTTCAAGATAGTCGTTTATGAATGCAAATCTGTTACGATCGTTCTCAAAAGCTTTCCATCCGGAGAAGTTAAGATTTTGTGCGTTGTTCACAAGATTCAGACATCGTTGCAATATGTCTTCTCCTCCCATTGGCGAAAAGCTGTCAAGATCAAGACCTATTATAAGGTAGGCATAATAGGCGATAAGAGCTGTCAGTTGGTTGTCTATCTGTTCTTCATTGAAATTGAGCTGGTCGAATTGTGCAAACTCAAAATTAAACTCATTGTCCTTGTTATTATACAATGTCGAAGTATATGCTGAATTGTATACAGGACGGTTTGCCTGTATTAACGCAGTACATGTAAAGAGGTTGGAAGACTGGTCGTATTTAGTTACAGTTATATTGAAGTTGCATACTATTCTTTCGTTTTTCTGAAACTGTAACGATGTCCATTGTCTGTCATTTACAAACTGCTCTAACGTTTCTTGCAGATTGTCGAATACGCTGGCGTCTGTTCCTTGTATCTGATTGTGGTTGATGGTTATTTTTGCCAATAATTCTTGTGCCGTAACATTGGTTACGGATGTTATAAAAGCGAACAGAAAGGCGAAAATCTTATATCTTGACATTTTATAAATATGAATAACGTAACAACATTTATTGCCCAATTTCAGACACAAGCTCGTCAATTATGTCGCAGGCAACATCTTTTTTGCTCTTTTTACTATATTCTATTTCAGATGTTTTGCGTATGATTTTTATCTGATTGTCATCGCTTTGGAATGTAGTTCCTTCATTGCGGGTAGAGTTAAGAACTATGAAATCAAGATTTTTCTTCTCAAGTTTTTTTCTTGCATTTGCATCTTCATCGTTGGTTTCAAGTGCAAACCCTACGAGAATCTGCCGTTCTGTTTTCCTTGTGCCAAGCTCTTTGGCAATGTCGTTTGTTGGACAGAGTTGCAAACAAAGGTCGTCTTTCTCCCTTTTTATCTTTCTGTCGTCCACATTCTTAGGCCTGAAGTCAGCGACAGCTGCACATAGTATTGCCGCATCGCAATGTTGGAAATGGTTTATGGCTGCATCATACATCTCTTGACAGCTTTCCACATCGATACGATTGATGTTTTTGTTGCATTTCAGACTTGTCGGTCCGCTGACGAGTGTCACTTCCGCACCTCTTGCAATACATTCTTCGGCAAGGGCAAAGCCCATTTTACCGCTGGAATAATTTCCGATAAATCTTACAGGGTCTATTTTTTCATAGGTAGGTCCTGCTGTTATCATGATTTTCTTGCCTTTGAGCTGTGTCTTCTTGTCATAGAAGAAACTGTCAAGTGTATCAACGATGACTTCAGGCTCTTCCATTCTTCCTTTACCTTCAAGTCCGCTGGCCAGAAAACCGCTTTGTGGCTCTATGAATATGTTGCCGAAAGACTGCAAGGTCATTATGTTGTGTTGCGTGGAAGGATGGGCGTACATGTCAAGATCCATCGCGGGTGCGACAAATACCGGTGCTTTCATTGACAGGTATGTGGTAATGAGCATGTTGTCTGCTATTCCGTTTGCCATTTTACCCAATGTGCTTGCCGTGCATGGCGCTATGAGCATGGCATCAGCCCATAATCCCAAGTCTACGTGTGAGTTCCATGAGCCGTCGCGTTGTGAGAAAAATTCGCTGACAACAGGTTTGTGTGTCAGTGCTGACAATGTTATAGGAGTGATAAATTCCTTTCCTGCCGGAGTTATCACGACTTGAACTTCTGCACCTCGTTTGATGAGACCTCTAATAATGAGGCATGCTTTGTATGCAGCTATGCTTCCCGTTATACCAAGTACTATTTTTTTACCTTTGAGCATTGTTTCCTGTTAAGCAAGATTATAAGTGTGAGTGTGAGATCATGTATATATGACATCTGTCAATTATATATATCAGTGGAAAAGACATTCTTCCTGATATGGTCAGACTAATGTCTGTTTAAATCTTTCAGCCTTATTCTTGTCAATACTTGTTTGGTGTTATATGTGAAATCGCTGTTCATTATCCAATTGTAATATCCCGGATCGCGGTGTAATGCTTCGATAACGCCCCAGCCTTTGTATTTACCGAAGTTAAAGACTTCATACATGATGGGGTTTCCTTTATCATCGGTCAAGGTTTCACCATTGGAGTTCTTGCGCTCTTTCCATATTATACGTCCTGCGAAGTCAATATTGGTATTCGTTTTTGAGAAGTTGGCAAGTTCTCCAATGTCGTTTTTGAGTTGTCTTTCAGGTTCTTCTTGTTTGCCGGGTGCATACATATCTAATTGGGCTTGCAGTACACGATAGGTGGCTTCGGTATCTTCATCGGCTCTATGCGCTGTAAAGTCTTCTTCCATTTTGCGTCCGCAATAGAATTTGTATGCTGCTGCAAGGTTGCGGCGCTCCATTTTGTGAAAGATTGTCTGTACATCTATAAGACGACATTGGGAAAAATCGAAGTCTATGCCGGCTCTTAAGAACTCTTCGGCAAGCATAGGAATGTCAAAATGATTGGAGTTAAACCCCGCAAAGTCGCATCCGGAAAATTTTTCTTTCAGTTTTGCCGATATTTCCTTGAATGTCGGGGCGTCTTTGACATCATTGTCGCTGATGCCTGTAAGTTCGGCTACTTCGGCAGGGATAGGTTTTCCGGGATTGATAAAGAAGTTTTTTCTTTCTTCAGTACCGTCAAGGTTTACCTTTATATAAGATATTTGTATTATCCTGTCATTAACAAGATCAAGCCCTGTTGTCTCCAGGTCGAAGACAATCAGGGGCTTAGATAAGTTGAGTTTCATGTTTATGTATTATTACCTTAGTGTAATGTCAATCGTTGAGTAACATTGGCATGATAAGCATAAGTACATCTTCGTCTTCTTCTTGTTCAGAAGGGAGTATCAGGCATGGGCGGCTTGGGTCTGCCAACTGCAGTACAACTTCCGAACAATCGAGGTTGTTGAGTATTTCTACCAGCGATGACCCTTTGAAACCTATGTCCATAGTGTTGCCGTTATAGTCGCAGGCTATTTCTTCTTTTGCGCTTGTGTAGAAATCAATGTCTTCTGATGATATTACGGTCTTGCCCATTTCTATGTGGAGGCGTATTTGCTGGCTGCTGTCGCTTGCAAAGGGCAATACTCTGCGCAAAACACCGATAAGTACGCTACGGTCTATGCTCAGCTGGTTGGGGTTGTCTTGTGGTATTACAGAGTTATAGTTTGGATAACGTCCTTCTATCAGACGACAAGACAGGGTGCCTTCGGCAAAAGAGATGCATGCATTGCGGTCGTCAAAGCGTATTATCACATCGTCTTCGCTCTTGTTGAGAACGTTCTTGAGCAGGTTTGCCGGTTTTTTAGGCAGTATAAAAGACATTGGAGTTTCGCTTTTTATCCTGTTGTTGCGTGTGCGGACAAGTTTGTGGCCGTCGCTGGCAACTATTGCAAGATGTTCTGTCGTGAGGTCAAAGTATATACCGTTCATCACGGGGCGCAACTCTTCGTTGGCTGTAGCGAAGATAGAGTGTGAAATGTCGTTGCACAATGTCTTGGAATCAATGGTAATGGCTGCTGCAGCGTCGCTTAATTGCTGCGGACGTGGAAATTCGTCTCCGCTCTGTCCTGTAAAATTGTATATACCATTTTGATATATTACCTTTATTGCATAAGATGTCATGTCCACATCTAACGTAAGAGGCTGCTCAGGCAGTTCTCTCACTGCGTCAAGTATTGTTCTGTTGTTTACGGCAAATGTACCTTCACTGTCTGATGCGTCAAGATCCAATGTGGTTGTCATGACGTTTTCACTGTCAGAAGCTGTGATTTTCAACTTGTTGTCTTTTACTTCAAACAAGTAACAATCAAGAATAGGCATGGAGTTTTTGCTGTTGAACACTTTTGAGAGTGCAGACAGCCGTCCGGCAAGTGTAATGCTTGATATTGTAAGTCTCATTATATAATAAATGTTTTAAGGTTTTATCAGTATATAAACTTAGGTTACAAAAATACTAAAAAGGTAACTCCGAAGCAAAAAAAACGTGTAAAAATTTCTTTAATTACAACTATTTTGCTAATTTCGCAATCCGAATAATAAATCAAAATATCAATTATAAATGGAAATAGAAGGTAAGATAATCGTTGTTCTTCCGGCAAGAGAGGGCGTATCGGCAAGAGGTACTCAGTGGAAGTCACAAGAATATGTTTTGGAAACACATGATCAGTATCCAAGAAAATGCTGTTTCAATGTTTTCGGATCAGACAAGATAGATTTGTTTAATATTCAGAGCGGTGAGGAACTGAGAGTTAGTTTTGATATTGATGCGCATGAGTATAACGGCAGATGGTTTAACAGTGTCCGTGCATGGAAAGTAGAGCGCATAGATCCTAATGTCGTGGCTCAGAATATACAGGCACCTCCATTCCCGGCAGCCGATTCTCAGGCTCCTATGGCACAGCCGGCTGCTCCCGCAGTGGAAGATAAGCCTTTCCCCGCACCGGCAGAGGGTGATAGCGCCGATGATTTACCGTTCTAAGAATAATGGAATTACAATATATGAACAGTGGTTTGACGAAGTCAAGCCACTGTTTTTTGTATATAGGGTTGGGAATACAATTTGTAACTATGCTTGTTTTATCTCGTAACTATGCTGTTTAGCCCACTCAAACATACTGTTTGGGGCTCTTAAACATACTGTTCATCCCTTTTAAAAATACTGTTTGAACTTTGTTGTTAAGCTGCTTGTTTGTGGAAAAGTATATAAACAAGAGGCGTATCAATGTTTGTCAAGTACTGATACGCCCCATTTAGGTTTGCAGACTTAAAGCTACAAGTTTTTGTCTGATATATGTTTTCAATTGCCATGTAATGAAGTGGCAATCATTATGTATCTGATGTTATGCTTCAATATTCGGTTTTTCCAGTCCGAAAGAGTATTTGCGGTCTATTATCTTCAGATAGAATGCGAGCAGCAACGCTGCAACTCCGAAGCAAGCAAATATAACAAGAGGTATGGTATAGTCGTAAGGTATAAACTCGCAACCTTCGGCTTTTGCTGCGATAACAGCCGGATTGTCGGCATTGGCTTTTGCAAGCACGCTTCCGATTAGCATCGGGACGAAGCATAGTCCGAAGTTTTGTACCCAGAAAATAAGACAATATGCGCTGCCAAGCACTTTCTCATCGATTATTTTAGGTACACTTGGCCACAAAGCGGCAGGTACAAGCGCGAATGAAATGCCCAATAATACGATTGTAGAATATGCAATAACGTAGCTGTGAGTGGAGGGAAGCACAAATGCAAATATCAGATGGCATGCAATAAGCAGTACCGCTCCCCATATAAGCATCGTGGCTCCTTTGCCTTTATGGTCGAGAAAAGAACCCAAAAACGGCGTGATGACAGCAGCTCCGATAGGGAACCAACGGAATATGTTTGATGCATCTGACGGTGATATGCCGTCGAGGTTGCATTGCAACATGTTGGCACCGTAGCGCTGGAAAGGGAAGATTGCAGAATAGTATAATACACACAACAGCGCAACAATCCAAAAGATGCGGCTTGTAAGAATGTTTTTCAGGTCAGAAGCTTTAAATTCTTCGTCCTCACTACTGCCGTCAGCGCCTACGCCGCACTGTTTGTCAAGTTTGCGATCCATGAATGTGAATACGGTAAATGTGATAAGGCCGATGAAAAGCAGTGCTGTGCAGAAGCCAACGGGGGCGGCTACAGAGCCCATTTTCTCTGCAATGATAGGCGAAATGGAGAAAATGGCAAACACTCCGACACGTGCTATTGCCATTTCAAGACCCATTGCAAGTGCCATCTCTTTGCCTTTAAACCATTTTGCTATTGCCTTTGATACAGTAGTACCTGCCATTTCACATCCGCAACCGAAAATCATGAAGCCAAATGATGCCAATTTTGCGCTTGCAGGCATAGAAACCCACCACGAATCAAGCCATGTGGCAAGTGCTGTGTCGGCAAAAGCATCGCTGATAGCATAAAACTTGATGCAAGCACCGACAAACATCATTGATGCCGACAACTCTCCTGTAAAACGTATGCCGCATTTGTCAAGAATGATACCGGCTACTATAAGGAAGCCGAATACATTGAGGATATACTCGCCTGCAGCATAAGTGCCGAAAACATCCGGACTCCAGCCTCGTTCTTGCTCTATAAGTGATTGTAACGGTGACATTACGTCTACAAACATATAGCCGAAAAACATCATAGAGGCTACCAACGTTAAGGCCGTCCAACGTAGGGCCTTAGAGTCATTTAATTTCTTTTGGATTTCCTGTGTCATTTTATATGTGTTTTAGTTCTGTTTTTAATATTTATTCTTAAGCCAACGGTCAAGCCATTCAAAGAATGTACGTTGCCACAATATACCGTTTTGTGGTTTCAGAACCCAATGGTTCTCGTCCGGATATATAAGAAGTTCTGCCGGTATGCCTCTCATGCGGGCAGCATTGAAGGCTCCCATGCCTTGATTGGCATTGATGCGGTAGTCCTTTTCTCCATGTATACATAGTATCGGCGTGTCCCATTTATCGACAAATTTATGAGGTGAGTTCTCGTATGTCTTTCTTGCGTTCTCCGACATGTCCTTATTCCAGAAAGCATCTTCATACTCCCAATTGCTAAACCATGCTTCTTCTGTATCTGTATACATTGATTCGAGATTGAAAGCACCGTCGTGTGCGATGAAACACTTGAAGCGCTTGTCATGATGACCTGCAAGATAATACACGCTGAAACCTCCGAAGCTGGCTCCGACAGCGCCAAGACGCTCCTTGTCCACGAATGGTAGATTGTTACAAGCATCATCAATGGCACTTAAATAGTCTTTCATACACATGCCAGTCCAGTCTCCGCTGATCTCTTCATTCCACTCACTGCCGAAACCGGGAAGACCGCGACGGTTAGGAGCAATGATAACATAGCCGTTAGCCGCCATTATTTGGAAGTTCCACCTATAACTCCAGAATTGTGATACAGGGCTTTGCGGTCCTCCTTCGCAAAACAATAGGGTCGGATATTTTTTTGCCGGATCAAAATCAGCAGGCAAAACAATCCAATACATCATATCTTTGCCGTCTGAAGTCTTTGTCCAGCGTTGCTGAATCTTGCCGAATGTCATTTGATCATATAGATGTTTGTTCTCAAATGTCACTTGTTCGGCTTTTGATTCTTTAGCTTTTTTGACAGGAGATACTATGTAAAGTTCTGACGCTTGTGACATACTGTGTCTTTCTGCCAATAGTTTCTTGCCGTCGTGAAGCATTTGTATGGAGCCATAATCATGCCAGCCTTCCGTGAGTTGAACAACTTCTCCTTTGATATTGGTACGGTAAATATCAGTACAACCATGCCATACGCCTATGAAATATAGTGACTTTGAATCATCATCCCAACAGAAATCATCTACGTTTGAGTCAAAAGCCTCAGTGGTGTAGCATTTTTCGCCGGTGGCAAGATTGTAAACACAAAGTCTGTTTCTGTCACTTTCATAACCGTTGCGTGCCATGCTTTGCCATGCAACATACTTTCCGTCGGGAGAAAACTTGGGATTTTGATCGTATCCGGGATTGTTTTTCAAATTGTCTTTTGAATTTACATCCTGATATTTCATGGTCTTAGTCATGTCAATTTCAGGCTCTTGGTAATTCTCCGGTTTACACAGGTTGGTGGTTTTGCCACTGTCTATACAATATAAATAAATGTCGGTGTCGGTAGATATAGCATAATTAATGCCTGTCTTTTTTCTTGATGTATATGCAATGCTTTTGGAATCGGGACTCCAAGCAAGCTGTTCAATACCTCCGAATGGCTTGACCGGACATTCATAAGGCTCGTTTTCCATTATGTCTTTCCCCTCGCCAATAGAACCGTCAGGCATTACTTGGGCGAGGAACGGATGTGGAATGGTTTCGACATATTCGTCCCAATGACGGTAATTCATGTCCGTAACAACACGTCCCGTAGCCAAAGGAAGATCGTCAGGATTCTTCTTTATGATTTCGTTGTAAGGAATCTGCTTGATAAGAATGACCCATTTGCCGTCTGGAGAAAAACTAAAGCCTTCAATGTCATCCTTGTCGTGTGACAGTTGAACCTTGTCGTTACCGTCAGAACTCATCTTCCATATTTGTCCTTCTCTAAGAAAGGCAATCTTTTTGCCATCTTCTATCCATGCCGGATCGGTTTCGCTCTTTGCATCCTTTGTAAGAATCTTGTTGTTTTTACCGTTTGCATCAATTGCATACAATACTTGATGGCCTTTGTTTGCCTTTACGCTGTAATAGCCAACTTGGTATACTATGCTTTTCCCATCAGGTGCAGCTTGTGCCGAGCCTATGCGTCCCATAGCCCATAAGGCTTCCGGAGTCATTAGCTTTCCGGTCAGTTGAATTTCGTTTTTACCAATAAAGCCTGTGTTGTCTTGCGCTTTGATAGAGCCGCAGCATATCATTGTCATTGCGGT
>JBJFGK010000102.1:0-12721 GCA_051892655.1 Prevotella sp. | reverse complement strand
CCGTCGTGGCTTTGCAATAACATCTCAGCAATGCCGGCAGTGCATCCGAAGTTGCCGTCAATTTGGAAAGGAGGATGTGCATCAAAGAGATTAGCGTAAGTTCCGCCTTTCTTCTTTTCGCTTCTGACAAGTGTCAGTTGGTCTCCTATAAGTTTCCATGCGTGGTTACCATCAAGCAGACGTGACCAGAGGCATACTTTCCAACCCATACTCCAACCTGTAGAGGGGTCGCCTCTATGTATTAGAGATGTGCGTGCCGCAGCTGCAAGTTGAGGAGTGCGGAACGGTGATATCTGATTGCTTGGATACATGGCGTAAAGATGAGACACATGTCTATGGTTATCGTTAGGATTATCCCAATCATCCATCCATTCCTGCAGTTGTCCCCAACGTCCGGTTTGAAGAGGTACCAATCCGTCCAACTTGTTTTTAAGACTGTCTATAAGAGTATTGCTTTGGGCTTTCCCCAATATAGTGGCGGCATCTATGACATGATTGAACAGATCGAATACAAGTTCGTTGTCCATTGTAACGCCGGCTGCTGTTGTTGCTTTGTAAGGATGTGCATTTTCCGGAGAAAGACTTGGACATACGACCCAATTTCCTGTTTTAGGATGTTTTACCATTATTTGATTGATAAAACGTGCAGCGTTTTCCATAATCGGGAAAAAGCGTGCAAGAAATGTTTTATCGCCGGTATAAAGATAGTGTTCCCATACATGCTGACTCAGCCAAGCTCCGCCTGTAGACCAAAGTCCTGACGGTGCTTTGTCAATGGCACCGGTTACTCTCCATAAATCGGTGTTGTGATGAAGTACCCAACCGTCTGCGCCATACATAATACGTGCTGCATCGCGCCCTGTGTTACTGACATCTTCGATAAGACTAAGTAGTGGCTCCGTAAGTTCTGTAAGATTGGTGACCTCTGCCGGCCAATAGTTCATTTCAAGATTAATATTGCAAGTGTATTTGCTGTCCCATGAGGGTAGCATCTTGTCATTCCAAATACCTTGTAGAGTAGGGGGTTGAGTGCCCGGCTGTGATGAACATATCAATAAATAGCGTCCGAACTGGAAATAAGTTTCGGTAAGGTGTAAGTCTGTATGTTGTTTAAAGGTTTCGACACGTTTGTCGGTAGAAAGGTGAGAATAATTATTAGCGCCGAGATTCAGTTGTACGCGGTCATACAGACTTTTATAATATTTTACATGGTCGTCTTTTATTGTACGATATTCTTTTGTTATGGCTTTGTGCAGCGTCTCTTTGGATATCAAAGTGTCATTGCCGCTGATGTCGTCATAATGTTTGAAACATGTGGCAATGGTGACATATATCACAGCTTCATCGGCATGGTTTATTTGTAATACGCCATCCCTGCTGCTCATGGTACCGCCCTTTATCTTGGCTGTGGCTCGTCCTGTGAATGTAACCTTGCCTTTCAGACCTTCATGTCCGCCGCTGATGCCGCTCAGAACTATTTCATCGTTTTCAGAACTAATGGTCACGTCTTGTTGCGGTGATGTCATTTGTGCCGTACATGTTATCATGCCTTTCTTGTCTGCCGTAAGATGTATGGCTATCACATTGTCTTTAAAGGCTGATATGTATTCTCTCTGATAGGTAACACCGTTTGATGTATATCTTGTTATTGCCCTTGCAGAGTCAAGGCTTAATTCTCTGTAATAGTTGTCATAGCCTTCGACATCGGGGAAACTGATATACAAATCTCCGAAAGGCTGAAATGGCATACCGTTATTGGTGTTAGCCTGTACATGTTTGGTTGCAAGATCTTGCGCTTCTTTATATTTACCCTCCCAAACGAGCTGTCTTACTTTTGGCAGATATTCCAACGCTTCCGGATTAGCGTTATTGTTAGGACGTCCAGCCCATATGGTTTCTTCATTTAATTGTAGTCTTTCTGATGAAGGAATACCGTATATCATGGCTCCCAAACGGCTATTGCCTATAGGTAGTGCCTCTGTCCACATTGTGGCAGGTGTATTATAACATAATATGTGTGCTTTGTCGTTGGCTGAAGTGTCTGTTTTTCCCTGAGAAAATGAGTCACAATGAGCTTGTGCCGTAAACACACAAAGTGTTATGATAGACAATGCAAAGGTTCTTTTTTCCATAATTTGTTAGTAACTGATGTTTGAGTTATTAAATAAACAATAATGATTTAGGTATGTTTTTTGTCAGAGTATATCTTGGTGTCATTTGAATTTCAGAGCGTCTTCACTTTCAATCGTAACCTTGTCTTCATCAAGTTTTGATGCGTCAAGTCCAAAAGTGTCGATAAAGAACTTATATACGGCATTCCGCTTGTTTGGACCGAAGTCATGCCGTTCGTCCGGCAGATGAATATTGCTTACATTTTGCTTGGCATCATAAAAGGAGTAGATGCGTTGTAAATAAGGATATTCAAGATCCGGCGTCGTAGATGTCCAGTCGCCACCGTCACTTACAAGCATCATTGGTCTTGGTGCAAACATGGCGGCTAACTCTGCATTACAGGTTCCGTTGCCTGATAATTGTATGGGCATGCCGCTTTCGCATGGACAACCGCCGTCAAACCATGATGACATGCTTACTACAGGATTGCAAGCTGTATATCTGTCATCAAGAACTGTTAGCAGTACTGTCTGTGTTCCGCCGCCTGAGCCGCCGTTTACTCCTATTCTCTTTGTATCTACGTCTTTGCGGCATATCATCCAGTCAAGTATTCTTATGCCGTTAAGGGCTTGCATGACATGCGCTTCTGCCGTTTGGTGTGCTTCTTTGCCAACTTCATCGGCAGATTGTCCCCAGCCCCAAAGGTCATAATCTACACACACTGCTCCCATTCGGGCTAATGTTGCGAGCCTTTGTTGCTGCACTTTACCGTATCGTCCATTGGTAAAATGACCGTTAGGGCATATTATAAGAGGGTGTTTCCCCTTAGTTGTGGGGGCATAGATAGAGCCGCATACGGTATGTCCGTTCACTGTCTTAAGACAAAAATTCTGGACTGTATAACCATCAAACTTCCTTATCTTAGAGTATTTTGGAGGTTCGTTTGAGCACAGCGGTAAAAGTCTGTCAATACCTAAGCGCATGCGCACTTCCCTTTTCAAGGAGTCTTTGCGTGCTTCCCATGACGTCTTGTCGTTATATAACGATGAGAGCCATGTGATTAGTTTTATTCCGTCTTCCGGTTGTCGACGTGGGTACTCGTATGGTTTAATCTTGTAGTATTTGTCATTCTGTTTTACAGACCTGAAGTCGAACGGAGAGAGAATGTTGTTAAGAGTCTCTTCCAAAGAATATGGACGTATGCGAAAATCGGCATATGTCAGTTTGAGCCCTGTCGTATCAACATTATACTTCAGTTTGACACCAAATCTTCTGGACACATCATCAAGTACATCGCTTAGCGACCTTGTATATTTGCTTTCAAAGGTCTGTGCCCCTGCTGCAACACTATATAACAGTAAGGCTTGTAGAATAAATCTTCTCATTTCCTCTTGATATGTTATTTACTTGTATGTTAGTTTTCCTATATCTTTTCTTTGTGCTACTTTATTGCCATTGACGAATATCATAAGACCTTTACCTTGATGATAGCGTTGTCCGTTTTTGTCATAGACAATAGTCAGTGTGTTGCCATGATAACATATATTATCAAGACAGAAATAATCCCATTTGTCTTCCGGTACAAGAGGATTGATTTCTATGCTGCCGTCAGCTTGTGGTCTTAGACCGGCAATGCCGGTTATCATAAGGTCATTAAATGTGGAATGGTTGTAATATCTGCTGCGTTCCTTGTCTCCCATCAACCATGCGCCGTTTGTTTCGTCAAGATATTCGCCAATGTAAGGCCTTCCTCTGTGATGCTGGCTTTCCACATATAGTTTCATTTGTTTGAAGAATGTCTCTTTTCCGACAACCGGTGCAGGATAGTTGTTTATGTAATTTGCCATTGCTGTCAGTGTTTGGCTTGAAGCAAAGGGCCATATCGCTCCGTCCCATTCACAGGTGCCTGTACCATGAGACCTGAACAAAGGGTGACGCCGTTCAGCCGTTGTCAGTCCGTAGGGAGCGGAAAAGCCTTTCTCGTCTTCGACTTGTTTCCATGCTTCATCGAACATTCCGGCAGCAGGCATGTTGAAATACCATGGGATATAGCCTATAGCTTCTCTTACGGCAGCGAGGGTATCTCCCCTCATCGTTTCAAAGAATTTGTCGTTCTTGCTCCACAAGCGGTTTTCTATCAGCGATTTCATCTCAATTGCATCGGCATTATAAACTTCTGCCTTGTTGTTGTCTTCTGCAATTATGTTGATATCGGATAATGCTTTCGCGTTGCCGTACATATAGCTGTTGATCGTTGGGCGTGCATATTTCTTTTTTCTTCCTCCACTGATGCTTTCTTCCATTCCGTCTTGTACATCTCCTTGCCAGTAAAGACCGCTTTCAAGGCGGTTGGTGCTTTTCCAACGGGCATATTCTTCTTCCAATGAAGGTTTCATGTTAAGGAGAAAGTCTTTGTCTCCCCACACTTTGAAAGCTTCAAAAACCGCTGCAGGGTTCCATGAGCTGAACTTTACCATCTTTTGCATCGGTTTTCCGTCATTGCCATGATACCATGTATTGAGAATCTGCTTTAGATAGGTGGTATCTCTGAGCCATCGGCTTTCCATGACATGGTGACCAATGGCGCATGCAATGAGGTTGTATCGGTCTGCATATGACCTTTGTACGAGGAATTCGGTCATTCCGTATCCGACAGGGGTGCGCTTGATGTGTTTGCGTAATGTCCACCACCTGTAATAGTACATCTCTTCCATAGCCTTGTCAGGACATTCGAACAGCGGGATGTTGCGGCTCATCCATTCGGAAGACATGCTGTTAGGTATATCGGTCACTATATTCTCGTCTTCCATGCTGTTGAAATATTCGGCATAGTGGGCGTAATTGTCGTATTTTAACAGGCATGCGGCAGAATCGGCATCGGCAGACGATGTCTTGATGTTTGCAATACGGAAGGTTGCCAATGGGTCTTGTTCGTCTGCGCGTGGCATGTCTTCTGTCTGGTCTGCCGGTGTTTCTATGCTTGGATAATCAAAAAGGTTGCCTGTTCTGAACACAATGCGTGTTATGGCCTCTACGGGAGTGTCAAACATTCTTGATGCCACTTTCCTGCCATCTACATAATAAGTGCCTGTATGTCCGTCAACAGAGAGTACGGCCTTAATGTGATAGGTCTTTTCCGGCTCATATTGTTTAAGCATGCCTCCATATCTTGCGCCGCCTTTGACTTTCATTGCCGCTGATGCGTCAAGCACAATGCGTGAGCACATGTTACCCATGTTGTCAAGGAACTCTATGTTCATCTGTCCATGATTGTTTTGTGCGGCCTTTATGTCAAACTCTGCTGTCAGTTCTTTTGTGGCCGGAATCAGTCTCTCTACTTTTGCATAGTCATAAGGGTCTTTGTCCGACAGCTTCAACCATGCGCCGTCAAGTTCTACCGGAGCCCATAGCGGCGAGTAGATATTCCAGTCTGTCATGTCAGATAGCTTGGCATAAGTGCTGAAGTCGGTATCTGCGTGCCGTGTGGCTTCAAGTTTTACGGGGACAGGTATTCTTGACACCCACATGTCTTCTTTGTTGTTGCTGTATGTAACCCAAAGATCGTTGTCAGGAGGAGTGCCGTTGCCTTCAAGTATTCCGCGTGTGTATTGCGGTCCGAAACTCTTGTACAAACCATAATGCCTTTCCGGAGTGACTTCTCCGTTAATCAGGTTGAGAGTGGTGTACTCTAATCCGTCGTTGCTGAGCGATATAGCCAGCGGCCATCTGTATTCGGCAGGGTTATAGACTGTTGCATACGTTCCGTCTGATAATCGTTGTCCCCATATCTTTGCGTTGGAGTTTACAAAGCCGTGAGCCCGTTTAGCAGGCTCTTTCCATGTGTTGCCCCCGTCATAACTTATGCTTGTGACTGCGTGTTTCCATAATCCGATCTTGCGCCCGTCGGGTAGGGTATATCCGCTGAATGCCTTGTATGGGGTCTTCAACGGTAGTATTTTGTCATCTCTGTCAGCTTCTTCCGCCCATTGCATGCGAAACATGGGATCTGCCAGCATTTCATTGCAGGCCTTGACAAATTCTTTGTCTTTCGCTTTTGTATAGTACGGGTAGTCGGTATTCTTCTCGTTAAAGCCATGATTGTAGTAAATGAAATATATGGGTCCGAATGTTCCGTTGTCCTTTATTTCACGTACCACTCTTCCTATGCCGTTACCGTCGTTGGGGTCGTCTTTTGCCGTTACTGCTACTCCATAGTTGCCTGTTGCAATGAGTTTTCCTTTCTTTGATACATACCAGCCGACGCGTTGGTGCATAATGGCTTTGAGGTCTTTTGCGACCACGCCGGGCCAAGCAGGCTTGGTAAAACCGTCAGGGACGTTGTATTCTGGAAACAGTTCGACAGGCTTTGTCCATGTGTAGCCGTCGGCTGATGTCTGTAACATTGTCTTTCCGGGTGGCTCATGTTCGCTTCTCGGGTCGGTAAGATAGTGCATGTAAAACTTGCCGTGCCAATATGCCAGCATGGGCTGATGATTGTAGAGCCATCCTTTTTCGCCTCTCATGGTTTGTATGCTGTGGACTCCTACGACAGGCGACAATCCTCCGTCGTGTCTTGCAGGCCTTGCGATGGTCTTGCCTGTATAATGTACGGCGTCTGTGTTATAGCGTTTCAGGTTGTTCACTATGTCTTCTGACGCCATGAATACGGTGCCATGCTTGTGTCCTTCGGGGAACTTTACGGCTCCCGTCTGGTCTTGGAAGGTCTTGAAATCCTTTGTTCTGTGCGCTCCGTATATTTTTCTGCGGTAAGAGTCATAATATATGTAGTACCAGCCGTCAACGTAAGCCATTGAGGGGCCTTCACAGAATTTCTCCGTAAATGGTTCTGATGCCTCGCTCCATGTCCCGTAGGGCGATGTGGCGAAGGCTACTTTGATGTTGCGTTGTAAACGTGTGTTGTCTTTCAATACCATGACATAGTCTTTGTTGCCGCGTTTTATCAGGGTGGCGTCAATACAGCTGAAGCCCGGATCTATCAGGAGCTTCGCCTTGCTGAAGGTCTTGAAATCTTTTGTAACGGTATAATATAGTCTGTGGTTGTTCTTATGATCTTCCAACACATCGGGGAATTTTCCGGGAATACATGAAGCCCATATAATCATAAACTGCTTTTTCACGTCGTCATAAAACAGTTCGGGTGCCCAGACGTTGACAGTTGTGGGGTCGTCCATGACTGTTATAAAACGTTCTTCCGTCCAATGTATCAGGTCTTTGGATGAAGCGTATCCGAAGCCTTTGTCGTCTCTCCAGCTTGAAGTCCATACAAGATGGAATGTCCCGTCGGGGCCTTTTACTATTGAAGGGTCTCTCATTACCTTTTGCCTGCCTACTTCGGGAGACAGAAAGGTTCCTTCTATCTCATGCCATTTCAGGCCGTCATAGCTGTAAATAAAGCGTAGCCCTTCATTTGCCGGTTCGCGGAAAGATGTTGAAACGTATATGTCTTTTGCTTGCAAATGACACATCAGGGCGCTTGTCACAAGAGTGAAAACGATAACAGTAATTTTTTTCATTATGTTTTTCATTTATATTATAACGTTGACAAATAATGTTTGTAACCAAAGATCAACGCTACAAATATAATGTTTTTTATAATAATATTGTGTAAGAAGATGAAATATTATGTTGTTTTTATCAAAAGTTTATGGATTTATCAGATGTTCGTGTCTTGTTACATAGTGAAAGGCTATTCGTGAAAATTTTGACATATTGAGAGAAAATAATGTGAATTTCTTGCGTTTTAATAATTATTTTGTACCTTTGCGCACGTTTTAATGAACTTAGAAGCGAGTATGCTTTCATCTTGTTTACAATAATATATATATTATGAGCAGATTGATAAAACCTGTTGCCTATGAGTCTCTGCTGAACATGCGTCAGACAGAACAGGGCATTAAGCTGATAAAAGAGTTTTTCCAGCAGAATCTTTCCACAGAATTGCGTCTCCGCCGTGTTACGGCTCCGTTGTTTGTGCTTAAGGGATTAGGTATCAATGATGACTTGAATGGTGTTGAGCGTCCTGTTACATTCCCTATTAAAGATCTTGGCGACGCTAATGCTGAGGTTGTCCATAGTCTTGCCAAATGGAAGAGGCTGACATTGGCGGAGTATAATATAGAGCCGGGTTATGGCGTATATACGGACATGAATGCCATAAGGGCGGACGAGGAGCTTGACAATCTGCATTCTCTCTATGTTGACCAGTGGGACTGGGAGTCGGTAATCACCAAAGAACAGCGTAACCTCGATTTCCTAAAGAATGTTGTCCGCAGGATTTATGCGGCTGTTTTGCGCACGGAGTATCTTGTCTGTGAACGCTATTCCTGCATAAAGCCTTTTTTGCCCGAGACAATTCATTTCATTCATAGCGAAGAGCTTCTGCGTATGTATCCTGACAAGAGCGTGAAGGAGCGTGAGAACCTGATTTGCCGCAAATACGGAGCGGTCTTCGTTATAGGCATCGGAGATAAGTTGTCTGACGGAAAGCCTCATGACGGCCGTGCTCCTGACTATGATGACTGGACAACAGGTACTGCCGACGGATATAGGGGCCTGAATGGCGACATCCTGATATGGTATCCTGTGCTTGGTCGTGCCGTAGAGCTGTCGTCAATGGGCATAAGGGTTGATAATGACGCTTTGCTCAGACAGTTGGAGATAACAGGAAAGGAAGAGCGCCGGAACTTGTATTTCCACAAGAAGCTTCTTGACGGTGAGTTGCCGTTGAGCATTGGCGGTGGTATAGGTCAGAGCCGTCTCTGCATGGTACTGCTTCATAAAGCCCACTTGGGCGAGATACAGGCAAGCATATGGCCCGAAGAAATGGTTAGGGAGGCGTTGTCCTACGGCATGCAGATTATCTAGGCTATATCTTGTATTGACGATAACTTGCATATTAAACAGGCTCCGGCATACAACTTGATGTCGGGGCTTTTGTTTTGGCTTTTTGTCTGTAGGGAATTGCAAAAGATGTCACAGCTGCTTTTCGTTGAAGAATTAGTCGGTAATGTCCTTGCCTATGGCGGATTGCAAATCCGCACAAGCTTTCCGCACGGATTGCAACCGACGAACGAAGCAAGAGCAGAGATGAGCTTGCTCAATCTTTGCCTTGCAAGGAGGAGGAAGGCGAAGCCAAATCCCTGCGGACAGGTTTTTGGGTAATAACAGGTTTTTGGCAAGAATGGGTGTTTTGGCAAGAATGGGCATTTTGGGTGTGGGCTTGATGTTTTTGAGGACTTGTTTCAGTGGGGCTGAAATGACATTTTGTCACTGACACTGTCATGACAAGATGACACAAAATAGATTGGACATGTTCTGCGGACATAATTAATATAAAAAAATATCGGCTTTAAATATTTTGTTAAAACTGTTGCATATGTCAATTTTTTTTCGTATATTTCTGGAAGATTTTTATAACTTCCTTTGTCTTAGGAAGTTTGAAAGAAGGGCTAAAATCGAGGTAACGAATTGTCAACCGTGTTCATTTCTGCGCTTTGCTGTGAATTGCTATCAATGTCACTCATCTTGATGCAAAGGTAATTCAAAATCATCAAAAGAACAAGCATAATCACTATATAGATCGGTATAAAATCTAATTTTCCAATAAAGTAGCCTGTCTCTTTGTTGAATGAATAAAATTCACTATATTTGCAGATAAATAAATTATATTATGTCCGAAAGAATAAATAGAATTAAAGTGGTTTTGGTAGAAAAACAAAAGACCAATAAATGGCTGGCTTCAGAGTTAGGCATAAATCCTTCTACTGTTTCCAAATGGTGTACCAACTCATCCCAGCCGGATATAGCCTTATTGATTAAGATTGCGAAGCTGCTTGAAGTTGAAATAGACGAATTGCTGAATAAAGAATTTGTCGAATCTCTTTAGCCTTTTTGTTCTTTATGAAATTCAAACTTGAAAATCCTCAGCATCAAGAGACAGCCATACGAAGTGTGGTTGAGGTCTTTCATGGCATGGAACGTAATACATACGACAATGCCCATATTGAAGATATTCACACAAATGTGTGCTCTTTGTCCGACCAACAGCTCCAAGATAATGTCCGTAGAATAATACAAGAGAATAACATTTCTGGTTCACAATCTTTTATTGTTGAGGAAAACGATGCATGTATTGAAATGGAGACTGGTACAGGCAAGACTTTGACATATATCCAAACAGCATACGAGCTGTTCCGAGAGTATGGACTTAGTAAATTTATTGTCCTTGTACCCTCCGTCCCAATCCGTCAAGGTGTAATTGATACTATCGAAAACTTTAAGGAGCAACTTGCCGATAAATATGACATTGCTCCAAATGCGTTTATTTACGACAGTTCAAAATTAAGTTTGCTCCATGATTTTATCACGTCAGACAACTTGCAGATAATGATTCTGACGATGGCATCATTCAATTCTGAGAATAACATCCTCAATCAAGTCGAACGGGAAGGACTGTTCAACAACCTGCCTCATCTTGAAGCATTGGCACAGACACATCCCATAATATTTATGGACGAGCCACAGGAGGGAATGGATACAGAGAACTCAAAACAATGGATAGCGAAACTCACTCCGTTGTTCAAGTTCCGATATTCTGCGACCCATTCGGTTAAGAAAAATGTCTTATATCAACTTACACCGGCCGAAAGTTATCGCCTTGGCTTAGTGAAGAGACTGGAAGTGCTTACTGTATCAGAAAGCAATGATGAGGCTACAATGAAAATTGAGATAAGCAATGTGCAATCATCGGCAACTCAAGTAAAGGTAAAACTAAAACTTTGGAAACTTAACAAGACCAAAGGCCGCTTTGAGTTTAAGGATTCCGGGCTGTTGAAGAAAGACGATAATCTTGCTGAAAAGTCAGGCAATGAGTCTTATCGGGATTTTACGATAAGCCGCATATATAAGTCTATGTCTGACCGCAAATGGCACGTTGCCTTTTCTAACGGTACAGAAATAATAGAAGGCTCTTCATCTGCTAATAAAGAACAAGTATGGGCTTTTCAGCTTGAATGGCTCATCCGCCGCCATTTCGAGAATAAGAACAGATTAAGGCCAAAAGGAATCAAAAACTTGTCGCTGGTTTTCATTGACAGGGTGGCAAATTATATGAGCATCGAACGGCCTGTAATCAAGTTGCTTTTTGAACAAAAATATCGTAAAGTTTATCCTGAATTTAATGGTGGGAAACAGCCTTCGGATGCTGAAGTGCAAGCTGTGCAAGGTTTTTATTTCGCAAAAACTTCACAAGGGGAATACACAGACAAGGAGGATGCTTGCAAGAAGAATAAGGAGATTTTTGATGAAATTCTTCATAACAAGCAGAAACTTCTCTCTTTCGATAGTTCGATAGAATTTATATTTTCCCATTCTGCGTTAGGTGTCGGTTGGGACAATCCGAATGTTTTTGGTATCGCGACACTCAACGAAAGTTATTCTGAGAACAAGAAGCGGCAGGAAATAGGTCGTGGCCTGCGTATCTGCGTCAATCAGGTTGGAGAACGCATATATGATAAAGACGAAACATCTGATGATGAACGGATAAATCAGCTCACAATCGTACCTAACGAGACATACGAGACTTTTGCCCGCAGCTACCAGAAAGAGACAGAGGAACTTTATGGAACAAATGGCACTGCTCCTAAACCCAAGCATACCCATAAAGGACAGAACAAGAACCGTGTGACATTCAAAATAAAAAAAGACGAAACATTTATGAATGTGTTCCGCCGGTTTTGGAATACGGTTGCAAAGAAAACCACTTATCGCGTTCACATGGACGAGGATAACATAATCCGTAAAAGCGTGGAGGCTTTGAATGATATACGGATTAACGACTATACTATAGATGTCCGTAGCATGAAGGTAAACGATATTGGTAATCTTGACGATGTAGAGGATTGTGGAACAGATATTCGTAAAGGGCTTGCTCGCTTTAATCCGCATGACCTTGTGGAAGAACTTAGCGAGAAAACCGGTTTGTGCTATACATCCGTATTAAGAATTATCGTAGGAATCAGTAATAAAGAGCAATATATCAAGAATCCCCCTGTATTCACGGAACAGGCTGTATTTAAGATACAACAGGTTAGGCTCGATGAATTAGTGCGATGCGTTGAATACTGTCCGACAGGAGAATACTATGCTTTTGATTTCAATGATTTTTCGCGTGATGGTTGTGACAACTGGATAAGCACTCCCAATCATGGAGTTTGGGATAAAACACTTTATGACAGCAATCTTGAAAGAAATTTTGCTGAAGAAGCCGACAAGTCCACCAATACGGATATTTTATGCTTTCTCAAATTCCCCACTTGGTATAGGATTCCTATTCCCATTGGACAATATTACGAGCCGGATTTTGGAGTTGTGCTACGCAAAAAAGAACTTCGTAATCCAACTGAAGACAAAGAATATTATTTCGTGGTAGAAATAAAAGGCACAAATGATATCGAAGATAAAAAAGCATTAACACCGCATGAGATTGCCCGAATTCTATGTGCGGTCAAGCATTTCCGCTCACTCGGAATAGAGGCTTATTATAAAGCTCCGATAAGAGATTATGAAACATTCAAGGCGCAAGCCACTC
>JBJFGK010000101.1:0-3124 GCA_051892655.1 Prevotella sp. | reverse complement strand
CCGATCTTATCTTTTCTGTCCAATAATAGTCACTCACGGAGTTTTCTATGACTATGTGATACTTATACGGAGCGAGCACATCCCACTTGTCTGCGAAGTCGCAAAAGCCATGTCCGAAGATGTCAACACGGTCTCCGTAATGGTTTTTCAGCTTTTCTATGAACCGCAATCTATCTACATGTCCCTTGCTAAAAGCCTTTGTGCTTGATATTACCGATATGGTTTTCTCTTTTAGGGGCTTTGTTTGCTTTATGTCGTTATAGTCCATAGTAAAGCGGCGAGTGCCTTTGTCATCCATATCTGCACCTACAAACCATGATAACATAGCCGGTGTGCGTAGTATCGTTGTGCCTTTGCGTGCCTTAACCTCTTTCTGGCAGGCGCATACTGTGCCGAACTGGCTGCAGAAACCTTTTGGATAGGCAAGCACTGAATAAGGTTCGCCGGTAAGGAGTATGGTGTTTTGCTTTGCTACATCAAAGAGATATGGCTTGCGAAGAGCCTTTTCCTTTATGACAACAAAGTCCGGTTGGCAGTCAAAATCGTTAATAAAGAAGCGGTATCTACCGTCTTTGGTGATGCCTTCTTTGTTTTCCATTTGTCTGAAATCCAGCCATGGGTCTCGCGAAACTATAAGTATGCGTTTCATATTGCGCTCGTTGTTGGTCATTGTCTTGTCGGTTGGTTGTCTTTATTATATCTCTTTCGGCTTCTTGTCGTTGTGTCTGGGCAAAAGTTTCTTTAGTTTTCCGGTTATGCCCTTGCGTCTTTTCCAGTTGCGGTCATGCCTTTTCTTAACCTCAATGGCGGTCTTTATGTCTTCTTCATCCCAATGTCTCACGGCTGCATAACGCTTTAACATATCCTTATATGTATCGGTAAGCCACCAGAACAACGTTAGATTTTCCATACAATCAGCCTTCGGAACAGGCGTATCGTAGAACTTCATGCGGTTGATATCTATAAGATAGAAGTCGTAACCACCGTCTTTCTTGTCGTAAAGCACGTTGGATGGGTTGAGGTCACGATGCAATATACCCCTCTCATGCAGCCTTGCTACAAACTCTGAATAGGCTTGCATCAAGTCGTCGGGATAAGGGTTGGTATCAATAATCGACATTCTGATATCAGGCAGTTGGCGGTATTCGCATATATAGTATGCGGTATGGAGCAGCCCGCAACGGCTTATCTCTATCGTAGCCACCTCTTCGGGAACTGATATCTTGCGTCTTCTCAACTCGCCGGAATTGCGGAAAGACCTCAAAGCCTTGCTGCTTCTGAACAGGGTATATATTATTCCCTTCAACAAACCGAGACTGCGGTACCTCTTTACAGCCATGACGGTGTCGCCAAGCATAATGGTCTTGATAGTGTTTCTCCCTGAATAAATGGTATTTCCATTATCGGAGAAACGCTCATGAACGCCGGCAACAACCTGCCGATATTGCTCATAGCGGGGGTTAAGATATATTTTCATTGTCTCTTTCACAAAGGTTGATGTTTTCAATCATAGTGTTTAAGACATGAAAACACTATAGTTACACTCTCTAAACATTATAGTTACACTCTCTAAACATTATAGTTACACTCTCTAAACATGCTGTTTACACACCCTAAACAGCATAGTTGTTACTCGCCGGTATATGTTTTCCGGTCGCCGGTCATGGCTGTGGGTAGTTACAGTTACACTTTTTCGATGTCGTAAACCGACAGTTTGTTTATCGTTACAAAGATAACAAAAAATAGCCAACCTGCAACAACGGCATTGCAAAAATGCTTGCCGGCACGGCTTCAAACGGCTTTCTTACACTGAATGCTGTATGAATGTTACTTTAAGAACATAAATAAAGACTTTCAGACAATTAATGCAAGCATTATTCGTTATAATAAAAAAACTTTTTTAATTTTGTGTTTTGGAACACCAACACTAATATTAAAGAATTGATGTATAACGATCTGTTGCTTAAAGAAATACAATCCGTTGAACTGAACTTGCTTAAAAAACTCCTTGAAGTATGCTCCAAACACGGTCTTAGATGCTGGGCTGAGGGCGGTACATTGCTTGGTGCCGTGCGACATAAAGGCTTTATACCATGGGACGATGACGTAGATATGTGTATGCCGCGCGAAGATTACGACCGCTTAATAGCCATTGCAGACAAGGAATTCACAAAGCCCTATTTTCTCCAAACAGCATATAGCGACAAAGAATACTTTCGCGGACAGGCACAACTACGGCTTGACGGCACTGCAGCCGTGCGTCCTTCCGACTCTTACAGGGCTTTTCATCAAGGCATATTCATAGACATATTCCCTTTAGACGGCGTGCCTGAAGATGACAACGAGCTAAGAAAGCTTGTCCATGATATAATGTACACATACAAATTCATGAAAGCCGGCACCACAAACCTCTTTTATTCGGGGCGCTGGAGCCTCATCTTCCGCAAGCTGAAAAGCCGTTATGTCATCAAAAAAGCCGGTTGGGGGGGGTATTTTGCACGGTCGGAGCAAATGCTCAGAAGGCACTCTACGACAGACAGCAACCGCTGGGCGGAGTTGTCATTCACAGGTTCGCGAATCATATTCGACAGACATCTATTCGACGAAACCGTTCTTCTGGACTTCGAAGACACAAAGATACCGGCACCGGCAGGCTACCATACATTCCTTAAAACCATGTTCGGCGACAACTATATGACACCTATACAAGCCCCATCTTGCCACGGAAGACTCGTTTTCGACCTTCACCGCTCATACAAAGAAGTAGCCCCGCAGGTGTGGAACGAATATAAACGCTCTGCCATAAAACGTCTTCTTGACAAGATAAAAGGCTAAACCAAACAATAAAGACAAATACTTACAACCCATAACCAATAACAAAACGACACTATGGACTACTACATAAAGATAGCAACTATCAACAAAGCGAAGTCAGACGTTGATCGTATCAACAGCATACTCGGCTTTACAAACCTCGTTCCCGAGCAACTTGGCACCGGCGGAGTGGCAAGATTTATGACCAAACTGATAGGTTGTTTAAGAATAATCACATGGATGAAGAGAGATGACGTGCTGCATTTGCAGTACCCGATGAAGAAGTTCTACTACCTCGCATGCCTCTGCG
>JBJFGK010000100.1:0-3132 GCA_051892655.1 Prevotella sp. | reverse complement strand
GAATACAAAATCTTTAAAATTTCTCATTGTTAGTTTTACATTATTAAATTATACATTAATCAAGCAAGGCTTTATATTGCATCAGCGAGCATACATCTTTGTCTTTTATGGAAGATAAATATGTTCTACCACACAAAGCCGTTCTCTCTTGTCATATATTTAGCGTTTTTAGATATTTCTTTTATCGTTTTTGCCGGTACGCCTCCATACAAATAGTAGGGTTTATTGAAAGCCTTGCCTATAACCGCACCGGCAGCAAGAACACTGTAATCCGGCAGAATGCTGCCACCCAACATCTTCACACCTGTTGAAACAAAACAATAGTCACCGATTGATATCGGATGACTGTCCTGTCTGCCTTCATAGATATCTATTGAATGAGTGAGCAGTTGAGAATAATATCCTGCTATTGTCACATGATGACCGATATGTATGGCGTTAGTGCAGTCAATATGATGATGTTTGGTAATAGACGATTCGTCGCCAACGATAAGTTCGCTCCGTCTTGTAAAGTCATGAGCAAAATGTATGGAGTCAGTCATAGTAGGGAATCCCGTTATCCAGTTGCTGCGCCCGATGTGCGAATTTTTCCCCAATACTATTTTGTCAAGATTGACACCGACGTTAAGATGTCCTATTGTTGCACCCTCGTTCATTTCAAGATATTTCGGGAAAACATACGAAAGCCCTATATGAGCTTTGGGGTGAATTTTGTAGTGGTAACAATGATTCAATATAAAACGTTTCAATCTCCACGGCAGGAAGATAGTAATTATTGAAAATAGCTTTGATATTATTTTAATGGGGGGGGGTAAAATGCTTAAATACAAATTGTTATAGGCTGAAGCAACCCTATCCAAAGAGAATCTTTTGGCGTTTTTTATTCCTTTTCTTACAATATCTTCCCTATACGCATCGTCATTAATTACCTTTAATAATTTATTACGATATTCATCCACATTAAGCGGGTCATCAAGTAAAACAGCCCCTTCCCCTGCCACCCAATTCATAGGTTCACGATTTGTAGTAATTACTGGCTTACCAGAGGCCTGACCTTCAAAAATTGGAATACCCATGCCTTCAAAGAGTGACGGGAAAACAACAATGTCAGCTTCATCGTAACTTTTTATTACGTCTTCAAAAGGTAGATTATATTTATTAACAAAGTCAATTCCGTATGATTTTGCTTTTTGTATTTGTGCTTCACTCATCTTTTTAAATACAACAAGTTTACAAGGAAGTCCTTTTAGTACTTCCAATGTCGTATCTAAGTTTTTGTTGCCACCTGCTCCCATTTGTAATATACAAGGATATAATTTATCAAAAGGTTTACCTTTGGGATTTAAACCATCCGGAACTACTTGATGTGTTATGACTTTAAGTTTTTTACTTTTATAATAACCTGCAATTCTCTTTTTCACATAATCATTTGTACATACAACAACATCAGCAAACTTTATGGGTAAAAAAATCCAAAACAACCATTTGAAAATTTTGTCAAAGCATCCTTTTTTAGCCATTGTCATAGCATAATCATCATGTATCGTAAGAACAGATTTACGACCTATTAGTCCCAGTATCCCATAATGAATATCTCCTGTAATATGATTAATTCCATTCTTTGATGAATGTTTTCTGATAAAAATACAATTTCTAATCATATTTATAGGATTACTTCCGTAATATGGTACCTCATAAAACTCTATGCGATTTTCTTCAGACAATTTGCCTATTAATGGTTTAAAATTTTCTTTTATACTAATTGCACCTTGCTTAGTGCACATATTGAAATATACTATATGCATGTGTCTGCCATTTTTTTTAAATCATTATTATTTTCTATTAATATACATTCCCTGCACCCCGCAGCCTCTCCTGCTTCAACATCTCTTTCGCTGTCTCCAATCATTATCGACTGAGACAAGTCTATGTTGAAGTCCTTGGCTGCTTGCAGCAAAAGTCCCGGCTTGGGCTTGCGACAGTCGCAGTCAATCTTATATTCCGGCCTTTCCCCTTCAAAGCCCTTGTCGGGATGATGAGGACATACATAAACGGCATCAACGTATGCGCCGTCCTTGCCCAACAGCGTCGCCATCTTCTTGTGAATTTCATTCAACTCTTCCCAAGTAACTTCACCTCTGGCTATAACCGGCTGGTTCGTGACTACAATAGCCAAATAACCGCTTTGATTTATCTTCTTTATGGATTCCGATACACCGTCTATCAGCTCAAAATCATCGATATTGTGAAGGAATCCTACATATTTGTTTATTGTCCCGTCACGGTCAAGGAAGACTGCCTTCTGCCTGTTGCTCAGGTTCTTTGCCTGAACAATGCCATTTTTGTAGTCGGCTTCCACCTGATGATACCTTTCGGGAGTTCCCATGTCTTTCACATACTCGGGACTGTCATAGCAGAACATCCGGTTTGTGCCGCATAACGGCTTCAGTATCTGACGGTCAAGGTCAACCTTACCTTCAGGCAGTCCGGTCTCCGCATCAATGTCAAGACGCTCCAAGCTCATGTCCAACACCTTCGGGTCAATAACGTGCAGCCCGGCGTTCACGCGGTTGTCATACCATTGCGGACGCACATCCTCCTTGGCAAGCCATTTCTTCACATTGCCCTTACCATCTGCTATTATCAGCCCACTGTCGTACGGGTGGGAATTGGGATGGGTGAACAGAGTCACAAGTCCTCCATGACTTTTGTGGAATGCCACCATACGGTTGAAGTCCACATCAAAGGCGGCGTCTGCATTGAGCAGCAGGAACGGCTCATCACCTATCTTTTCTCTCAATCTGAACAATGCTCCGGCATTGCCGAGCGGAGTTTCCTCAACGAAATAATCTATCTTCACACCCAGCCGGCTGCCGTCACAGAAATATTCCATTATCCTGTCGGCAAGGTAACCGACGGTCAGAATGATGTCCTTGAACCCCTGTGCGCAAAGTGACCTTATTTCCCTTTCAAGAACAGGCATACCTGCCACCGGTATCAACGGTTTGGGAATATCAGGAAACAGCCCAGCTATACGGGTGCCTCTACCGCCCGCCATTATAATCGTTTTCATATCATCCAAAGAATTTGTCTTCCAACATTAAACACAAACAATGATACACTGGCAGATGA
>JBJFGK010000099.1:0-3151 GCA_051892655.1 Prevotella sp. | reverse complement strand
GGCAGCATACGACTTTATGATGGCTACATATACCACAGGTGACAATACTGCCGATATACAACTACGCCACTTGGGGTGCATCATGAGAATCGAATGGTGCTTGGATAAGGGCGAAACGTTTAAGTCGCTGACATTGGAGGCAGACGAAAATATCTTCGTTACACAAGCCTTGATGAATCTTCCCGAATGTCTTGTGACTCCCCAAACCATACAACCGGCTTTTACGCTTGATCTTGAAGGTGTGTCAACCGAAGACGGAATGTCACTCGTCACTTACATAATGTTATATCCCACAGACCTTACGGGCAAAAAAATCAAAGCCTCGTTGCTCTCTGTCGAAGGCACTCTGTATGAGGCAACACTCGAGGGTGGACAACTCCTTGCCGGAATGTCATACCCCGTAATGTTTGGTATGTCAGACAGCAGTAGGGGAGAAGCTCCTGCCACGTACACGGTTGCATCGTCTGGACAGCCGGCATCGACTCTTTCAAGTCCTTCGGTTACTGCCACAGATTTCCTTTACGATAGTGAACACCCTTTGAACGGCAGTCTCTCAACTGGTATTCAGGTCATTGAACAACCGGTGGCAGACAACCGGCATGAAGGAAAAACCTATACTCTCTCCGGCATGAGGGTTGCCTCTCCCTCACAAAACGGAATATATATAAATAATGGTAAGAAGTTCGTACATCATACAATCAAATAGCAAATGAGAAAAATAGCATATTTATATTTTCTGCTCCTTACGTTGGGCTTTACGGCATGCACAAATGATGATGACCGCATAACTGAGGATGTCAGCGACATTGCCGATAACGGCAGTAGCCTTTACGCTACGCTTCCTTCAACGGGACCTGTTCAACAAGGCAAATTACGCAGCACTATATCTTTCGATGACAATACAAAAACAATGGTCTTCTCTTGGGAAGAAGGAGACAAGATAGCTGTATTCCCCTATAAGGAAGACAATAGCAGCACGCAAGTCCTCTACAAGATAGATGAGATAAAAGATGCCCATAACGCAACTTTTGTACAGGATGACGCTGACGTCAATTATGGCGACATAACTAAGGGTACAACATATGTTTCATATCTTCCGGTTGTCCAGAACCATGAAGGTGGCAGCAATGCAATCCCCGTTACCTTCCGCAATCAGGCACAGGAGAATATGGTAAACATGAAAGACTACTATGCGGAAAGTAGTGCCAGAGAAGACTACAAGGCATCGGAAATGAAAGCGACAGAGCATCTTCCGAAATATGACTTTTTGACTTCCACAGCCGAGTCACCGGAAGACGGCAGCCTGCATTTCCAATATACTCGTCTTTCTTCTATCGTTCGTCTGTTCTTGAAAGTGACCGACGAAATCACATACGACGAGATATTTATCATCAATAAGGAGGCTGACTTCATTCTTGACGCCCAAATGGATATCAGCAAGACCGATTCTAAAGAAGCCTTTACCAATCCGACCACCGCTCATACCATTTCATTGAAGTTGGGAAAGGCAACGAAAAACATTGTTGATGAACAGGAGATAATCACATACGATGGTTTCAAAGTGTGGAATGACGATGCAACAGATGATAAATGTACGCTCTGGTCTAATCGATATAACAAAGGTTACATCGTTCTCTACATGATGTTTGCCCCCATAGAACTGAAAAACCTCAGCGTGAACAGCACTCTTTATCTGATAGGACACGATAATAACAAGAATAAACAATACTATAAAGCTACGTTGAGTAAAATCAATATTGCTCAAAACAAAATACAGCAGTGGGCTCCCGCTCAAATGGATGATCCCGACGGTGCCATTGAAGTGACAAAGGCTGAGGTTGAGGAATGGTTGGAAGACACCAACTTCGACAACGGAGGAACAGGTACCGATGATTGGTAAATACACCTATTTATATAATATACCTTTATTTATATATACTATAAAAGAACAAAATAGAAAAACGATATATGCTTCAACGATTATTTTTCACAACAAGAAGACTTTCATTTGCCGTGACTGCAGTTATGCTGCTTGCCGCTTGTCAGAGTGATGACAATATGCCCGTGCAGACCCCCGATGACTATGGCGTCATATCTTTTGCTGTGGCGGCCGAGAAAAGTAAGGTCCGCACATTGAATTACGAGGCTTACAGCAAACAAAAACATCCGGATAATATGGGAGTGTTCGGTTTCTTTAACTTACTGGAGGCTGACGACGAGGCAAAACTCTCAAGCAACACCATTCTCAGCAACATCAGAATCGTTTATGATGCCGTTGCCGGAACATGGAAATACGCCAACGACAATGAAAAAGAGTATTGGGCTGAATACGTGGACTATAATTCGTTTGACTTTTTAGGCTATATGCCATATCAGGCTACCGCTCCCGTATTGACTCCGAATGCGGAGACGCCGGCGGTATTTACGCTCTCTTTCCCTGTTGAACGTTCCGAAAATTGTGCGTTGCCACTTATTTTCGACAGCCGGCAGGCTCCTCTCATCTGTAATGTACCCGTACATGAGACGGCGGCAATGGGAACACCTGTTGTCTTGAACTTCGACCAGACTCTTACAGGCTTTAATGTGCAGTTTGAGATAGACCCTTCTATGGACAAGATACGCCATTTCCGCATTAAAAACGTGATAATCTATGGCGACAAACTGCCTGTTTCGGGAAAAGTGTCACGTACATACACATGGAATGATGCTCTTGGCACATGGAGTGCGGGAGACATCACATGGTCGGAAGTAGCTGTAGATAAAGTAGAGCAGGCTTCTCCGATAGTAATCGCTTATGCAACCAACGAGGAAACGGCAGAGTATGACAATACCGGAGAGACAATGGTCGTAAAGTCTGATAAATATCGCAAGTGGGGAGAAAACTTCTATGCAATCCCCGTTGCAGCGTTCAATCCTACAATTGAAGTGACCTACGATGTAGAACTTGAAGACCAATCAGGCAACAATGTAACTACAAGACAAGGTGTAACAAGTAGTATCATTCTTAGCAAGACCAATTTCGGTTCGATCCAGGAAGGACTTCCCGGTCATATCAACGCAATACGCATCCTCATCAAACCGCGTTATCTCTATGTTCTTGCCGACGAAGATAAGGCAGAAGGGCTGCTGCTCGTAGATTAGAGGTGATATT
>JBJFGK010000098.1:0-51411 GCA_051892655.1 Prevotella sp. | reverse complement strand
CGTTCTTGACTGGATGGGCAAATGCCAGAGCCTCAAGCGGTGGAACGAGTTACAAGGTCAGACTCTCCACGCTTTTTGTATATAGCCGTAAATGTTGTTTGTAATATGTCTTGAATTTATTATAAAGTCATTATTAATTTAATATTATTGTACCATGAAACAAAAAATTCTAATTCTGACACTGTTGATGTCATTTATGCTCGTAAGTCATTTACAACTTCAAGCCGTAAACATAGACAAGACAGAAGCAGAGGCGTTAGCAGTAAAATTCATGCGTGGGCAACATCAGAGTAAATCAATGAAGGCTATAAATGCCGAACCGAAAGTCACAAGCGTTGTTACCAAACATGCAAAAGATGCCGATGCTTTGTATATCTGCAACTTTGTTGGAGGTGGTTTTGCCATTGTTTCGGCTAAGGATATAGGCTATGACAATATTATCGCTTATTCTCCCACAGGCAGTTTTGACTATGATAAGGCTCCCGAGTCCGCCAGACATATTATAGATATGTATGCTGAGAATATAGCAAATCTTTCGGAGTCGGTCGAAAACACCAGTCCTCTATTGTCGGCAAGCCTTGCCAATGATGTCACAGCAATTGAACCGTTGCTCGGAACAACCACGTGGAATCAAGGTTATCCATATAACATACTTTCTCCAAAGATAGATGACGTGCCGACATTAACAGGTTGTGTGCCTACGGCAATGGCACAAATTATGTATTATTACAAATATCCGCAGTCGGCAACGGGCAAGATAGATTATGAATGGAACGGCACACGACTCACGGCAAACTTAAGTGAGTCTGTTTATCAATGGGATAAGATGACGCCAAACTATGACGACCGGTCTACGGAAGAGTCAAAGCAGGCCGTAGCGCGGCTGATGACAGATATCGGATATGCTTGCAACACACAGTTTGGAACGGAAAGCAGTTCCACACCAAATATTTATCCACCGGTCGCTTTTGTGAATAACTTCAAATACGACCAATCTCTCAGATGGATAGAGAAACGTTTCTTCTCTGATGAAGAGTGGTTAAACATTATACTTGATGAATTAAAGTTTGATAGACCTGTGTATTACAGTGGCGATAATGCATATCGTACAGGTCATGCCTATGTTTGCGACGGTGTAGATGCCGAAGGACGACTGCACTTTAATTTCGGTTGGGGTGGAGAAAGCGATGGTTATTATGTGGCAAACTCGCAGCTCTTTGGCGACAAGGCGGAAATGATAGGTAATATAAAGCCCGATGAAGGGGGCAAACCTGTGCCGGAAGGTTATCTGTACAGCGCATTCTATTTTGACGGAACATACGTTTTGCTCAACTGTAAGATAATGACCGGAGGAGCAAGGGATATTCCTGTAGAAATTGCTTTGGAATATAAGAATGGCGCAACCGTATATTATCAATCTTATGCAAGAGAGAACGCATACTTATGGATGGAAATGGTACTTAATCCGATTGTTTCCGATCAAACTATAGATGATGGTGAGTATGAAATTAGACCCGTATTCCGCATAAGAGGAGAGGGAGAAAGCAAAGATACACCGCTTACAGATTATGATTGGCAGTATTTTCACCATATTCCCGGATCGCAGTATTATCTCGCATGTACTGTTGAAAACGGTAATATGTCAATTGAAAACACAATGGATGAACCGATAGACGAGGGGCGAGTTCAGATAGGAGACTTCTTTTATATATTAGATGATGCCGCCCAAGAGGCTACGGTAACATATCGTAATAAAATTAATCCAACATATAAAGGCGATATCGTAATTCCGTCGTCAATAGAGTTTGAGGGCAAAACCTATACCGTTACACAAATCGGAGAGTCGGCTTTTGAAGGTTGTCGTGGTCTGACTTCAGCTGTAATCCCAAAAACCGTAAAGGTTGTTGGATATGGATCGTTCAGCCAATCATGGGCAAAAGAGATACGTTTTGAGGAAGGTTCGCAGTTGGAGATTATTGATGAATATGCTTTTAATGCAATGGACCAATTGGAGAAAATCAATTTGCCACAAGGATTGAAAGAAATAAGGCTTGCTGGACTTCGCGGTTTGAATGTTAGGGCAATAGATATACCCTCTTCTGTAACCTATATAGGGGAAGAAGCGCTTGACGGTTATCGTTGTCGTGATATTACACTGCATTGGAACGAGCCTCTTGAATGTGGCAATATATTGGAACAGAAGCAATATCATTTTACAGATGCTTTCAATATACATGTACCTGAAGGAACTGAAAATAAATATGCGAAGGTAAAACCATGGTGTAATCATGAAATAGACAGCAATACTCCGGTTGGAGAAAGTCCGGTTGTCATAAGTGACAATGGCATTTACTACGAATTATATTATGACGCAACGGTGATAGAACCCGACAATGAAGAAGACTGGGTGGCATTTAGGGCTAAAGAATCTATAGAAATACCTTCAACTGTAAGTTATAATGGTAAAGATTATACAGTAAAACGCATTGGAGAAGGGACAATATCGGGTTGTGCAGTTAAATCATTAATCATCCCGTCTTCTGTAAAAAAAATAGAGAACTTCAATATGACAAGTTGTGAAAATCTGACAACGGTTATTTTTGCCAATGATTCACAACTGGAGATTATAGGTCAAAACTGTTTCCAATGGTGTGGGGAACTAAGTGAAATACAGTTGCCGGCATCTCTTAAGCGCATCGGGTTCTTTTCATTCAGTAATATCTCAATCCCGGAGATTGACATTCCGGAGTCTGTAGCAATAATAGACTATGCCGCATTTAAGAATTGCGGAAATATATCCATGCGTTTTCATACAGCATTTCCCCCTTATGTGCAGTATGACGCATTCAATCCGGACTATTATCCTGTGCTTGAAGGCAGTAATCCTACAATCATAGTGCCTAAAAACTGCAAACAAAATTATGAAAGTTATGAGTTTTGGAATGGTCGGAACATCATTGAAGACGACTCAATGCAACCTTCCATAGACATACAGTTGCCTTCGACTTCTACAGTTACTATTTCCGTGCCCGAACAAGCAGGGGCAGATTATTATGAAGTAACGGTTTCTAATGAAAGTGGAAGTGTTGTTGACCAAAAGACAATAGGTGCGCCGGCTAACAATACACGGTCGATATCAGGCTTTTCCTGCACATTGAATTTGTCTTCAGATGCTTTCTATCAGTTTACCATTGAAGCTTATTCTGATGCGAGAGGAAAGTTGAAGGAAATTAACGGGCAGTTCAATAATCTGACAACAGACGGTATCTCTATTGAAAATATAGAAAAAGACAAATATCTATATGATATATTCACTCCGGATGGCATAACAATCGGGCATCAGATAGATAAAGACAATATTAAACATTTGCCGAAAGGAGTTTATATATTGCGCAATAAAAAAGAAACCATTAAGATTGTAAACTGACAAACAGATATTTGTTTGTTGTAATACACAAATTTGCCCGTAGGGATTTCCGGTTCCTTGCGGGCATTTGTGTTTATGGCCAAAAGAAAAAATCATGTTGTTTTGCAACTTTAAGTGTTTCTTTTACGTCTTATAGAAGAAAAAGGTTGAACGAAACATAATAAAACAAAGAATTATATGAAAAAGATTATTTTAATGATTGCCCTTGTGTTGTCTATGACATCTATGGCTGACAACAAACAGACTCTTTATAGACATAGTGCAGGTGTGACAACGTCCAATGTTAACAGTCAGAATGATACAGACTCTCTTGTCGCTTTCTCTGATACGACATCATCTAATGTAGCTGTGGCGGCGGCTGATGATACTACGGACAATGAGGAAAACGACTTGTATATGGTTACTGATCCCTTTCGGTTGATAGCCTATCTTGTAGGAATTGGCGGTATAGGAGCGGCTCTTGTAGCGATATTTTTCATTCTGTTGTGTCTTGCGACAGTGCTTTCTCCTTTTATTTTGGTCGTAATGATAATATATCTGAGGATGAAAAGCCGTAGCAAGCGTATGGCGATGATAGAGAAGGCTGTGGAAAAAGGGCAGCCAATGCCGGAGGAGTTACTTGAAAAAAACACCAATAAGGAAAGTCTTGTGGTAAAAGGCGTTAGAAATCTGTCAATAGGTTTAGGAGTAGTGATTTTCGGCTTGATAATGTCTGTGGAGTTTTTTGTAGGTATAGGCGGTATCTTAGCTTGTTATGGTGCAGGACAAGCGATTATTCCGTGGCTAAAACGTAAGATGGAATAATCTGTTATTAAAATGGGAGGGTGTGTCTGTAAAGAATAATTGTACAAAGAGTGAAGAACACTGATGACATACGACTTGTAGCAAAAGTAGCCGTTTATGGCGACAAGAAAGCTTTTGATGTTCTGGTAATGAAATATCAGGAAAGCATAAGGCGTTTCTTTATGGCGCAGACGTTAGGTGACGTACAGTTGAGCGATGATCTTGCACAAGATACATTTATAAAAGCATATACCGGCATCAGGCATTTCAGGGGAGTATCCGGGTTTTCAACATGGCTTTATCGTATAGCTTATAATGTTATGTATGACTGGCGGCGCGCTTTAAAACCTTCTGACACTATTGACGGTCATGATTCATGCGGTGTAACGTGTAACGACAATGAAGTGCGTCTTGATATATATAAGGCATTAAAAGTGTTGAATGAAACGGAACGATGTTGCGTTACGTTGCAACTTATGCATGGAATGTCAACAGCCGGAATAGCAGAAGCGATGAATATGTCGGAAGGCACAGTGAAATCAAATCTCTCAAGAGGGAAACATAAAATGGCAGAATATCTAAGACAGAACGGTTATGATAGAAGATAAAGACGACTTGTTGATAAATAGTTTTTTGAACGAGCATCCTATTATTGTAGAAAAAGATGCTTTCAATCATCGTGTAATGCGTAACTTGCGCAATGATGAAACACGTTTAGGATATATATGGACAGGACTTTATGTTGCTGCAGTAATAATAGTCTTGTTGACAACTGATATTTTGCAGACTTTTATAGGTAGCATAAAGGGATTTGTCGTTGATATAATGACAAATGATATAGTTATAGGTAGTCCTATTGTTATAGTAATATTTATACTTGCAACATTCTTTTTTGCCTGCTACAGAATAGGATTGAAAGATGATGCAATATAGAACATAGGTGTGATAATAGTGTTATTACACACCTATGCTCCAATTTGTTGGATTATTCATCAAATTCAAAGATAATGTCTTCGGTGTTTTTGCCGGAGAGTGATTGTTTTTTGGCGGAGCCGTCAGTCTGTTTTGGGCGATTGCCATTTGTTGTATCCATGCCGTAGGTTACACGTAATACGATAAATTCGGTACGTCTGTTTAGCTGGTTACATATTTCCTGCTTGTCTTCAGAAAGTTTTTTGATATATTCTTCGGTAAGAACATCGCCTTCTTTAAGCCACGTATATCGTTCAGTGAGTTTTTTCTTCACTGTTCTCGGGCGTGTTTTGCCATATCCAACAGGCACTAATCTGTCTTTGGCTATGCCATGAGCTGTAAGATAATCAGTCACGGCCGTTGCACGTTTCTGAGACAAAGTTTTATTATATTCTTCTCCGCCCTTGTAATCGCAATGCGCACTTAGTTCTATTGTAACATTGGGGTTGTCGTTAAGTAGCTTTACCAATTCGTCAAGTGCGGTTTTGGACTCATCACGTAATGTATATTTGTCAAAGTCATAGAATATGTTGTCTATGAGAACAGGTACCTGTAGCGGAGCCAATGGAAACTGTAAGACATGCTCTTGTGGCAATTCGCTGTCTTTTACACGTATTTCCTCTTTATGATTAAGATATCCTTTACAAGTGGCAAGCATTATATAGTCTACATTAGGCTGTATGACTTGTGTAAACGAACCGTCTCCTCTGACACCGAGACGTAGGTTTGTACCATCACTTCCAACGAGATAAACTTGAGCGGCAGGCAATTCGTAACCCTCACTCTCATATACCCAACCTTTAATGGTTTGTATTGGTTCCGGCTTTTCAAAGCTATATATATGATCCCAACCGCGTCCGTCACCTCTGTTAGATGAGAAGAAACCACGATTATGAGGGCCTTCAAATGTTATTCCGAAATCATCTCCTTGAGAGTTAAGCGGCCATCCCGGATGCTCGAGGACATATTTCTTTGTCTTTTTATCTACATGTGCGATATATATATCCAGACCGCCGAGTCCTTTATGACCATTGGACGAGAAATATAAATCACCATTAGGTCTGAATGAAGGGAACATTTCATCCCCTTCTGTATTTATCGGTTCTCCAAGATTCTCTACTCCGCCTAATCCGGCACTTGTAATTCTTATGCGCCAAATATCCAGACCGCCTTTCCCTCCGGGCATATCGGAGACAAAATACAGCCATTCTCCATCAGGAGAAATAGCGGGATGGGCATAACTAGACAGAGTGTCGCGAGTGATTTCCAACAAAGAAGCTTTACCCCATGCTGCATCTGATCTTGGCGAAGTGACAATAGTAGCATATCGCGGACTTGAGGGATCGACCGGACATTGTGTAAGATACATAGTGCGTTGATCGGGAGACAGGCAACACGCACCTTCATCAAGTTCGGTATTAATCCCGGATTCGAGATGTTCAGGTCTGCTCCATTTGCCTTTATCATCCTTAACAGAGAGGAAAATATCACCGGGTTTCATACCTGTAATACCGCTGAGAGTGGTTCCTTCTGCCTCGTTTCGTGTTGAAGTGAAATACAACTGCTCATAATCATCACCGGCAAGCATGGGACAATATTCAGATCTGCGAGAGTTGAATATGTCCATCTTTTTGACTGTATATAGTGACCCGTTTTTTTTCTCTTTCATTGCGGTGGAGGCAGATTGCAGCCCGCTAAGTGCCAAATGATTGTCCGGCATTGTGTCAAGAACTATCTTGAACTCTTTTTCCGCTTCATTGTAGCTGCCGTTTTTCATCAGCTGTTGTGCGAGGATAAGATGAATATCCGGTGTTCCTTTGCCATATCTTATGGCATTGCGACAGGCAGCAATGGCTTTTTGTGTAGAGTTGATGCGTTCATAGCATAGTGCGAGGCGTTGTGCCCTTTCTCCGCGTAATGCTTTATCTTTTGGCGGAGTCTTGTTATATGCAGTCTTGAATTCTGTGGCAGCTTCGTAATATTCGCCAATCGCGAGATAACGTTCCCCACGTTTCATGTATTTTTCGGCACTGCATGATTGAAACAATATTACAATTACTATTGCCGCAATTGTAATAACCGACTGCTTGTTTCTTAAAATATGTATTATCTTATCCATCATACTTAATTTTTAAAATTCATTCTGAATGAACATCCCTCACGCCAGCGGTCACAACCATAAGCCGTTTTGCCTTTGATGATATGTCCTATGCCACAGACGGGGCATACCCTGCCGATTATAGAATCATCGGCAGGGATATTGGTTGTTGTGGATTCCTTTTTTTCAGTCTTCGTTGTATTATTCTCTGAACTCTTTTTACGCTTTTTTTTCAAATCTTCGTCACTGAGGATAGTTAGTCTTCTCTTTTCGTTGTCGGCAAGCACTTCATTGACAATGTTCGTAATTTGTGTCTTCAATTCATCGACAAACAATGCTGCATCATACCGGCCATGCTCTATGTCGCGCAATTTTTTTTCCCAGATGCCTGTAAGTTCGCAACTTTTAAGCAGGTCTTCTTTGATGATGTCTATGAGTTCTATACCGGTTGCTGTCGCTACTAAATTCTTACGCTCTCTTTTTATGTAACGTCTTTTGAAAAGTGTTTCGATGATATTCGCTCGTGATGAAGGGCGACCGATACCATTTTCTTTTAGTGCAGCTCTCAGGTCTTCATCTTCAACAAACTTTCCTGCTGTCTCCATTGCCCTGAGAAGTGTTGCTTCTGTATAATATTTAGGTGGTGTTGTCCATTTCTCTGTAAGTGTCGGATTATGAGTGCCGCTTTCACCGATAGTAAATGTCGGCAATATGCGTTCTTCATCTTTGTCACTTGTCGTTGTGTTGTCAGATTGATTGTTCCCTTTGTCGTATAATTCTCGCCAACCGAGCTGTGTAACTTGTTTTCCGCTTGCTTTGAATGAAACTCCACCGACTTCGCCTGTAACATTAGTGGTAGAGAATTTACAATCAGGATAGAAAACACAGATAAAACGTCTTGTGACAAGATCATAAACATGTTTCTCCATGTCGGTAAGATTGCTTGCAGGAACACCCGTCGGTATTATGGCATGGTGATCTGTGACTTTTGACGTGTCAAAAACTTTCTTGCTTTTTGACAGTCGCTTGCCGGCAAGAGGTAGCGTGAAGCTCTCATATCCGCGCAATCCCTTTAAAATAGAGGCGCAACGTGGATAGATGTCATCGCTAAGATAGCGTGTATCTACACGTGGATAGGTCGTAAGTTTCTTCTCGTACAGAGACTGAATTGTATTAAGTGTGAGTTCGGCACTCATGCCAAACTTTTTGTTACAATCTACTTGTAATGAAGTGAGATCATAAAGATAAGGTGGAGCTTCTTTACCGGGTTTCTTTTCAACATTTGTTATGGTAAATGGTTTATCGGCAATTTTATCAAACTCTTTTTCACCTTCATTTTTATCAGTGAATTTTCCTGATGTTGCAGTAAACAAAGTATCACGATAGATGGTTGACAGGACCCAATATGCTTCAGGTGTAAAGTTGTCTATTTCTTTCTGGCGATTAACGACAAGTGCAAGAGTTGGGGTCTGAACACGTCCTATGGATAATACCTGGCGGTTCTGGCCATATTTTAATGTGTACAACCTTGTAGCATTCATCCCTAATATCCAGTCACCTATAGCCCTGCTGAGTCCTGCTAAATATAATTGTTGATACTCATTCTGGTCTTTAAGTGAGTTAAACCCTTCTCTTATAGCCTCGTCCGTCATGGATGATATCCACAAACGGCGTACGGGACAAGACGTTTTTGCCTTTTGCATTACCCAACGTTGGATGAGTTCCCCCTCTTGGCCGGCATCGCCACAGTTAATGATACTGTCCGCTACGGATATAAGTTTCTCTATAACGGCAAACTGTTTTCGTATACCTTCATCATCAATTAATTTTATGCTGAAGCGTTGAGGTAGCATAGGTAGTGCTCCAAGACTCCACTTTTTCCATAAAGGAGTATAATCATCAGGTTCTTTAAGTGTACACAGATGGCCGAAAGTCCATGTCACTTGATACCCATTCCCTTCCATGTAACCATTGTGGGCCTGTGTTGCTCCTATGATACGTGCAATGTCTTTGGCGACACTGGGTTTTTCTGCTATACAAACAACCATTTTATGCAATACTGATAACTGCAATATATATTAGAATCCTAAATCCTCTCCAACTAATACAACTATGTGTCTACCCTCCGGATGTGAATTGCGTAAAAAGTGGATATAATTACAAATACTTTCAGGAGAGTTGCAGTTATGACACACGCCGTCTTTAGAACATGGAGTAGAGATATCAAAACGTGCCGCATTGATAGGACCGGCAGTAGATCTTGCTCTGGCAAGTGCGGCATTTACATCTTGTGCCACTTTGTTCAGACCTATGACGAGAATTACACGTTTTGGACCGAACGTAATAGCTGCTACTCGATTGCCATTACCATCAATATTCACGATAACACCATCTTCGCTTATGGCATTGGCACTTGATAGATAATAGTCACAAGAAAAAGCTTGACGATATATTTTTTGAGCCTCATCACGATCTGCTGCCTTGTCACGATCAAGAATGACAAGGTTTCTCTTGTGTAATTCATGTGTTAGTCCCATATCCCGTATAGTCATAGAACCGCCCCATGTAACACTACTTCCATCAGGAATCATATTGGAAATCCTAGTTACGGCTTCTGTAATAGTAGGACAGTATATGGCTTCAAAATGTCGCCGCTGGAGATTCTTTATTATCTTCTCGGCAAGTAAAGCATTTCTTTTCTCTTTAGGATTCATCGTATTATTATTTTATTAAATTTCAAATACTATTTAAATGAATTGATGAGGTTAATTATATATGAGATGTCGTCGTCTGTAAGTGTCGGATTGAGTGGAATACTCAATTCTTGTTGGTGAATTAGTTCTGTAACTGGTAGTGGTTTGTGTTTCAGACTTTTATAACAATGTTGCATGTGTGGAGGAATAGGATAGTGTATGATTGTCTGAACTCCGTTATTGGCAAGATAATCTTGCAGACTATCACGCTTGTCGCAAAGTACCGGGAATATATGGTGCACACTACTTTTACAGTATTCTTCGTTGGGGATATGTACAGTTGTATTGTTTATTTCATGATTATATCTAATTGCAATCTCCTTTCGACGTTTGTTTTCGGAATCAAGATATTTCAATTTGATATTAAGTACGGCTGCTTGTATTTCGTCAATTCTACTATTGCGCCCAATATGTTCGAAAATATATTTTTGTAAAGAACCATAATTTGCAATACAACGAATCATATCTGCTAAAGTTTTGTCGTCAGTAGTTACGGCACCGGCATCTCCTAATGCTCCAAGATTCTTTCCGGGATAGAAACTATGGCCTGCAGCATCGCCTAATGAACCTGTACGAGGCGATGACTCCTTTATAATATTACTGTTTGAGTATATTTGCCCATGAGCTTGAGCATTATCCTCAATCAGTTTGATGCCATATTTCTTACATATATTACCGATATTATCTGTATATGCACATTGACCATAGAGGTGCACAATCATTATGGCTCGCGTTCTTGAAGTGATTGCTTCTTCGATAAGAGCATCGTTAATTTGAAATGTTTCTTGCCGTGCATCAACGAGAACGGGAACCAGATTATTATCAGTTATAGCGAGAAGTGATGCTATATATGTATTTGCCGGTACGATAATTTCATCTCCATCGTTCATTACTCCCAATTCTTTGTATGCACGCAGAATGAGATTGAGAGCATCAAGACCGTTTCCACATCCTATACAATAGTTGGTACCGATGTATTGTGCATAATTGTCTTCAAAGCGTTTTGTTTCCTCACCCTTCAGATACCACCCGCTACATGTTACACGTCTTACTGCTTCACAAATTTCCTCTTTGTGACTGTCTGTAACACTTTTAAGATCAAGATATTTTATCATTATTTATGCTTGATATATTCTTGAAATTCTTCATATGTGCGTATATAGTCTTTACTGTCATATTCGTGAGAAGAAAAGACCATACATACGGCATCTGATGTAAAGGATGATAATTCATGCCAAGTATCAGTGCTGACAAGAAGTCCGCAACTGGGAGAATCCAACCTATAAGAACGACGTTCGTGACCATTGTCTAAGGTCACGGTAAAGCAACCTTTTACGGCAACGATAAATTCCATGCAGACCTTGTGGGCATGACCTCCACGACATGCGTCTTCCGGTACTCCATATACCCAATATGATCTTTTTATGGTAAATGGAATATCTGCCATACATTCAGCAACAGTAAGAGATCCTCGTGAATCTATATATTGCGGTAGGTTTATGACTTTGCTCATAATTTTCAGAGATTATTTTTTCATGTAAGGATCAGTTCCCAATACGCTGCAAGCAATATGCTTAGCCTTATTTCGAAGTTCTAATGTATCTGTTTCTGATTCTCCATAGCATAATACAACTCCCATACGTCGACCAATGTGAGCATCTTTCTTTCCAAAAATACGAACACGTGTACGATCTTCTTTCAGTGCGTCAACGAGATTATATGGTAGAGGATCATTGCTCTCTACAGGCGAAAGAATCACAGCACTTGCTCCTGCATGTTCAAGATGAATTGCAGGAATGGGCAATCCCATTACCGCGCGAAAATGTAATTCAAATTCGTTCAGATTAAGTGTGTGACCTAAAGTAACCATACCGGTGTCATGTGGACGTGGTGACAACTCAGAGAAGATGACTTCCCCTTGTTTGGTAAGAAAAAATTCTACACCCCATATTCCTGCACCTGTTAAAGCTTTAGTGACTTCCGCAGCAATATGCTGGGCTTCAGCAAGAGATTCGGGAGATATTTTATAAGGTTGCCAGCTTTCACGATAGTCACCTCCTTTCTGAACATGTCCGATAGGAGGACAAAACAAAGTCGGGCCATTCTGCTGGGTTACGGTAAGCAACGTAAATTCAGAGTCAAAATCAATAAATTCTTCAATAATGACTTCTTGAACATCACCGCGACTTCCTTCCATAGCATCGTTAAAGGCTTTATTCAGTTCATCACTATTATGGACATAACTTTGCCCATGTCCGGACGATGACATTAACGGTTTTACTACGCAAGGGTATCCTATTTCGTTTACAGCATGTTGGAATTCGTCAAAAGTTTTTGCATAAAAATATTTTGCGGTGCGTAATCCTAATTCTTTAGCGGCAAGGTCACGTATTGCACGTCTGTTCATTGTATAATTTACAGCTTTGGCACTGGGTACTATTTGTATACCTTGCTTCTCATAGTCGAAAAGACGCTCTGTTCTAATAGCCTCTATTTCAGGTACAATAATATCAGGATTGTGTTTTTCCACTACTTTATCAAGGGCTTTACCGTCGAGCATAGGAAACACTTCGCTCTCGTCAGCCACTTGCATGGCTGGCGCATCGGCATAACGGTCACAAGCCACCACATATTGTCCTGCTCTTTTAGCGGCAATTACAAATTCTTTTCCTAATTCACCTGAACCTAATAATAGTATTTTTTTCATATAATCTATAGTGTTGTATCAGAAATAATTATTTCAATATAACTTTATCTGCTGTCGTATTATTTGCCATTCTGGTGTTATGGCTAATTGTCGCAAGCATTTATCAATGATTTGTATCATATTTTCTTCACTAATTCCTCTCAACGATGCAATTTCTGACAATGACAACTGTTCGTAACCGAGAATGCCGAAGTAATGAAGTACGTCGTTTTCATTGTCTGCCGATAACAAATGAAATAAATGCTCTATATTATGTGCCACTTGGTGACTTATAGATTGCGGATACATTCTCATTGTGACAAGAAATGACTGCAGTTCTTTTGTCAGTCTATCCATTATCTGCCATTATACATTTGTTCGTAATACTTTTCATATTCACCGCTGGTAATATTATCCAGCCATTCTTGATTGTCAAGATACCATTGTACTGTTTTTTCAATACCTTGTTCAAATTGTAATGACGGTTCCCAACCAAGTTCTTTTTGTAATTTAGTTGAGTCTATTGCATAGCGCATATCATGCCCCTTACGATCTGTAACGTAAGTTATGAGATCAAGATCTTCTCCTTCCTTCCGACCGAGTAAACGGTCAACAGTATTTATGATAACTTTTATTATATCTATATTTTTCCATTCGTTAAAGCCTCCGATATTGTAAGTTTCAGCAACTTTACCATTATGGAAAATAACATCTATTGCCCTTGCATGGTCTTCAACATATAACCAATCACGTACATTCTCGCCCTTACCATAAACAGGTAATGGTTTGCGATGTCTTATGTTATTGATAAATAAAGGTATGAGCTTTTCAGGGAACTGATATGGGCCATAATTGTTAGAGCAATTAGTGACAATGGTCGGCATACCATAAGTATCATGAAATGCTCTTACGAAATGGTCGCTACCAGCCTTTGATGCAGAATATGGGCTGTGTGGATTATATTTTGTTGTCTCATAGAAGAAATCTTTTCCGTATGCTTCGTGATGCTCGGATGATGCTTTTGTGGTGAATGGAGGCTCAATTCCTTCAGGATGGGTAAGTGCCAATGCTCCATACACCTCATCGGTAGAGATATGATAAAAACGTTTGTCTGTATATCCTTCCGGTTTTGATTCCCAATAAGTTTTAGCTGCTTGAAGAAGAGACAATGTTCCAAGTACATTGGTGCGTGCAAAAGTAAATGGATCTTTAATGCTTCTGTCAACATGGCTTTCGGCTGCAAGATGTATAATCCCATCAATATCATATTTATTTATGAGTTGTAACATGATATCAAAATCACAGATGTCGGCTTTAACAAAAGTGTAGTTAGATTTGTTTTCGACATCTTTCAGATTAGCAAGATTCCCTGCATAGGTTAGCTTGTCTATATTAACGATATGATAATGGGGATATTTGTTTACAAACAATCTTACTACATGGCTTCCAATAAAGCCTGCTCCGCCGGTAATAATAATATTTTTCATAATAAACTGATATAAATCTTATTTATAATGATTGAGATGATTTATTGAGAGTTTTTACATCCTCTTGTATCACCGCATTTATCGACCTTCTAATGTAATAACCTCACAATCAGTGAAATTATTGTCTTCGATAGTCAATCTTATTAAAGTTCTTTCCTTATGCCAACCTTGAAGACCTGCAGCTCCGGGATTGATATGTAGAAGACGTAACGTTTTGTCGTATTTTATTTTCAATATGTGTGAGTGTCCGGAGATAAACAATTGAGGCGGTGAAGCATAAACGGAGCCTCTGATAGAAGCGTCATAATTACCCGGATAACCACCAATATGTTTCATAAGCACATCAATGTTTTCACAACGCCATCTTAAAATCTCCGGAAACATGCGTCTAAGATCTCCTCCGTCACAGTTGCCATAAACGGCACGCAGTGTCCGGAATTCTGCCAATTTTTGAGCGACCTCCAATGAACCAATATCTCCGGCATGCCAAATCTCGTCACAAGGTTCGAAATAATGCAGATATTTTTTATCCCAATAATAATGGGTATCGCTTATAATACCTATTTTTTTCACGTTATATCATATTATATTTGTGTGTTTTTTATCTAAAAACGCTCCAATTAAGTCCATTGTGCCTTCTATACCTAAGATGCTGGAATTTACGCACAAATCGTATGAACGACTATCTCCCCATTTTTTCCCCGTATAATAGTTATAATAAGATGCTCTTTCCCGTTCACCGTTCTCAATCATTTTACGTGCTTCCCGTTGTGTGCATCCGCAACGTTGGCACACTCTCTTGATACGGTGCTCGATATTGGCTGTTATGAATATGCTTACTGTGTTTTCAAAATCTCTTAGTACATAATCAGCGCAACGTCCTACAAATACACAAGGACCGTTTTGTGCAGCTTTACGTATAGCGTCACTTTGAATCTTGAACAGACTTTCTTGCGACAATCCATTATCATAGAAGCAGCTGTCCGACACAAAAGGGACATGCATGTGAAATATGGATTTGAATATTCCTTTCTTTTCATCATTTTGTTCAAAGAATTTTTCATTAAATCCACTTTCTTGTGCTGCGAGATTCAGTATTTCTCTATCATAGAATTGACATCTGTATTTTTCTGCGAGCAATCGTGCAATTGTTCTTCCTCCACTTCCTATTTCACGTCCTATGATAATTATCAAATTATTTTTGTTTTTCATAGATGATAAGTGTTTATGTCTTATTTGTCATTGTTTATCGAGTAGTAGTCACATTGGAACTTTTCTTAATCTTTTTCATGTAAACCGTCATTATTACGGCAGCTACAATTGCGGCAATTATGTCTGAAGCAGGTAATGCAATCCACACTCCGTCCACACCCAATATAGGAGGCATTATTATTAATAACGGTAATAGGAAAAGCATTTGTCTTGATAAGGAAAGGAAAATACTCATGCCTGCTTTGCCAATACTCTGAAAAAAGTTTGTGATTACCATCTGATATCCTATAATAGGAAAGGCAATCATGTTTATTTTTATACCTCTTATCGATAGTTCTATAAGCTCTTTGTCGTTGGTGAATAGTCGGGCACATTCATAGGGGAATAACTGTGATATAATGAAACCGGATGTTGTAATTATTGTAGCTGCAATTATGGAATACTTTAGAACTTTCATCAGGCGATCATAATGTTGTGCTCCGTAGTTGTATCCGGCTATTGGCAGCATACCTTGATTGATACCCATATTTATCATTACAAAAATAAAAGCGACTTTATTGGCGATGCCATATGCACCTACAGCCATATCACCACCATAACGGGCAAGAGCATTGTTGATAAATATAACCACGATACAAGCGCATGTATTCATGGCAAAAGGTGACATGCCAATGGCAAAAATGTTTTTAACTATATCCCGTTTTAAACGATAAATGCCTCTTTTAAAATGTATTATTTCTTTTTTCTTGTTAAATAGATGACATTGCCATACCAATGCAGTTATTTGTGATAATACCGTTGCAAGCGCTGCGCCCCTGATACCCATGTCCAAAGGCCAAATGAAAATCGGAGATAGAATGGTGTTAAGTGTCACACTCATGATAGTAGCATACATGGCGTGACGAGGTTTGCTGGCTGCTCTGAGCAATGCGTTCATTCCGAAAAACAGATGTGTTATAACATTGCCAAAAAGAATAATCTCCATATATTCTTTTGCATAAGGCAAAGTTTTGTCGCTTGCACCGAAGAAGTATAATATAGGATTAAGAAATAATAATGATACGATAGCGAAAACCAGACCGACTATAATGTTGAGAATAATACTGTTTCCAAAGATTTTTTCTGCCATAGAATAGTCTTTCTGTCCTAATTTGACAGAAATGCAGGTTGAAGCTCCGATTCCTACCGCAGCACCGAAAGCTGCTGAAAGGTTCATCAAAGGGAATGTTATGGCTAATCCACTGATAGCGAGAGCTCCCACTCCCTGACCTATAAATATGCTGTCTGTCGTATTATATAGCGATGAAGCTGTCATCGCTATTATTGCAGGCAATGCATATTGCATAAGAAGTTTGCCAATAGGTTTTGTTCCTAATTCAAGTGTAGATTGTTTATTATTCATCAATATGATAGAGACTGTTTGCGTATTTTTGTGCAAAGTTACTCATTTTTATCATGCTTGAATTATCTTCTGCTTAGTTTTTTAGTTATTATAATGCGATGATATCGCATAAATTTTTCTAACTTTGCAAGCTAATAACGATTTGACAATGAACAGAACTATTTGTATATTATTCTCATTTTTGTTTGTTACATGTTTGGTAATGGCGAAACAGGAAGAGCCTTCTAAAATAAAATATCCCGGAGGTAAGATGTATATGTTTCGTTTGAAGCTTGTGGACAAACGCGGTTGTCAATATGAATTGAGTCAAGCAGATAGTTTTTTGTCTCCAAAAGCAATAGAGCGTCGTCGTAAACAGCAAATATCTATTGATTCCACCGATCTTCCTGTCAGCCGGATATATATAGAACGCATAAAATCCGCAGGTTTTGATGTGGTAAGTATGAGCAAGTGGAATAATACAATACTTGTACGCACACGTCAAGATAGACTAAAATCGTTAGAAACACTCCCTTTTATCAAAGGGATAAAAAAGGTATGGGTATCGCCGGATAGTATCGTTACGTCTTCATCAAGGCTTCGTTATCATAATGAATTGAAAACATGGGATGACGCATCACAGGATACTTATGGTGTAGCAAAGGAACAGATAGATATGCTTGGCGGTACTTATTTGCACAATAGAGGGTTTACCGGTCAAGGAAAAGTTATTGCTGTGCTTGACGGAGGGTTTATGAATGCTGATCTTATACCTTGTTTGCAGTCAATTAACATACTCGGTTGGAAAGATTTTGTCGTTCCTTCGTCTAAGAGTTTATTTCGTGAAATGGAGCATGGAACAAAAGTCCTGTCGGTAATGGGGGTCAATGTTCCCGGTGTTTTTGTGGGTACGGCGCCTGATGCAGCCTATTGGCTTATAAGATGTGAGGATAATTTGACAGAGAGTCTTGCAGAAGAGGATTATTGGGCTGCCGCTGTAGAGTTCGCAGACAGTGTCGGGGTGGATGTTATAAGTAGTTCTTTAGGATACCATTCTTTTGATATTAAAGGCGACAACTATTCATATGCACATCTTGATGGGCATACGGCGATGATAAGTAAAACGGCTTCCATGTTGGCAGATAAAGGCATTGTTCTTGTAAATAGTGCGGGTAATGACGGTATGGGGACGTGGAAAAAAATCAATGTCCCGGCAGATGCGGATAACATTCTTACAGTTGGGGCAGTCACACCTGATGGTCGTAATGCCGCATTCAGTTCTGTTGGTCCGACTGCAGACGGTCGTATCAAGCCTGATGTTATGGCATTAGGGAGCCCTACTGCCGTTGTTACGGGCAGGGGTACAATAATTAAGGACGTAGGAACTTCATTTTCCACGCCTGTGGTATCGGGACTTGTGGCTTGTTTATGGCAGGCTTGTCCGTCATTGACGGCAAAGGAGATTATCACTCTTGTCCGCCAGTGTGCGGATAATATGTCTTGTCCGGACAATATTTATGGATATGGTATTCCCAATTTTAGGAAAGCTTTAAAGAAATAGGCAATATTATTATCTTCTCTATGGAAAAGTTGACATTATACGAACTTAATCTGTTGGTGCGGCAGACAGTAGAAAAATCGCTGTCTGATGAGTATTGGGTCGAAGCTGAGCTTGCAGAGATAAGAGAAGTTGGTGGTAACTGTTATATGGAGCTTGTTCAAAAAGGTATAGACGGCAATACTCCTGTTGCAAAGGCGTCTGCCAAATGCTGGAGAAGTACATGGGGATTGGTGAAAAGTTGTTTTGAAAATGTCACAGGACGTAAACTATCCACAGGAATGAAACTTCTTGTCAATGTTTTTCCCCAATTCCACGAGTTATATGGCTTTTCGTTGATAGTGACAGATATAGACCCTGTATTTACTCTTGGTGATATGGAGCGTAAGCGTCGTGAGATAATACGTGTTCTCACAGAGGAAGGCGTTATCGACTTAAATAAAGAATTGCCATTGCCACAGTTTACACAGAACATAGCAGTAATATCAAGTGCAAATGCTGCGGGCTATGGTGATTTTTGCAACCAACTTGAACATAATATTTATGGCTTTAAGTTCAATGTGGCATTATTTGATGCGGTCATGCAGGGAGAGAAGATAGAAAACAGTATTATTGCCGCTCTTGACAGGATATATCAGCAGAGAGATCTGTTCGATTGCGTAGTTATAATTCGCGGCGGCGGGGCTACAAGTGATTTGTCTGGTTTTGATTCGTTGCCATTGGCAGAGAACGTGGCAAATTTCCCTTTACCTGTAATAACGGGAATAGGTCATGAGCGCGACCAGACAGTGCTGGACATGATAGCGCATACAAGAGTAAAGACTCCGACTGCTGCTGCCGCGTTGTTGATAGACAATCTTAAAAAAGTTTCGGATCATATATCTGATATGCAAGAGGATATCATACGTGCAGTGACAATGTGTATGGAGAAGGAGAAGATGCGTGTCGGTCGATTGTCAGAAAGGTTGCATGCGGCATCTAAATCGGCTCTTTTTACCAATGTTGTTACGTTGGACAATCTTGCTTTGAGGTTGCGCTCGGCTGAAAAGTCTTTGTTGCAGAGGTTGCAATCATTTTTGTTGCAACTTGATTCTATGGAACAGCGCATTAATAATCTTAATCCTTCCGTGATGTTGAAGCGTGGTTTTTCAATCACATTTCGCAATGGAAAGATTGTGCGTGATATAAGTATGTTGCATAGTGGTGACGAGATTGAGACACGTCTTTATAATGGAACGGTTAAATCAAGAATAGAATAATGGATATATTGTAAATACTAATCATAATAAACAACGCTGTATATGAAATATGAAGATGCCGTAAAGGAGTTGGAATCCATTGTAAGCAAGCTGGAGAATAACGAGCTTGATATAGACAAGTTGGAGGAACAGTTGCAAAAAGCACAGGTTCTCATCAAGCAATGCAGGGAAAAACTGACAAAGACAGATACAAAGATAAAGGCGATGCTGGCAGATGAAGACAATTCGTGATATTTGCTTTTTGATAGTAAAATGTCAATACGTGTGACATATCATTTAAAATAAATAGTGAAAAGTTGTATTTTTATTTATATTATTACTACTTTTGCAACAAAGTAAACATATAAGAATATCTTGTTGCGGCGATAAAATGTATTACAAACATATATATCGGCGCAGAAAACAAACAAAATAAAGGATTATGAAAGATTTGGATTGGTCTAATTTATCATTCGGTTATATGCCGACAGACTACAATGTACGTTGTTGTTATCGTAACGGTGCGTGGGGTGAGATAGAGATTTGTTCTGACGAATATATACACATGCACATGGCGGCTACATGTCTTCATTATGGTCAGGAGGCTTTTGAGGGATTGAAAGCATATCGCTGTCCGGATGGTAAGGTACGTGTTTTTCGTATGGACGAGAATGCGGCGCGTTTGCAAAGTACGTGTCGTGGAATACTTATGCCCGAAGTTCCTACCGCTTTGTTTGAGGAAATGGTAAAGAAAGTCGTAAGACTTAATCAGGAATACATACCTACATACGAGAGCGGTGCTACGTTATACATACGTCCGCTTCTGATAGGTATGTCTCCACAAGTGGGTGTTCATCCGGCAACAGAATATATGTTCCTTATTTTCGTTACGCCGGTGGGACCGTATTTCAAAGGCGGTTTTTCCACCAATCCTTATGTCATAATACGCGAATATGACCGTTCCGCACCTCTTGGAACCGGAAAATATAAGGTTGGAGGCAATTATGCAGCCTCGCTTTATGCCAATAAGATGGCTCATGATTTAGGTTATGCATGTGAGTTCTATCTTGATGCAAAAGAGAAAAAATATATTGACGAATGTGGCGCTGCAAACTTTTTCGGAATAAAGGATAATACTTATGTTACGCCAAAATCTACAAGCATATTGCCAAGTATTACCAACAAGAGTCTTATGCAGCTTGCTGAGGATATGGGGCTTAAGGTTGAGAGACGCCCGATACCGGAAGAAGAGCTGGCAACATTTGAAGAAGCGGGAGCATGTGGCACGGCTGCTGTCATCAGTCCTATATCCAAGATTGATGATCTTGAAAACAAGAAGAGCTATGTTATAAGCAAAGACGGTAAGCCCGGCCCTGTAAGCACTCGTTTGTATAACAAATTGCGTGGCATACAATATGGTACGGAACCGGATATCCATAATTGGACTACCGTGATAATTGATTAAAAGACTTAATTAATAATATAATCTTTAATTGTTTTTTATTATGAAAAGAAATTCAGAGTATAAGAATCAAGCTCTTGCGGCGCTTGACGGCAAATGGTCCTTCGCTGCGTTGGTTACGATTATTTATGTTATATTGATGGATGCACCATCGTCAGTATTCTCTTATGTACAGTTGGTAACAGCAGGTTTGATAGCAACACTTCTATTGTTGCCTTTGCAATACGGCTATAATGTATTGTGGCTCGGTCTTGTACGCGAAGAAAAGGTTGATTACGGCACATTGTTTGACGGTTTCAAGGATTATTTGCGCGTGCTGCTTACAATGTTGCTTGTCGGAATTTACACGTTCCTGTGGTCTTTGTTGCTTATTGTGCCGGGCATAGTGAAGTCTTATTCATACAGCATGACGCCTTATATACTCAAAGACAATCCTGAACTGAGTTACGATGCAGCCATTGAAGAGAGCATGAAGCTTATGAGCGGACACAAGATGAAGCTGTTTTTGCTCGATTTGAGCTTTATCGGATGGTTTATATTGTGCTGTTTGACTCTCGGTATCGGCTTCATTTTCCTCATTCCGTATATGGAATGTGCCCATGCACGCTTTTATGAGGATTTGCGCAATGCCGAATAAGCTATTGAAATAATACATGCCGTAAACGAACAGGCATGACGTTGAGGCTCGGAAACATTATGTTCCCGAGCCTTTTTGTATGTCTTTATTGTTGAAGAATATTGTTTCCGCCAATGCCGTCAAGAGATTTGGCGATGTGTAACCATGCTGTTTGCGACATGTAACTATGGTCTTTTCATCACGTAAGTATGCTGTTTACGAAGGCTAAACATGCTGTCTATGATATTTGACTATGGTCTTTGCAGGGTAGCTGCGGGCTTGTTAATAAATGCTGTATGGGTGGATATAATCGCATTTCATTCTTATTACTTCATTCTTTTTTGTTACTTTTGCAAAAAATAGAGTATATGGGTAAGGGTAAACTCGCAAAATTTGCAGATATGGAAAGGTACGGCAATGTGTTTCAATATCCGTTTTCGGTTGTTGAAAACGTACCTTTTGAGATGAAAGGCCGTTGGCGTGAGATGTATTTTCATAATGATAATCCCATTGTTCTTGAATTGGGATGTGGCAAAGGAGAATATACAGTAGGTCTGGCGCGCCTTTTTCCGGATGTCAACTTCATTGGTGTAGACATCAAAGGAGCGCGTATGTGGACCGGAGCGACGGAGGCTCTTGCCGCCAAACTTGATAATGTGGCCTTCCTGCGAACCAACATAGAGATAATAGACCGTTTCTTTGACGAGGGGGAAGTGCAGGAAATATGGCTCACTTTTAGTGACCCGCAGATGAAGAACGTGCGCAAACGTCTTACGAGCACGTATTTTATGGAACGCTATCGCAGGTTTCTGATAGACGGGGGTATGATACATATTAAGACAGACAGCAATTTCCTTTATACATATACAGACATAATGGCCGCCCACAACGGGCTTCCGGTAATGCTGAAGACCACAGATCTGTATCATGACGACAGTCTTGACGAGGAGACACGCCGCATATTGTCCATACAGACTTATTATGAAAGCCAGTGGATTGAGCGTGGACTCAACATCAAATATATCAAGTTCAGACTTCCGGCAAATGCTGTCTTGACTGAATCGGGCGTTGAAATACCTGTGGACGATTATCGCAGCTATCACCGAAACAACAGAAGCGATGTTGAAAAAAGGAAATAAAGGATTTCAAACAATAACAGATTAACTTAAAGAACATACGATTATGACACTATATCCCAAACTGATAATGGATGCGCTTGCCACAGTAACGTATCCGGGAACAAAGAAAAACCTTGTAGAAAGTGGCATGGTGGCAGACACTCCTTCCATAAACGGCATGAAGGTAAAGGTTGTTTTGCTGTTCCCAAGAGAAACCGACCCGTTTCTTAAATCAACGGTAAAGGCTGCCGAAGCTGCCATACACTACCACGTAAGCAAGGACGTTGAAGTGGAAATCGCCATAGAAACAAACTCCAAGCCACGTCCCGAAGCGGGCAAAATGCTGCCAAAAGTGAAAAATGTCATAGCCGTAAGCTCCGGTAAAGGCGGTGTCGGCAAGAGCACAGTAGCCGCTAACCTTGCCATAGCCCTTGCGCGGCTGGGGTATAAAGTAGGTCTTTTAGACACCGATATATTCGGTCCGTCGGTGCCGAAGATGTTCGATGTCGAGCAGGAGCGGCCTTGTGCTGTCGAAGTAGATGGCAGACAGCTCATACAACCCATTGAGAAATATGGTGTAAAACTGCTGAGTATAGGCTTTTTTGTCAATCCCGATACCGCGACACTATGGCGCGGAGGAATGGCATCCAACGCCCTTAAACAGCTTATTGGCGATGCCAACTGGGGAGAACTCGACTATTTCATCCTTGATACACCTCCCGGAACGAGCGATATACACCTCACTCTGTTGCAGACATTGGCAATAACGGGTGCCGTAATAGTGAGTACTCCGCAGAAAGTTGCCCTTGCCGATGCGCGGAAAGGCATAGATATGTATCGCAACGATAAAGTAAACGTGCCCATTCTCGGTCTTGTGGAAAACATGGCATGGTTTACGCCGGCAGAATTACCTGAGAACAAATATTATATCTTCGGTAAAGAAGGCTGCAAGAACCTTGCCTCTGAGATGCAGCTGCCTTTGTTGGCACAGATACCGGTGGTGGAAAGTATCTGCGAAAGCGGTGATGCCGGCACACCGGCAGCATTGAACGCGGAAACAATGACAGGACTTGCCTTCATCAATCTTGCACAAGCCGTAGTGACAGTAGTCAATCGCCGTAACAAGGAACAAGCTCCGACAACCATTGTCAAGGTAAAATAACACACGCCACAAGCATCTTTTACCACATCGTCATAACATGGGCACACTCGATATTCTGTTTCTCGCTGTCGCTCTGGCTATGGATTGCTTCACAATATCCATTGTCAGCGGTGTCATAATGAGGCGCATAGTGCTGAGAACGGTATTACGCATGAGCATTCTGTTCGGCTTTTTTCAGGCGGCAATGCCATTCTTGGGGTGGATGGGCATCAATATTTTCAGTCGTTATCTTATGGCGATAGACCATTGGATAGCCTTCTCGATGCTGGCATTTATAGGCTTGAAGATGATACGCGACGCATTTTCAGATGACGAAAGGCCGCATTTCAGCCCTACATCCCTGCGCACCCAACTCTTTTTAGCCGTTGCAACAAGCATCGATGCACTTGCGGTAGGAATCTCTTTTGCATGTATAGGCTATACCAATGTGTGTAGTCTCGTGATGCCTCTTGCCACTATCGGGGTCATGTCTTTGCTGTTCAGCATCGTTGGATACATGCTTGGCGTCTTTTTGGGAGAGTCTGTGTCAAAACGATTGAAGCCGGAACTTATAGGCGGCATTATTCTTATGGCGATAGGAGTGAAGATTCTTGTAAGTCATCTTCTGTCATAATGCCGGACAAACACGTTGTTTATTGTTGCTGCTGATTTTGTTTCTTTGCTCTTGCAGCCAAAACAAGTGTCACGATAAAATATATAGCCGCCTGTATCCACAGCATCATGGTCTCATGACTGACATCATCGAGCAATGCCCCCATAGTGTTCATTCTTATAAAACCTCTGACTCCGAATGTGGAAGGAACAACACTCGACACCCATTGCCAGAACGTAGGGATTGCGCTTTGCGGCCATGAGACTCCTGACATAAAGAGAAAAGGTACGGAAGTGAAAACTGCGATGAGCATAATATCCTCCCTGCGTCTTACAAAATGAGCGATGATATTGGCAAAGAAAATACATGAGAGCAGATAAGGCAGTATGAAGCACAACAAATCAGCGCCATGCACCATTGAAACAAAGTTGAAAAGGCGCGGTACAATAAGCAAAACATAAGCTGAAATTACAGCATATATCATCAAATAAGCCAAAGACCGCCCCGTGACAGTGGTGATTGCGCCCGATTGACGTAATGTATCTCCTATCGCACCTTTCATTTTCATGTTCTCTTTTCTCGTTCCGGCAGCAAGACCGATGCCGAATATAAGTGTCTGCTGTATTACAAGCATAAGCACTCCCGGTATTATAAAGTTGCCATAACCGCCGGTTGTGTTGAATATCTCTACTTCTTCAATGTCAAGAGGCTGTGTCATTATCTCGCTCTCACGCTTGGATAGACCTGCCATTCTCTCTGTCTGAATGGTGGTATTCATGCTTCCGGCCACAGCAGTTGCCGTTTGCATCAACGCTTTGTAATATAGCATGAAACTCATGTCGCAGAAAACGCTTACATGACTCTGCTCCATTCTGTTCGGATTATTCTGAAAATCAGAGGGGAAATATAGTATTGCGTATGCCTTCTGACGACCAATCATATCTTTGGCCTCAATCATATCGTTGCAATAGCCTGCAATTTTCGTGTCTGCCGATGCATCAATCATACGCGCAAACTTACGGCTCATGTCGCTGTGAGACATATCAACGACCGCAACAGGCACTTCTCTTACCACCTCGTCTGTATATATCCATGAATAAACAAGCGGATAAAACAACGGTACCACAATGAAAAATATAACAAGACCTTCATCCTTTGTTATACCTTTCATCTCCGTTATACAAGCGTGACATACTCTTTCCACGCTATGTAATACGAGTTGTGACAACTTCCGTATAATGTTCATCAGCCCTATTCTTTTATGGCGTATATTTATATTCGGTTATTGCCTTTTTCATACGTGCCATAACAAACAGCGGCAACATGGCAAAAACAATCATCGCTATAATATGTATGACAGAGTAAGATAAAGAATATCCGTTGAATATATTTAGTTCGTATATTATATAATAATGCCTTAAAGGGAACAACTGCGCTATTGCCTGCAAGGCAGGATGCATGGCACTGACCGGAAATGCCGTGCCGACCATAGAATAACTAAGTACAGCCCATAGGCAACATGTACTCATAGACATTCGTAAAGACGGCATAAGCCCGAATATAAAGGCTCCGAAACCTTGTGCAGACAATACTGCAAGTATGGCAAGCAGCAATATAGGTATCAGACCTCCGTTACAAGGGAACTCCAAAAAGGCATATATGTATATTAAATATCCGCAGAACAACATGAGCGAGACAAGCGTCTGAGGTAATAACTTCCCTGCCAATGCCACATACACATTACCTCCGGCAGTCTCAAGCCACTCTTTTGAAGTGTTATATTTTATCTCGTTTCCAATAGAATAAGGTGTTATAAGAAAAATAAAAAGCATCAGACAACCCGGAATGAGCATCGTGCTGAGATAGATGTTATAATTTACGGTAGGATTATTAATGGCATGAAAATCTACAACAATAGGTTGCAGCATCGCCATTATCTGTTTTTCGGGAACTCCCTTTTGGGATAACACCGTTGAAACGGCACTTGCCGAACCGAGAGTCGATATGGTTTTAAGATCCCGATATAGCAGTGAGCCGGCAGTGAGCGATGTTGTGTTGTAATAAAAAGAAATCTTAGGTTGTCTCATTGCCCCTAATTGGGCGGTAGTGCCTTTGGGAATATATAGAAAAGCATAGATTTCATTGCGCTGTATTGCTTTGCGTGCAGTTGCGACGTCGGTATATCTTTTATATACTTTTGTCGTTTGAAAAGCGTCAAGATGTCTTATTATGGTACGTGAGGTAACAGTATTGTCATTATCTACCACTCCTACGGGCATGTCAACAGGCTGTCCGTTACCCATAAGTGAGGTAAAAAACAATATTACTACAACAGGCATTATCACAAGACAATATAGATACATGGAGTTATGTCTCATTAATCGACATTCTCTACATGCTACATCATGTATCTGTTTTATATTGTTTATGATTCCCACCGTTGTTGGCTTATTTTCATCTTATGATTAGAGACATGCCGGGACGTAGTCCGTTGGCTTTATCTATGGGGCGTGCCCTCACCTCAAATGTCTTTAAGTCATACTGACCGTTACTCTTGGTGGCTTTCCACACGGCATAACTGCCCTGATCTTTTATGTAATAGACCTTCATTTTTATATCTTTGTTGAAAGCCGGACAATATGCGGTCAATACATCTCCATTGTTCATCCCTTGCAATTGGTCTTCACGCACGTTGAAAGTTCCCCATATATCGTTCATGATTGATATACTCATTATCGGAGCACCGGTACCTACAAGTTCTCCTACCTTAGGATAGACCTCGCTTACTTCGCCTTCGGTTTGGGCAACCTGTACCATTTCGTTTATATATGAGTTGATTTCCTGTACTGCTCCGCGTGCTCTTGACGCCTGAGCGGCAGCCGCAAGTTTCTCTTCACGCCTTGCGCCGTTTACAGCCATGTCATATTGACTCTTGGCAGCCTTCTCTTGCGCTTCGAGAGCCTTATAGTTGGCAAATGCTTCATCGCGTTTCTGCGCTGTCATGACGCCTTCGTCAAACAGCCGTTGCACACGTTCATATGATTTCTTTGCTATTTCCGTGCCGGCTTTGGCTTGTTGCCATATTTGATATGCACCTCTTATCTGCTCTTGACGTGCGCCTTTCTCTGTCATTTGATTAACGGCATCGGCAGCATTCTCGGCACTTATGGCTTGCATCTTTTTAGCTTCGATGTCCGGAGCGTCTATAATGGCGAGAGTATCTCCTGCCTTGACATAGTCTCCCTCTTTTACTCTCAGCTCCACAATGCGTCCCGGAACCTTGCTTGATACTCTGTATTCTGATACTTCCACCTCTCCTTGTATTATTTCCGACTGATGTCCGAGTGTAAACCAGCCAATGATACCTATGGCAACTACGACAATTCCGAGTGCCGCCATAGTAAGTATTATGCTCTTATGTTGTGATTTTTGGGTCATAATCTATTGAATTGTTAATTAAGATTAGGTTTGTTTTTGTCAATATATCCTTTCACCAAGAACTTTTTTCATGTTTGTCTGGGAAAGTTTTATGTCGATGTCTGCGTCTATTTTTTGTGAATAGGCCTTTAGCCATGCCGTTTGAGCGGACATGACATCGGTGACATCCATCACTCCTTCCCTAAATCCGAGATTGGCACAACGCAGGTTTTCTTCTGCATGTGTTATATTTCTGTCGGCCAATCGTTGTCTTTTGTGGGCTTCAGACAATTTGAAAGCGCCTTGATTGACCTGCAATTCCACCAAGTCTTTGGCATCTTCAAGTTCCATTGCCGCAATATTGGCCGCTGTTCGGCATGTTCTTACCTTATAGGCTCCTTCCATCCAATCCCATATCGGCATCTTTACCATTACGCCAATATTCCATATTCCACTGAATTTCCTTTGAAATCCATTGTACACATTAGGGTTGCTGACCATATATCCCCCTGTGAGAGCTATTTGCGGTAATCGTTCCGCCTTTGCAATTATTGTTTTCTGTCTGCTTATCTGTACCGCCTTGTCAAGCATTTTCACTTCTGACCTGTTTTCTCTTGCGTTCTGTATGTCTTCATAACTAATATTGCCATCGCTGAATTCATTTCCGGCACATATTTCGCTGTTGTTTTCGTCTTCAAGAGATATTTCTCCGTTTATCGGTATGCCACATAGTCTGCATAAAAACATTTTGGATAATGACGTCGCATTTTGTATTTGTGTCAGCTGCATTTCAGCTTCGTTCATCTTGACATCCACTTTCAGACCGTCAGCCTTTGTCGCTACGCCTTCAGATATCATTTTCTGCACATCGTCGTAGAGTTTTTTTACAAGGTCCAGATAGCTCTCAGCCAATTTTTCCTTGTTTTTTAATGATACGACGGTCCAATATGCGTTGTCTGTTTCCCATATAGTGTTTTGCCTACGATCATCAAGAGCCTCTTCAGCCAAGCCAATTCCTATCTCCGTCATCTTGTTTGCAGCCGTTATACGTCCTCCTGTGTATATCGGTTGTGTAAGCATTATGGCTGCTCCGAACATATGTTTGGTGTCTGTTTTAAAGGCATCGACAATCTGTTGTCCAAGAGTATTGCCGTTGTTTTGTATCTCCGGCATGTATTTGTTTGCAATTTGTCCTATGGCTTGTGCTTCTTGAGGAGTCATTAATCCTTGTGCCGCCATGTCAGAAAGGAACGATTGCATGGTTCCCGACATCTGTCCTGTGGCTACAGACCCTATGTTTCCTATCAGTCCCTTTTGTGTTTCGCTTAATATGGATATTTCTTTGCTTACATATTCGTAGCCTCCGACGAAGTCTATATGTGGCAGATACTTGGTTTTTGCGGCACGTCGGGTGTCCCTTGCCATATCAGTATTGAGTCTGGCAATGCTTATTTGCTTGTTATATCGTAGTGCCATCTGCCGGCAGCTATCAAGAGATAGCGGTCGTTGCGCATAGATATAGGTCGTGAAAAACAGTAATATTGTGATAAGAAGTTTTCTAATCATAATATATATATAAGATGAAAAATCCTTTTATTGTTTAAGGTAAGCTGAATGTTTTATTTGAAAGAGAAGTTCTTGGAACCTATCATATTGCCATCGGCAAAGATACTTACATTGTATGTACCATTGCTTAAGAACTCGTTAACATCCCAATAAACGGTTATAGGAGTCTCGTTTCCTGTATACTCAATGGTCTTTTTCATGGAGTATTGCAGATTTTTGTTTTCATAAGTGAATGTTCCGCCTTGTGACAATACGGCTCCTGTAGGTGTCGTAACTCTGACATATATTGTTCTCATGCCGTTTGTGGCGGTTACATTTTTGGCAATATTGAAGTTTACTTGTAATGTCTTGCATTTTTTTAGATTGTCGGTAACTTTGCCTCTTTTGTTTTTTGCAGTCATAGATATGCCCGTTGCGTCAAGTTGCGCGGCTATTGCCACTTTTTCAGTCAGCGACTGTTTAGCTGCATTCAAGCCTTCTATTTGTCTTGTGGCCTCTTCATACTGTCCTTTAACCTTTGTGTTTTCAGCCGTAAGGTTCTGGTTTAGTCTGTTCAAAGAGTCTATTTCCAGCACATAACTGCGTATGACCGCCCTACAAGTGGCCAATTCTTTTTTCAGTCGCGCTATTTCCCTTGCATCGTTACTCTTTACGTTTTTGAGTTCTTGCAATAGTTTTTCAGTCTTCAATTGCTCTTGTGTCAGCTGTTCAATAAGTGAGTCGTTGGTTATTCTTGACTTCATTTCGCTGTATTGATCGGCAAATCTTTGGTATTCGTTTTCCATTTCAGCTTTGTCAAGAGCCGCAAGTTCCTGCATGTCTTTGTTTTCTTGCTGTTGTTTTTGCAAGTTAAGCGCGAGATAAACTACGCATCCTAATAGCGCAATGACTATAATTGTAATTGCAATAATGATTTTTTTGTTCATATTTGTATGTTTAATTTATCATCTTAAATATTCTTGCATCCGTGTCTGTATGTATATAGACAATGTTGTATATGCCTGTATTGCAGACAATATGTATTGTTGCAAAAATAGAGCATTTATGCCAAAGCGACAAGGGTTTGGCTCAAATGCAATGTTAAATATACTTTTTATAAGTAATTTTACCGATTTTTTGAACAAAATAAAAAAGAATGATTATTTTTGCAATATACCATATCTTGTCGAACCATGAAAAATACAAGTTTGTTTTACAGACTGTTTCGTTTTTATCGTGACGGTTTTGCCCACATGGGTATAGGCCGTACTTTGTGGCTTGTGGTAATTGTCAAACTGTTAATAATATTTCTTGTACTTAAATTGTTCTTCATGCCGGATATATTGAGCCTTAAATCAACACCCGGAAATGAGTCGGAATATGTTGGCGGCAGGTTGTTGGCACCGTTCAAAGGTAATTGACAGATGCAGCATGTATTTTAAATGCGGCCTTTTTTCGGTGCTTTCGGACTGCAAAACAATAGAGTGATTAACGTTAATAAAAAATTATAAGTATTATGACAGACATGTTTTTAGGTGCCCAATCGGCTGTTGTAGACTGGTCGAGGGCGCAGTTTGCACTTACAGCCATATATCATTGGCTTTTTGTGCCGTTAACATTGGGTCTTGCTCTTATTATGGGCATTGTCGAAACTTGCTATTATCGTACAGGAAAAACGTTCTGGAAGGATGTGTCAAGGTTTTGGCAGAAGCTTTTCGGTATAAATTTCGCAATGGGAGTAGCCACCGGAATAATATTGGAGTTTGAGTTTGGCACCAACTGGAGCAATTATTCATGGCTTGTAGGAGACATTTTCGGAGCGCCACTTGCCATAGAGGGAATTGTGGCGTTCTTTCTTGAAGCAACGTTTGTAGGTGTTATGTTCTTCGGTTGGGATAAGGTGTCACGTGGTTTCCACCTTTCTGCGACATGGCTTACAGGTATTGGCGCAACGTTATCGGCATGGTGGATACTTGTAGCCAACGCTTGGATGCAGTATCCGGTGGGTCAGACGTTTAATCCTGATACTGTTCGTAATGAAATGACATCGTTTGCAGAAGTCGCACTTTCACCGTTTGCGGTTGATAAGTTCTGTCATACGGTTATTTCGGCATGGATTATCGGAGCCATTTTTGTTGTTGCCGTGAGTTGCTATTACCTGTTGCGCAATCGTAAGGCCGGCGATGATGATTCTAAGGCCGGCTTTGAGCGGTTGTTGGCATTGAAGAGTGTAAAGATTGCATCGGTCGTTGGACTGCTGTCTTCACTTATGGCTATGCATACCGGCGACCATTCCGCATACATGGTGGCAAAGGTACAGCCTATGAAATTGGCGGCTATGGAGGCTCTTTATGATGGAGGAGAGGGCGTAGGACTAACAGCCATTGCTTGGGTTAATCCGTTCAGACAGCCTGACTATGCCGGTAGTGAGTCTCATCCGCTTCGCATAGAGATACCAAATGGACTTTCCTTTCTTGCCACTCGCAGTCTTGACGGTTATGTTCCCGGCATCAATGACATCATAAAAGGCGGATATACGCAGGCTGATGGTACTGTTGCCTTGTCTTTGGACGATAAGATAGAGCGTGGCCGAAGGGCTGTTAATACTTTGTCTGCATATCGTGAGGCAGACAAACGCAACGACACAGAGGCTCTTACTGCCCATAAAGCGGCTCTTGCCGATGATATTTCGTATTTCGGTTATGGCTATGTGGACAGTCCGGATCAGATAGTTCCTTATGTGCCTATATGCTTTTGGGCATTTCGCGCAATGGTAGGTCTGGGTACGTTGTTCGTACTTTTCTTCATAGTAGTAATATTCTTTGCTTATCGTCGTGACATCACGCGTGTCACATGGCTGCATGTTGTTGCTCTTGTAATGCTACCTTTGGGCTATATAGCAAGCGAGGCTGGATGGCTTGTCGCTGAGTTTGGCCGTCAGCCGTGGGCTATACAGGACATGCTTCCTACATGGGTCGCAGTGTCAGACATACCGTCAAGTTCCGTAATGCTTACGTTCTTTGTCTTCCTTGCATTGTTCACGTTGCTGCTTGCTGTGGAGATAAGCATCATGTGCAAGGCTATAAAGAAGGGACCGTCGGCATAATAGGTATTTAGCAAGACGAAACATATAAATAAAGTATATAAAGTTTTACCTTAATGACAGCTGTTATGAGTTACGAGTTATTACAACAATATTGGTGGTTCTTGGTATCATTGCTGGGAGCACTGTTGACTTTTATGATGTTCGTGCAAGGTGCTAACGCCCTTATGTTCTTTGTTGGCTACAATAAAGAAGGGCGTAGGAAGATAGTGAACAGTACCGGGCGCAGATGGGAACTTACGTTTACGACGTTGGTAACATTCGGCGGAGCGTTTTTCGCATCGTTCCCTTTGTTTTACAGTACCAGCTTTGGAGGTGCCTATTGGTTGTGGACGGCAATTCTGCTTACCTTTGTTCTTCAAGCCGTAAGCTATGAATTTCAGACCAAACTGGGCAATCTGCTTGGCGAAAAGACCTTTCAGGCGTTTCTTGTGCTTAATGGTATAGCCGGGCCGTTGCTGCTTGGTGTAGCTGTAGCTACACTTTTCAATGGTGCTGACTTTGTTATTGACAAAGGCAATCTCCTTAGTGGAGGCAATCCGATCATAAGCCGTTGGACCGGTGCCGCTTATGGTCTTGAGGCTTTTCTTGACGTTTGGAACATCCTGTTTGGGCTTGCTGTGATGTTTCTTGCACAAGTTCTCGGTCTGTTATATATAATAAACAGTGTGGCAGATGAGAACATCCGCAGTCGTGCCAGCGTACGTCTTGTCGGATGTCTTGTGCTCTTTCTCGCTACATTCTTGGTCTCTTTAGGTCATATACTCCTTATGGACGGTTACGAGGCAGCAGAAGACGGCATGATAACAGCCGTTCCGTATAAGTATCTCACTAACTTTACGCATATGTGGCCTGTTCTTGTCGGTTTGGTTTTAGGTGTTGCTTTATTCTTGTACGGCACATTCCGCACCGTATTCTCTGCAACTTACACATGCGGATTTTGGCCTTCGTCGTTAGGGGCAGTGCTTGTCGTACTTTCTTTGCTGCTGGTAACAGGGCTTAACAATACGGCTTACTATCCGTCGCTGCACGATATACAGAGCAGCCTTACGATAACTAACAGTTGTAGCAGTCCTTTTACGCTTGGCGTAATGGCTGTCGTGTCACTGCTGATACCCTTTGTCCTTGCATATATCATCTATGCTTGGAGAAAGATTTCAGCGCGTTAAAATATTATTGACCGTTATTTGCGGCTTTAGCTCACAAGGCCGTTAATGCCCGTAGTATTTGTCGCGAAGGCCTGCGATTAAACTCATGAAACGTAACTACGCTATTTAGGACTCCTAAATAGCGTAGTTAGCATATGTAAACGGCATAGTTACGACCCGAAAACATCATGTTTCTGATTTGCAAACAGAACCGTTAGGATGTGATTGATGAATGTTCTCTATTTGTCAATACAAGCGTTCCGTAATGTTTATAGTGATTAGGAACATTCAGGCGTGGAGATGCCGGCTGCTTGATGAGCTTAATATTTGAACGAACTGCCTCCGAGAAACTCGCGTAACAGTGATGTTGGCGGCAGTTGCTGGTCTGGTATGGGATATATGTATTTTAGAAACTTGAGCAGACGATAGGCTTCCGCATGTTCGTCTACGTTCTCGGGAACTTGTTCCAACAGTGGTGTCGCCTGTGTCTTGATTGCTGCCAGCTCGAAAAGCAGTGCTGTATTGAACATTACATCGGCATTTTCTTGATATGGGAATATCCATTTGTTCTCTCCGGCACGTACGCTGTGCCAACGTCTGATAGTATCAAGAGCACTTACTCCGCGATATTTGTGGTCGCGGATGATGCGTCTGAGCAGACGATTGTCTGTTGTGGGAATATAGTTGTGGCTGTCGAGAAGTATTGTCGTTAGGGCTGAAGCGTAGATCTTGAACTTCAGCTTGTCGGGAATATCGGCGGTAAGTTCCGGATTGAGTGCATGTATGCCTTCCAATACAAGCAGATTGTCGGCCTCTAACTTTAGCTTCGAGGCTTCCTTTATACTCTTTCCCGTTTGGAAATCATAACGTGGCAAAGCCACTTCCTCGCCTCTGAACAGGGCATTGAGATGTCTGTTGAGCAAAGGGAGGTCAAGAGCGTAGAGACTTTCATAATCATACTCTCCCTTTTCATCGCGCGGAGTTTTGTCACGATCAACGAAATAGTCGTCCAATGATATGGCGACGGGTTTTATTCCGCATGCAAACAACTGTACGGACAGACGTTTGCAGAACGTAGTCTTGCCACTTGAAGACGGCCCTGATATGAGTATCATCCGCACATCTTTGCGCCCTGCAATCATTTCTGCTATATGTGCAATCTTTTTCTCCTGCAATGCTTCAGATATGTTTATGAGTCCTGTGGCATAACCTTGGGCAACGACCTCGTTAAAGTCACCGACTGTGCGTACACCGATAATGTCTTGCCATCGGTGATGCTCTTGAAAGATCTCGAACATCTTGTCTTGCTTGATCAGCGGACCAAGTTGTGAAGGGTCGGAACGCAATGGTGTGCGCAGCAAAAGCCCGTCATAATATTTCTCAATGCCGAAAAGATAAATCATTCCGGTGCGTGGCAACAGTGTGCCGTAATAGTAATCACTATAGCCGTCGATATCATAATATACCGTATATAGCTTGCCTTGTGTTTTGAGCAGCTTGGCTTTAGACTCCATACCTAAAGACTTGAACATGGCGACAGCCTCGTCTGTTAGGCTTTCGTGCCTGCATATAGGGATGTCGGCGTCTATAATCTCCTGCATACGAGCCCTTACGGAGTCTGCATCGGTATCGGTTACAGGTCTTCCAATGCGTATATCGCAGTAGTAGCCGTTGGATACGGGAATGTCTATAACCACTTTTGCCTCCGGCCATAAGTCGTGTAAGGCCTTGCAAAGTATGAAAAACAGAGTTCGTGTGTAGGCTCTTGAACCTGATGCCGTAGTAATATCAATGAATTTGACATCGGTGTTATGATACAGGCGATAGTCAAGTCCGACAATTTTATTATTGACAGACGCACTCATAGGACCATACTCCATTTGCAGTCCAAAATCATTATAGACATCAGAAAGTAGGCTGCCTGTTTCTATAATTTTAGTTTTTTTATTATTTTTGCAACGTATTTGTAACATCTGTTTCATAATTGTTAATAGTATTAGCATATAGGTGAAACATACAGAACATCCCTTATAGAGGGGTGACGGTAAAATATACAGGGACTAATGATGATAATCCCATATATTAACAAGGGCAAATATAGGTAAAAAGCCCGTAACCGTACGACCGCGCTCAACATTTTTATATTATTTATATGTCGATTTGGATTTTTTTAAAGATTATCGGTGCTTTGGCTCTCCTTATCTATGGTATGAAAGGAATGAGTGAAGCCTTGCAGAAAATGGCAGGTTCGCAGTTGCGACACATTCTTGGAACGATGACCAAAAACCGTGTGACGGGTATGCTTACCGGTATGTTTGTTACGTGTTCGGTACAGTCGTCGTCGGCAACAACGGTAATGACAGTGTCTTTTGTCAATGCCGGACTTCTTACATTGGCACAGGCAATATCCATAATAATGGGTGCCAATATCGGAACAACGCTCACGGCATGGATAATGAGCTTGGGTTTCTCATTCAATTTCCTTGATGCAGTGTTCCCGGCTTTTATAGTAGGTATAATACTGATATATACCCGTCGTCACAGGTATATTGGTGATTTCCTCTTCGGCATCGCTTTTATGTTCTTTTCTTTGGCACTTCTCAGCGAGACAGGCAAAGAAATGGATCTTGGACACAATCAGGACGTGCTGAATTTCTTCGGCTCTTTTGACATAAACAGCTATGTTACCATAATAATATTCTTGTTAATAGGTACGGTTCTGACATGTATGTTGCAGTCATCGGCGGCACTTATGGCCATTACGATGGTGCTTTGTTCCAGTGGAGTACTGCCTATATATCTCGGTATTGCACTCGTTATGGGAGAGAACATTGGTACTACGGCAACCGCTAACCTTGCAGCTCTTGGCGCAAATACTCAGGCGCGCCGTGCGGCTTTGGCACATTTAGTGTTCAATGTGTTTGGTGTGATATGGATAATGATACTGTTTTATCCATTTGTCAATGCCGTGTGCCACATGGTAAACTATAATCCTCAGGTGCATACTCCTGATCCGCTGAAGCTGTCTGTGGTATTGGCGGCATTCCATACCTCGTTTAACGTGTGCAATACTTTGATATTGATGTGGTTCATACCACAGATAGAGCGTATGGTCTGCTGGCTTATCAAACCGAAAGTAAATGAAATGGAAGACGAGTTCCGACTGAAATACATCGGCGGAAACTCTATTATGGAAACTCCGGAACTATCGGTGCTTGAAGCGCAAAAGGAAATACAACTCTTTGCACAGAGAATTCAGAAGATGTTCGGCTTTGTCCGCGAGTTGCTTCATACAGACAATGATGCCGCTTTCTCCAAACTGTTCAGCCGGATAGAGAAATATGAGAGTATCTCAGATAATATGGAAATTGAGATAGCAAAGTATCTTGACAGTGTTGGCGATGCTCATCTTAGCGATGAAACAAAGGCGAAAATAAGAGCAATGCTTAGAGAAATAACCGAGATAGAGAGTATTGGCGACAGTTGTTACAACATAGCGCGTACCATAAACCGCAAGATGACGGGTAAGGAAGATTTTACCGAAAGACAGTATGAACATATACACCAGATGTTTGAGCTTACCGATGACAGCCTTACACAGATGACAGTGATGCTCTCGGGACGTAAAGACCGTCTTGATATTAACAGATCGTTCAATATAGAGAATGAGATAAACAATTATCGTGACCAGTTGAAGAGCCAGAACATCAATGACATGAGTGCCCATGAGTACACTTATGAGATAGGTACTGCCTATATGGATATCATCTGTGAGTGTGAGAAACTTGGAGACTATGTGATTAATGTGGTTGAGGCTCGTATGGGAACAAAACAGAGAGAGGCATAGAGCACCCTGTCTGCAAATAAATAATTAAAGAAGCGACATAACTGAGGAATGTTTCCTCTCATGTCGCTTCTTTTTATAATTGTATAAACAGATGTCAAAAGATGTCGTAATCTTTAGACATCATGGTTTTCGTATTACTTTCCTGCAAGAGGTGATGCCTGAGAATATGTGCGGGCGCCAAGTTCTTTATCAAGCATGTATATACCGTAACCGTTGTCCTTGATCATCTTTATGTTGTCAATGATCTCCTGGGCGCTCTCTTCCTCTTCAACTTGCTCGTCTATGAACCATTTCAACATACTTTGTGTGGCGAAATCATTCTCTGCCGTAGTAAGTGCAAATAGATCATTGATAAGAGATGTTACTTTCTGCTCGTGGGCAAGAGTGTTTTCAAAAACATCAAGAACGGAGTTCCACTCTGTTGGAACGGCATCAATAGGTTTTAAAGTAACACGACCGCCACGTGAGTTGATGTAGTTGAATAGGATTTTTGCGTGATCCTGCTCCTCGCTGAATTGAACCTCAAACCAGTTAGCCATGCCCGGCTGTCCTGCAGAATGACAATAAGCCGACATGGAGAGATACAAATAAGCAGACCATAATTCTGCATTGATTTGCGCATTAAGCGCATCTTCCACTTTCTTGTTTAACATAACTTATATCTTTAGAAATTAGTGTTTATATACAATTTAAGACAAATAAAATACAGACCAAAGGTGTAACCAACATTAAAATGTATGATTGTCGTTCAAAATCAACATTGTCAAATGCAAAAATAAGAAAAATAGATAATATAAAGACCTATTGTCGGTAATTTTATCTTTTTTAATTTATATTATCGGAAGAGTTAGAGTTGTCCGGACTCGACCATCAAAACGACACGCTCGGTAAGACGATCGGTTTTCTCCGGATCATATTTCTTTGTCAGACTTGCACCGAAAGTCCATGCAAATGCCTGATAGAAACCTGCTCTCACAGGACTTATGAAAGCACGTATTAAGTCATAGGCCGAAGAATTACATTCGCGATAGACAAGTTTGATAAGGAGCTTGCCTTGAGAATATGTCAGTTTTTTCATTCGAGGACCATATTGGCGTTTGATATCTGCCTCAACGCGCTTCATGTGAGCATCGCGCGACTTCTTGTCGGGTAAACTTTGTAGTGCCATGTATGTCTCTGCAATGATTTTGTTGGCTTCTTTGGCTATGGGCAATACTTTCTTTACATTATAGACAAGGCGGTTGTATGCCGCACGTTGGCGGGATGTCTTGAACGTAGGTTGGGGATAGACATAGACATTGTTAAGCTCTACAAATTGTATGCTGTCTCCGTCGATTTGCACTTTGCTGACCTTTACAAGCGGAACAAATGTCGGTGAGTCCATATCCACTTTACGGTCTTCTGCATTTTGGGCGGATGAGACAGCAGGCAAGAGGAATACAACAACAAGAACAAGAAAGAGAAACATTTTTCTTGTTTTCAGATGGTATATATCATTGCTTTTCTTACTCATGATAATTGATAGTGGAAACTCGTAAATATATAATGTTGCAAATCCGGTGTCGTCATCAGGACTTCATTCTCCGTGATACGGTCATCAGGAAGAAATACAATACAACTCCGCTTATGAGACCGGCAATGGCATCAATGGCATAATGAGCTTGAATGTACACTGTCGCAAGACACAGGAATATATAAAACGGGGTAAGTATATATAGGAAACGACGGTTGCCCGTATGCCAGACTAAAAGCATTAGTACCGTACTGATGCCTACATGGCTACTTGGGAATGCTGCTGTAGGACGTTCTCCTGCGGCTTTTGCCTCTTCCACAAGATTATAGAATATTCCTTTTGCATAGCCGGGACTTGGCAGGCAATCTTGGCAATAGTTGAAATAATCGTTTATATTGGGAAACGTACCTCCTGCCGCCGCGTTTATGCCGATTGCTTTATAATAAAACGTAGGACCGGCTACGGGCAATGCAATGAAAATGATATAATATACGAAAAAAGATGCCAATATAACAAATGCGGCACGCTCGAATTCTTTGTAACGGAATACAAAATAAAACAGCACGACAACCAATATCATAGGATAATATGACGCATATCCCATATCCATGAGTTCACTGACAACAGGATATGGTAAAGCTTTGTGAAATAACAAGGCCGGTTGGCACCCGAAAACAGCTTGCTCGTAACCTGCAAAAATGTGGTCCAGATTGGGCAACATCCTGTTTAGTTCATAAGTGTCGGGATACCACCATCCGAGAAGCGCCATTTGTACGGCAACACGTGCAAAGCGTGTAAGACGACATGGTATCATACGATATACTCCCCATAGTGCGGCTGTGATGAAAGCAATGCGTATACGCCCCCATATCATTGCATCCGGATTTGGTGCTTTGGTATATGTGAACATTACTACGATAAGAGTGAGTATGAGATATGCCACTACTACCCATTCAAGGGCAAACAATCCTTTGACGGGACGTTTCTCTATGGAAAACAAATCTTTGATGAATTTCATGACAGTCATAATATAAATAAGTGTTGTACATAATGCAATGTACATGTAGTTAAGTATATGGATTTTACAACCATTTGTTTGACTTGTACCATTCGGCGGTGCGCCGTACACCTTCTTCAAGCGTAACAGAAGGGGTATATCCCAGTTCATTGATTGCGGGAGTGATGTCGCAGCGCCAATTGCGTTGTTTCAGGATGTTGTATTTGTCGTTGTTCAAGGCTGAAATCTTACCTGTTGCTCGTCCGACAAGTTCGCCTATAAGTGTTACTATACGCAAAAACCATAACGGAGCTTTCAGGCGTATCACCCATATATTGCCAAGTTCGCGGCGAATGTAGTCGCTGAAAGCCGTTGAAGTGTAGACTTGCCCGTCGCTGATAGCATATTGTGAACCGTTGTTGCCTTTCTCGCAAGCGAGAAAAACGGCTTGTACGACATCGTCTACATAGACAAACGTAATATCTTGATGACGATATCCTGCAACATAATCCATATGGTTCTTTATGCTTTTAAACATCATGAAATAGTCTTTCTCTCGCGGTCCGTAGACACCGGTGGGTCTGATAATGATATATGGAAGTCCCTTTGTTTCGGAAAGCATGCGTTCAGCGACCAGCTTGCTTCGTCCATAAGCGGTGTTGGGAACGGCAATGTCTGATGATTTAATGTCAATATATGGCTCTTTTTCATGTACCGGCCCCATGACACTTAAACTGCTTAGGAAAACAAAGCGTTTGAGAGAACTGCATGTTTTCATTACAGCTTCGGCAAGATTGGCCGTGCCGTATGCATTGACACTTAAAAACTTTTCTTTATCTGTACTCTTTGTAATTCCCGCAGCATGGATAACATAACAGAAGTCGTGTCCGGACAGTTGTCTTGTCAGGAGCTCAGGATTGTTAAGATCAAGTTCGATGAAGTGGATTTTTGGATCTTGAAGATATTTTCTTGAACTGTTTCTCCTTACCGCAGCCCACGTCTCATAACCTCGACGTATGGCTTCCGCAACGATAAAACTGCCGATGAAACCACTCGCACCTGTGACAAGCACGGATTTACATTCATGTCTGTTCCCTTTGACAGAGAACGGTATGTCTTGATCTATATTGTTCATGTCTGCATATTTGAGCGGTTATGCGTGTAAAAGTCCGTAGTATAGAGGCTTGTATAACAGCTATAAGCCTATGATGTGAACTTGAATATCACTCTCTGCTGTGTCGGGATAAATAAATCTGAGCTTTCCTGAGAATAATAATCACAAGAACAGCTCAGATCATAGAGTTATTGTCTTTTATAAATTGGAAAAATCTGCAAGGTGCATATCTCCCTTTGACGCCAAAGCTTCATGCATGGCAAAAGCAGCACGTAAGTTGTGGCGTGTCTGTCCCATAGATGAAATCTTAAGATATTCATGCAACATAGGACGGTAGTCAGGATGTGCGCAATTGTCAATGATGAGGTTGGCTCTTTCGATAGGAGACTTGCCTCTTAAATCAGCGACTCCTTGCTCGGTAACTATGATATTGACATCATGCTCGGAGTGATCTTGGTGGCTGACAAAAGGAACGATTGAACTTATGATTCCGCCTTTGGCTGTAGAAGGACATGTGAAAATGCTGATATATGCGTTGCGCTCAAAGTCACCGCTGCCACCGATGCCGTTCATCATCTTCGTTCCGCTGATATGTGTGGAATTGGCATTGCCGTATATATCAACTTCTATTGCTGTGTTTATAGCTATTACGCCAAGTCGTCTGATGACTTCCGGTGAGTTGGATATTTCGCTCTGTCTTAATGTTAAGTGGCCTTTGAAATGGTCTATATTGTCATATATTTGTTTAAGACATTCGTTAGATACGGTAAGAGAGCAAGTGGATGCATCTTTAACACGACCTTCAAGCATCATGCCTACGACACTGTCCTGAAGCACTTCTGTATAGACGTTAAAGTCAGGGACGCTCTTTTCGTGGCCTAATGCGCCTAATATTGCATTTGCAGTACTTCCGACTCCGCTCTGTAATGGCAGGAATGTGTCGGGGATTATACCGCGTTTCATGTCATTGACAAGGAATTGTGCCACGTTATGACCTATTTGGTCTGTTATAGGATCTGCACTCTTGAAGGCTCTTGCCTCATCAGGTATGTTACATTCGATAACACCTACAACTTTGCTTGCCTCTAGTTCAATGTATGGTTTACCTATACGGTCGCTGACATGTACTATCGGAATAGGGCGACGATAAGGAGGATCAAGAGGCTCATATACGTCATGAAGATATTTGGCATCAGGACTATGGAATGAGTTAAGCTCAAGAATAACATGCTTGGCAAGGCGTGCAACGGTTGGCGCAATACCGCCGGCTGCTGTCAGATATACTCTGTATTTGTCTCCGACTTCCTCAATATCGCAAACTTCAAGTATAGCCCAATCGATATCACCCATAAAACCGTATCGCAATTCTTGTGCCATTTGGCTAAGGTGTATATCGTTATATGCTATTTCTCCGGCATTTACATGCTTGCGAAAATCCGGATTGGTGGTGTATGGAGCACGGTACTTAATGGCTTGTGCATTGGCTAAATCTCCGTCAGTACTTTGGCCGGTTGAAGCGCCTGTGAAGATACCGACTTTAAACTCCCTTCCGGCTTCATGCTCGGCAAGGGCTATTTTTGCAAGTTCCTTTGTTACGGCCTTTGCAGTGCCTGCAGGGGTAAATCCGCTAAGCCCCAAATTGTCTCCGTTCTTTATTAATGTGGCGGCTTCGTAAGCCGTCATTCGTGTATAAGCCATGTCTTTTTAATTTATTTATTGCAATTAGTAAGTCATGATAAGATAAAACGTTGCAAAGGTACAACTTTTTTTGTAAAAGATATATGGAAGGTGCTAAAAATTAGGATTTTAAGATTTGTCATTTAGTTTATAGACTCTTTAGGTTAAAAAATAATTATGGATAAATCACAAATTATCGTTATTGTTTTGCAATAATAGTAGTTTTGTGTAATTTTGCAAGACTTTAAAATCAATATGTTTATGGAACAAAAATTATTAATCTATAATACACTTACAAGAAGTAAAGAAAGATTTGAACCGGTACATGCACCCAATGTTGGTATGTATGTCTGTGGACCTACCGTATATGGCGATCCGCATCTTGGACATGCCAGACCGGCAATAACCTTTGACGTTCTTTTCCGTTATCTTAAGCATATCGGTTATAAAGTAAGGTATGTTAGAAACATTACCGATGTCGGTCATCTTGAACACGATGCTGATGAAGGGGAAGACAAGATTGCAAAGAAAGCAAGATTGGAACAACTTGAACCGATGGAGATAGCCCAGCATTATACAAACAGGTATCATAAGGCGATGGAGGCTCTTAACGTGTTGCCTCCGAGTATAGAGCCACATGCCACCGGTCATATTATAGAACAGGAGCAACTTGTAAAGGAAATCATTGACAATGGTTTCGCATACGAAAGCAACGGAAGTGTTTATTTCGATATTGCAAAATACAACGAGAAGTACCGTTACGGTATCTTGTCAGGACGCAATCTTGATGATGTGAAAGACGCAAGTCGTGAACTTGACGGTGTAGGAGAAAAGCATAATCAGGCCGATTTCGCTTTGTGGAAAAAAGCGCAACCGGAACATATTATGAGATGGCCGAGTATCTGGAGTGACGGTTTTCCGGGCTGGCATTGCGAATGTACGGCTATGGGACGTAAATACTTAGGCAACAAGTTTGATATTCATGGTGGTGGCATGGACCTTGTCTTCCCGCACCATGAGTGTGAAATTGCCCAAGCTGTGGCAAGTCAAGGGGAACCAATGGTTAAATATTGGATGCACAATAACATGATAACCATTAACGGCCAGAAAATGGGAAAGTCTTTGGGCAATTTCATTACATTGGAGCAATTCTTCAACGGCTCACATCACTCTTTGACACAGGCTTATTCGCCAATGACAATAAGATTCTTCATCCTTTCCGCCCATTATCGTGGCACTGTCGATTTTTCCAATGAGGCTTTGCAGGCAAGCGAGAAAGGCCTTGAAAGACTAATGAACGGTCTGGCAGATCTTCAAAGAATACAGTTCTCGGATAAATGTGATGACAATACAAAGACCGTTGTCACGCAGCTCCGACAAAAGTGCTATGATGCCATGAATGATGATCTTGCCACGCCTCAGGTTATAAGTTATCTTTTTGAAGCCTGTGGTGTTATCAACAAGATTTTAGATCACAAGGCAACAATATGTGAAGATTGTTTTAACGAGTTGTCAGAGACGATGCGCCTCTTTGCCGTAGACATATTGGGGCTTCGCAATGAAAATGCCGAAAACAATGAATCACGTGAGGAGGCTTATGGCAAAGTTGTGGATATGGTTCTTGAATTGCGTGCCAAAGCCAAAGCCGATAAGGATTGGGCTACCAGTGATAAGATACGTGACCGTTTGGCTGAGGCGGGATTTGAAGTTAAAGATACAAAAGACGGTTGCGTGTGGAAGCTTAACAGATAAAGTAAAGAAAGATACTACTCTATAATTGTTTATCCCAAATCCTTCTTTGGATTTGGGATAAATGTTTTTATGGTTATATGGTGGGTCAGGAGACCCTTGCGGTCGTAAAATCTTTAAATGTATGGAAATGGTTATTTCACAATCGTAAAGTCCAACTGCCTTTTGTCGATATTTGCTTTTGCCACTTTAACCTTGATAGCATCGCCCAGCTGGTATTTATTGTGATGACGGCGTCCAATAAGGCAGAAGTTTCGCTCGTCAAAGTCATAATAGTCATCATCAAGATCATGAAGAGGAATCATTCCCTCGCAATGGTTATCGTCAATTTCGCAATAAAGACCGTATGAAGTGATGCCGCTGATATGGGCTGCATAGTCGTTGCCGACTTTGTCAGACATATATTCCACCATTTTATATTTTATACTTTCACGCTCGGCATTCTGTGCAACAATCTCCATGTCGCTTGAATGTTCGCACAGTTCTTCATAATACTCTTTGTTGGCACTTCGTCCTCCGTTCTGGTATCGTGTCAGCAAGCGATGTACCATAGTGTCCGGATAGCGTCGTATCGGGCTGGTAAAATGGGTGTAGTATTCAAAAGCGAGACCATAGTGCCCGATATTATGGACACTGTATTTTGCTTTCATCATCGCACGGAGCGCAACATTTTCTATCAGACGTTGTTCATTGTGCCCCTGACATTCATCCATAAGTTTGTTGAGGCTGCGTGCCACTTCTTTTTTCGTCCCTGCCGTTTTCAGCTTATAACCGAACTTTATTATGAAATCTTTCAGTTTCTCCAGTTTTGTCGGGTCGGGAACGTCATGTATTCTATATGGCAATGTCTTTGCTTTGGTGCCTTTTTTCACTTTACCGATGCTTTCCGCAACACTTCTGTTGGCAAGTAGCATGAACTCTTCTATAAGTTTGTTGGCATCCTTTGACTTCTTGAAATAACAACGTACAGGCTTGCCATTGTTGTCTATCTCAAAACGCATCTCTTCACGGTCAAAGTTCACCGCTCCGCCATTGAATCTTGCAGCACGTAATTTCTTTGCAAGAGAGTCAAGCGTTATTATTTCCCGGGCATACTCCCCTTTATAGCCTTCCGGACCGGGTGCCGGAGCCGGCTGTCCGGTACCGTCTATGACACCGTTACGCTCAAGTATCTCTTGAACCTCCTCATATGCAAACCTGCGGTTGCTGCGTATAACGGCATGTACAAGTCTCCAGCTCTTTACATTGCCATCTTTGTCCATGTTGAATATTGCGCTGTATGTGAGTTTCTCTTCATCCGGGCGCAAAGAACAGATATAGTTACACAGCCGTTCAGGCAACATAGGTATAGTGCGGTCTACAAGGTAAATGCTTGTGGCCCGCTTCTGTGCCTCTTTGTCTATTATCGAGCCTTCGGTGACATAATGAGATACATCGGCAATGTGTACACCGACCTCCCACAGACCGCTGTCTATCTCTCTTATTGACAATGCGTCGTCAAAATCTTTTGCATCTTTCGGGTCTATTGTGAAGGTTGTGACATCGCGGAAATCTTCACGTTCTTTGTAATCTTCCGGAGTGATTTCGGCAGATATCTTCTCTGCCGCATCCTCTACGTGCTTGGGATATTTGTATGGCAAGCCGTATTGTGCGAGAATGGCGTGCATTTCGGTAGTGTTGTCTCCCGTCACGCCTAAGATGTCAACCACTTCTCCCAATATGTTTTTATTGTTTTCAGAAGGCCATGTCACTATCTTTACAATGGCTTTGTCTCCTGTTTTGCCTTTTTTAAGTTTGCTCTTCGGTATTATAATGTCATGAGAGAACACTTTGGAGTCGCATATAAGAAATGCAAAATCCTTCTCTACTTGAAGATTTCCTACAAAAGTGTCATGGGCTCTCTTCAATATTTCTATGACCATACCCTCTTTTATGTGATTGCGGCGACGTGCCATGAACGTCACTTTTACACGGTCACCGTCAAGGGCAAATAGCGAGTTGCGCTCGGCTACGAATATCGGCTTGCCGCCGTCATCGGGAATGAAACTGTTTTTGCCGTTGCTCTTTCTGACAAACACGCCTTCCTGTACTTGCCCTTTGGTATTGAGTTTATACGAGTTTTCGCTTGTTTTGCTTAGAAAATCATCCCAAGCCATGTCTTCCATAGCGTCAACCGCAAGCATCTTTGCAGGATGGGTGTCAAGGTTTAATTGCTTGAATATATATTTGAAAGTAAGAGTTTCATTAGGATGTTGCGTGAAAAGGTCCTGTAACATTTCAAATATTATCCTCTTTGTTAATCTCCTATTCCTTTTTTTACCTTTTGCCATAATCGTAAATATTTATCCCATTTTCCAAAGATAGTGATTTTTTTATTATGACGCTTCTTAATTATGATTATTTAATATACACCCGCAAAGGTTTTTGCTCCGAACTGCTTAGGGGAAATATTGCAAAGATGCCTTGATATGTTGCTGATAAGACAGTAATTGGCTATTGTCTCGTTTTGTTAGCGGCAGAGGAAGACCAAAGTCAAATCCTTGCGGACAAGGTAGGTTGTACCTTTTGTTTGTCAGAGCGGTTGTTTTGATGTATAATCATATTGTTTTGCTCACTTAAACATGCTTGTTAAGGATTATAATCTATATGTTTATAACACAGAAAAGGGAGAATCTAATGACCGTTCCTGAATTATCGGGCGCAAGAAGTCGCACCGGTCATCATCATCAATTTTGTCGGAAAAAGTTGGCCCAAATGGCACGTTTCCCTCTTCCAACTCTTGAAGATTTACGTCTTCAAACCTGTCCGCAAGACTTCCTGCCCCATGCGTTCAAGAACAGTCCCTTGCGGACATAAAAACGAGGTATCTTATACCGATTTGATGAAAAATTATTCATCTCTTAATATCAACATATAAATACATTATTGTATAGCGCCAAAAAATCATTTAATATCATTTAAATTATTCTTTTTTATTATCTTTGCAAAACAAAAAACAATATGCCTATGTAACATGACAGACAGAAGACATTAAGATAAAAAAGCGTTAGCTTGTATTCTTGCTTTCTGAAAATTGGGGAATTAGAAGAAGCACACAAGAGTAAAAGTTGATGCTCACGCTTTTAGCGTGGGCTTTTACTCGTATATGTGTGCAAGGTTATCCCCAATACCGACAGAAAGCGTAGACGAAGTTATTAGTCCACGTTTTTTTATTGTCTCTTTTCCGGAACCGGACTTAATATTACATTATTTTTTAATTATACCAAATAACAAAAACAATGAAAACATTAAAAAATTATTTTTATCCGATAGCGGTTATATTATTTGCTTTACTTTCAGTTACATTCACATCTTGTTCTGACGACGATGACGATTCCGGTTCAGCATCAGATTTAGTTGGCACATGGGAACGAGTTTCTTTGACTTTTCAACAGAAAGTAAACGGTATAGTCACGGAAGAATATACGACAAACAATATTAAATTTATGACTAAATTCAATGCTGATGGTTCCTACGAAACAGCTGAATATTATAATAACAAATGGAGTTGGGACGTAACTGGTACATGGAGTTATAAAAACGGGAAAATTACATGTTGTATTATAGAAGAAGATGATATCTATTATGTAACGTCAACAGTGAAAGAACTGACAAGTTCCAAATTTGTTGTTGAAGGTGTTGATAAATATACAGAAAACGGGAAGTCCTATGAGGAATATTATCTTGAAGAATATCGCAAGATTTCCGAATAGTTTTATATGATTCCTTAAATGAACAGGCTGCACCGCAAAAACGATGCAGCCTGTCTGTTTATCAGAAGTAACACTTTTGGGTGTCAATACTATATTTTGTCTGTTTGGCCGTCCATGCTTTAAATGCCTTAATCGTCTCGTTGCGCATCATTTCTCGCTGTAGAGAACCTGTATAATGGTCTGTCCTACGGCTTTCAGGGTGTTAGGGTCAATGTGTTGTATGTCATCATTTATGGTGTGCCAAGTCGGTCCGAAGTTGCTTTGGGCGCAGTCAGGGTAAAATGGAATGATATCAATGGTGGGGATTTTTGTGTTTTGGTTTATCGGCAGGTGGTCGTCGTTTATCATTCCTCCTTCACGGTCATTGAAATAGCTGCCGTAGCCTACTGTCTTTGCTGCTGCCCAAACCTTGTCTACGATGCTTTGTGCATATTGTTTGGAAAAACTTTCCTGCCAAAATTGGGCACCTTGTCCTCCAACCATATCGAGAAGTATGCCATAACGGGCCTCATAGTTTTCTTTATGTGGATTTTGTGACCAATATTGTGCGCCGAGAGCCCATGAGTTGCCGTTGTCTTGCATGTCACTCCATTGTGGTATGCCCCAGTCTTCCGCATCGAAACATATAAAGTCGATGCCAATGTCTAACTTTGTCGTATCGGCTTGGAGCAGTCGTGCCACTTCCAGCATTACGGCAACGCCACTTGCTCCGTCGTTGGCTGCCATTACCGGTTTGCGCCAATTGGCTGAGTCGGGGTCGTTGTCAGCCCACGGCCTGCTGTCCCAATGCGCACAAAGCAATACTCGTGTCGTCATCTCAGGGCGATAACTTGCTATGATGTTGGTGGCTTTAAGCTGTGTTCCGTCATATCCTGTGAGTATCGTTTCCTGCGGAAAGACAGTGCAACCGAATTGTCGGAACTTTGATATAATCCATTGTGCGCACTTTTCATGAGCCTCGCTGTTCATGGTTCTTGCCCCGAAGGCACATTGTTTCTCACAATAAAGATATGCGCTGTCAGCACAGAAAGAAGGGCCTACGGGCTGAGTTATAATATTTTGTCCTCCGTCGGCAGAGGCTTTCTTGTTGCCTCCGCAAGATGTAAGCGAGGCAAAGAGACATAAAAGTAAAAGGATTTCGGTTGTTCTCATCTGTATATATAGTTGATGTGCTGCATGGCAGCCATGATAAAAAGGATATACTTAACAGCGGTCAAGCGTGGTTTCTCTTTCCGGTTATCTTTTCCCTGATTGTACGGCGGACATTACTCTCAGCCAGTTGCCGCCCCAAATGCGCGCAATATCATGGTCGTTGTATCTTCTTCGCATCAGTTCAAGGGTGAAACCAATCATTTCAGACGAGTCAGCCAGCCCTTTAACGCCTCCGTCGCCATCAAAGTCGGAGCCGAGACCAACATGTTCGATACCCATTATCTTAACGGCATGTTCCAAATGTGCCATGACATCTCTTATGTCAGCCTCGTTGCCGTCATTGCGCAAGAAGCCGTGATAAAGGGTTATCTGGCATATACCGCCCTTGTCGGCCAAAACCTTAAGCTGCTCATCGGTAAGATTGCGTGGTACGTCACATAGTCTTTTACAGTTGCTGTGACTGCAAACGATAGGGTCGGCACTGATATCGAGGGCATCATAGAAACTCTTTTCCGAAGCATGGCTCATGTCCACCATGATACCAAGACGGTTCATCTCGGCTATGACTTTTGCGCCGTAAGAGCTTACACCATGATGAGTATTACATCCTTTTGCACTGTCGCAAATGTCGTTGTCCCCATTGTGGCACAATGTGACATATATAATGCCCCTACGCGCAAAATGTTCCAGATTCTGCAAATCATGTTCTATGGCGAGCCCGTTTTCTATTCCCAGCATTATGGACTTGCGTCCTTTCCGTTTGTCTTCATATAAGTCGGCGGCGGTTCTCGCTATACTTAAATACCGGTTGTTGTCTCTTACGATATCTTCAATCTTGTCAAAGATGATATTGGCATAATCAAAAGGACCGTCGGTCTTGATTCTGACTTTTGAAGAGAATGTCTCTCCCATTTTCGGTTGTGGCAGATAAGCCAACATAGTGACAGCGTCCTGATGACCGTCAGACATCTTGTGCAGATCGACAAGTATCTTCTCATCTCTGTGATTAAAGCAGATGTTTTCCGGAAAGAACATCGGTGTGTCGCAATGAGAGTCGAACGTCAATATGTTTTCATGCAGATGTTTTGCATAAGAAAAGTCGGAAGCACTCTTTACAAGCCATTTAAAGAGATGTCCGCCACTGTCTTCCAGCCACTCCGGATGCCATTGGACTCCGATTACGGGTCTGAATTCGCTACTTTCGATGGCTTCTATCACGCCGTCGGGAGCCTTTGCGCTTACGTGGAAACGTGTGCCTCCACTCCTTACTGCCTGATGATGCATGGAATTGACAGCAAGAATCTCCTTGTCATAAATGGAATACAGAATGGAGTTCCTGCTGATTCTTATTGTGTGTGTAGGCTCGTTCCTGTCGGCATCCTGACTGTGTTTTATCAAAGAATGATGATTTTGCCCGTTGCCGGTTCCGGTTTGTGAATTGGAAAAAGCCTCTTCTATATCTTGGTCAACCGTTCCTCCGAGTGCGGAAACCAAAACTTGCATACCTCGACATATACCCAGAATGGGAATACGCCTGTTGTATGCGAGTGAAACAGTGAGCAGTTCTGCCTCGTCTCTTTCCCTATTGATACTTCTCAACTTCGGCGAGGGTTCTTCACCTACCCATAAAGGGTTTACATCTCCGCCTCCTGTAAGCAAGAGACCGTCAACTCTGTCAAGGGTATTGATGATAACGTCTTTATCAGCCAATGGAGGCATGATAAAAGGAATGCCTCCCGCAGTTACAATTGACTTGTAATAGCGGTCGGCAATGCGTGTCTCTCCATCAACAAAATTACCTGTTACGGCAATGACCGGCTTGTTGTCGGCTTCCGGAAATCTTTGATAAATG
>JBJFGK010000097.1:0-13187 GCA_051892655.1 Prevotella sp. | reverse complement strand
AACAATTATGAGCAAGAAAACGAACAAGCTGTCAATGGTCAGAATAGACAACAAACAACAGGCGCGAGTGTGGCACATTACCATTGAGAAACTTATTGACCGACTAAAAGCGAACATAGATAACAATGATATAGCTACGCTTCGAAATAAATTGAAATACAATGACTGCTATTCACTTGACAGGCACGAGTTGTTACATCGTATATATTTATCGGCACGACTGAAAAAGGCAGACAACGGAGCATTAATAATGGGCGACTACAACGACATGTTGCTGCTCTCGGCAGGTCCGATATTAGAGAATGAACGTCTTGAACAATTGAAACAAATCGCAAAGATCATCCCTTCCACAGTGGCTGCTTTTATCGGCTCAAGCGGGCAAACATTGAAGATAATTGTACAGGTTACACTACCAAAAACAGCTCATCGTGGCAATGAGGCAGAAATGGGGCAATTCTTCCGCAAGGCGTACGGTGTGGCATCTGCCATTTATTCATCGTTGCTTAACATATCTGTAGTACCTTCGGGCATCAACGACGGCTCGTCTCCAGTAATGTCAAGTTGCCGAATTAGTGCAGACAAGAACCCCTTACTGACAGATAATCCTACACCATTAAATATTAATGGTACGGAACCTACGCCAATGCCGATTATGGAAGCCAAGCAGAGCAATGACAACAACGAGGTAAGCGCTTTGGTTACTTTTCTCTCAAAAAGATACGACTTTCGTTACAATTCCGTAAGAGGGGCGACCGAGTATCTTGACAAGCAGCAACTCTATTGGGGATGGAGGATTACCGACTTGCGTTTCATTAACGGCTTGTCACTTGATGCGCGTGAGGCAGGCATAGAAGCCCGCCCCAAAGATGTTATGATTTATCTTAACTCGTCACGAATACGTGCCGTTGATCCTGTTGATGACTATCTCTTTGAAATGTCAAACAAATGGGACGGTCACGACCATATCGGCGACCTTGCCGACAGAGTGAAGACAGACCTGAAACAATGGAAGCAATGGTTCAGAATGTGGTTCTTTGGCATGGTGGCACAATGGATGGGCTACAACTTGAAATATGGCAACAGCATCGTTCCGCTGCTCGTTGCCCCACAAGGCTATCACAAATCAACCTTCTGCAGGCAGCTCCTGCCTCAAGATTTGCGTTGGGGCTATCTTGACAACTTGAAGTTTGACAACCAAAAACAGGTGATGCAGTCAATGGTAGACTTCCTTCTCATAAACATTGATGAGTTCAACAGCATATCAAAGAAAACACAAGAAGGATTTTTAAAGAATACTATACAACTCGCAAGCATACCTTTGAAGCGACCTTACTCACGTCGTTTGGAGACAGAGCGCAGACGTGCCTCGTTTATTGCCACATCAAACATGACCGATGTATTAAGTGACCCTTCCGGCTCACGCCGCTTCTTTGTGGTAAATGTTACAAGTCCTATCGATACTGACAAGCCAATAAACTACGAGCAACTATATGCACAGGCCGCAGTAGCCGTAAGAAACAACGTGCGCAGATGGTTTAATGACGCTGATATTGAGAAGGTTATTGCCCATAATCGAAAATATGCACTTCTAAATAGTGCTGACATATATTTCAATGACTATTTTGACACAGCATCAGCCAATGACCCCGATGTCTTAAAACTAACAGCTTCAGAGATTTATGATTATATACGCAAGCGAGCCGGAGCAACTGCAGTAACCGAGAACCTTACAACCTTTGGTCGTTATCTGTCAAATGCTCAAGGAATAGAAAAGGTTCATGTCAGGTCGGGTACTGCCTATTACGTGAAATATCGCAAAGCATAACGGTAAAAGATTAAACGCAAACAAAATTTTATGACCGATTGGGGATTATTGTAAGTAAACAATGCCACAGTCAATCCATTATAATAAAAACAAGTAAAGCCGTGTTTAAACGAATGTAAAAATATCTCACAAACTCACTAAGAGCCGTTAATATGAGCATTTTTTGTGTTAAAAGAAAGCAAATAAACAATATAAATTTACATATTAACAATTTTAGGACATAAATTTGCATGTCGAAAATGAAAAGAGTAAATATATCATATTTGTAAAACAACAGAAGAAATGAAAAAATTATCAAACTATTTCGTTTGTGCGATATGCATCATTGCTATCGCTATGTCGGCAGGTGCCTTTATCAAGGCTAATGCCAACAACATTCCCGGACAACCGGTAGACTTGACCTATGCGGCAGAAAAGGCTCTTCCGGCAGTTGTTCACATCAAGTATCTACAAAACAGCAAGGTGCAAACCGTTGAAATGCAATCTGACCCGTTTGGAGATTTCTTCGACCCATTCGGCTTTTTCGGAAATCCGGGAAACAGAGGTTCACAGAAAAGACAGGTACAAACACCTAAGAAAGAAGGTGCCGGCTCAGGTGTAATCATATCTCAAGACGGATATATCGTTACTAATAACCATGTGGTTGAAGGTGCTGACGAACTTACAGTAACGCTTGATGACAACCGTGAATTTTCTGCACGCATCATCGGAACAGACACAAGCACAGATCTCGCCCTTATAAAGATTGACGGCAAAGACCTTCCTACATTGCCTATCGGAGACAGTGACAAGCTGAAAGTGGGCGAATGGGTTCTCGCCGTCGGTAATCCGTTTAACCTTAACTCTACTGTAACAGCCGGTATTGTCAGTGCTAAGGCACGCTCACTCGGTGCTCACGGCAGCAACGGCATAGAGTCGTTTATCCAAACCGACGCTGCTATCAACGCCGGCAATTCAGGCGGAGCTCTTGTAAACGTGAAAGGCGAGTTGGTTGGTATCAACGCCATGCTCTATTCAAGGACAGGTAGCTATAGCGGGTATGGGTTTGCAATTCCTACTACCATTATGAACAAGGTCGTATCTGACTTGAAACAATACGGTGTAGTACAACGTGCTGTTCTCGGCATTGAGGGTACTGATGTAAACAAGTATATAGACAGTCAGAAAGAGCAAGGCAAAGAGATTGATCTCGGCACAATGGAGGGTATCTATATATCTAAAGTCAGCGAAGATGGCGCAGGACACGAGGCAGGTCTTTCTGACGGAGACGTTATAACAGCCATTGACGGAAAGAAGATCAAGAAGATGGCAGAATTGCAGGAATATCTCGCCAACAAGCGTCCGGGAGACAAAGTAGTCATTACCTATCTTCACAAGAAGAGCAGCAAGAAAACTACAGTCACTCTGAAAAACAATCAAGGCAACACTGGCGTTGTAAAGAACATGGATCTTGACGTTCTCGGATGCAATTTCCGTGAAATCAACGATGCAGAGAAAAAACAACTTAACATCAGCTATGGACTCTGTGTCACAAAAGTAAACAACGGCGTGTTCAAGGATGCAGGCATCAACAAAGGACTCATTATCCAAACGGTTAACGAAAAGCCAATGAAGACCATCGACGACCTTCAAAGTGCAGTTAAAGAGGCTTCGGTAAGCAAAGAACCTGTACTATATATCAAAGGTATCTATCCTACCGGCAAGAAGTCATACTTTGCCGTTCCATTGCAAAATGACTGATAATCCCAAGCCAGCAATGCCATATCTTTGTATGGCACATGACAACAATAACGGCAGGAATTTCATGTTCCTGCCGTTATTGTTTTTCTTATAAAATACGTGACAATAGTCTGAATCTTTCTATTTCAATGTTATCATCTGTTTTTATTGGCCATATACCAACAATGTGTAAAGCACAAGTACATGACTAAGGCAGAAGCAAGAGCCACAAGTGAAGCAACTACAAGTCCGGCAATATCCTTTACAAATGCATAACCTACAAACAGACCCACAGACAGACCGGCTTCACATGACAGAAAATAAGTACTCTGTACTGTTCCTCGCTGACAGTGTTGCGTAAGTTTGATGAAAAATAACAGGAAACGCGATGACGCCAGACCGAAACCACATCCCACTAAAACAGGAGAAACTATGCCTACTGCCTTTATATCGGGAGAAAGCATTGTCATAATGCCCGCTGCCATGAGTATAACTCCTGCCGTTACCTCACTCTTCAACTCTGCATTGACAAAGACGAAACGCTGTGCAAGAAGTGCAAGGAAGAATCCTATCATCAACATGCCATAAAATATCAATGACTGCATATATGAAAACAGCAGCCCCATGACCGTTGCTATAAGCAGAAGATTGACAAACAACCATTTGCCACGTACAAAGAAAAATCTGTCAAGAGAGAATTTCTTTATATTGTCTTCAGGCGCTTTAAAGGGAAAATCAACTGTCATAATAAGGAGTATTGCAGCCAAACCGACTGCAGCAATAACAATAAATAGCAGCGAAAGTTCTGACAACGACATTACAACAGCAGAAACAGCAGGACCAAGAGAGAGGGCGAAGCGTGAAAACCATGCTGCAGAATGATTGGCTTCTGTCCTTCTGAAAGATTCGCATTTGTCTATTATGAGCGTACTTAGCAATACCATTTCCGCCATACCGAAGGCTGCTCCTCCAATAAGCCTCAATGCAGTTATTGCTGCAAACATATAACATTGTGGCAAGCCATAACGAAATATGTAATAATAGCCGGCCATAACGCCAACCATAACGGCTATAGCCGATATACATACATGATGACGCCTGTATTTCTGTATGAGAAATGTACAGAAACATCCCAACATAAAGGCTCCTGCCCCATGTATGCCCATAGCTACGCCAATCTCAATATCCGTAAATCCGAGCTTTGCGCTCATCCAATCCGGCAGTATTGTCAGTTGCATATATGCAAACATGGCTATAAGCATGTTTGCCGTTGCCAAGATCCAAAAGTCTTTATGCCACAGTTTTACGTGTACCGGTGTATTCTGAGTGTACATTGTTTGTGTTATTTATCATATCCCATTAGAGAAGATAGTGCTTGTGACCGTTATTCATCTGTTTTTTTGATTCCGGTCAATATGACTCTTCGGCGTTAGGGAACGACTTGTCTTTTACATCTGTTATATATTGTCCTATGGCATCTGTCATTATAGCATTGAGATCGGCATATCTTCTAAGAAATCTCGGATTGAACCCTTTAGTCATCCCTAACATATCCGACACCACAAGTATTTGTCCGTCAGTACCATTGCCGGCTCCTATACCTATTGTCGGAATACGTAACTGTGAAGAAACATCTGTTGCAAGTTTTGCCGGAACCTTTTCCAGCACTACAGCAAAGCATCCTGCTTCTTCCAACAACAAAGCGTCGCTTTTCAGTTTGTCGGCTTCTGCATCGTCTTTGGCTCTTACGGCATAAGTACCGAACTTGTTTATGCTCTGTGGTGTAAGCCCCAAATGTCCCATGACAGGTATTCCGGCATCAAGAATACCTTTTACGGTATCTATTATTTCAATGCCACCTTCTAATTTCAGTGCATCACAGCCACTCTCTTTCATTATGCGTATAGCGTTTTTCACACCTTCCTTTCTATCTACTTGATAAGTACCGAAAGGCATGTCGCATACTACGAGTGCTCTTTTCACTGCTTTTGTTACCGACTTTGCATGATATATCATCTGTTCTATGGTCATAGGCAATGTAGTACCGTTGCCTGCCATAACGTTGGAAGCCGAATCTCCTATAAGAATACCATCAATACCGGCTCCGTCTACAATGCCGGCCGTTGTGAAATCATAAGAGGTCAGCATGGATATCTTCTCTCCGCGTTGCTTCATCTCTATGAAGCGGTGGGTTGTCACTTTGCGAGTGTCGCTTACTAAATAACCAACCATAATATTATAATGTCTTTTTTATGTCATGACAGGCATTGTTGCAGGCACTAAGTCTGCCACGCTTGTCATATATGTTTTAAAAAATCAGGTGCAAAAGTAATACTTTTATACAACTTCAGCAAATTATGTCATTAATGTTTGAGTATTACGGTGTTTTCAGAAAAGGTCTTTCATCTCGGTAAAATCGCTTATCACCACGTCGGCATACGGTCGTATGTCTTCAGCTGCATTGGTTGTGGCAAGCCCGACTACTCTCATGCCTGCGGCACGACCGGCTTTAAGACCATTGAAGCTGTCCTCAAAAACCACACATTCGCCACATGGCAGTCCGAAATGCCGTGCACCTTTTAGATAACAATCAGGGTCTGGCTTGCTACGTTCAAAATCTTCAGATGTAAAGATTGCATCGAAATAATTTCCAAGTTCGGGATGCACATTGGCAACAGCATCCATCTTGTCTCTGTTTGAACTTGTTACGATAGCCGTCTTCACACCTTGTGACTTTATGCGAGTTATATAATCTGTTATTCCTGCTATATAGCGATAGTCCATACCACGTTCAAAATCATGAAGCCGCTGCACTATCAAAGGCTGTTCGTTCTCGACATCTGCAAAATACTTATCGAAGATCTGGACAAGAGTCTGCCCTTTTATAATATGTTCCAAACCGGGAATCTCAGGATGGTATTTTCGGCATTGTCCGCCCCAAAATACCGTGTACTGACTTTCTGTATCAAAAACCACGCCGTCCAAATCGAACAATGCGGCCTTAAAAGATGCTTCTTTCATAAATCATTGTTATTTTCCAACATTTAAGCTGTTGTTTCACATGACACAGATATTTGGTGTGCAAAGTGTGATCATGACAGCTTGAAAATTGATTGCAAAAGTAATCATTTTATCTCTTTCGCCAAAGCAAAGGCTTTATTTCATGTTCCTAACACACATCGTCAGTTGTTGAAACAAAGCTATTGACATCATCAAAACCGACTTCCGCATCATCATTATTGAGTATTTTTACTCAAACGATATATAAATATATTCGATTTTTGTTACTTTTGCAAAAAATACGACAATGAGATTATCAGAGCTAAAGACAGGAGAAAAAGGAATAATTGTCAAGGTTTTGGGACACGGAGGCTTTAGGAAGCGTATCATTGAAATGGGTTTTATACGCGGCAAGATTGTCACCGTAATGCTCAATGCCCCTTTGCAAGATCCTGTAAAATATCGCATCATGGGATATGAAGTGTCGTTAAGACACTCCGAAGCCGAGATGATCGAGATTGTATCTACCGACGAGGCTAAAAAAATTGAGGAAGAGGAGCGGCAGAAACTCGGTATCACAAACATTTCAGAGAATGTCAGCAATTCTGACGGAGATGTTTTGCTGCATAAAGCCGCATTGGAAAAAAGTCATACCATAAACGTTGCACTCGTCGGAAACCCCAACTGCGGCAAGACATCACTATTCAATTTCGTTTCTGGAGCCCATGAACGTGTCGGAAACTACTCCGGCGTTACCGTAGATGCGAAAGAAGGACATGCCGAATACAAAGGCTACAGATTTAACATCGTAGATTTGCCCGGCACCTATTCGTTGTCTGCATACAGTCCGGAAGAGCTTTACGTGAGAAAACAAATAACTGAAAGCACTCCCGACGTAATAATAAACGTCATTGACGCAAGCAATCTGGAGCGTAATCTATATCTCACGACACAACTTGTTGACATGAATTTGAAGATTGTCGGTGCATTAAACATGTTCGATGAGTTTGAAGCGCGAGGAGACAAGCTTGACAATGACAAGCTCGGAGAGCTGTTCGGCATACCGTTTGTGCCTACTGTCTTCCGAAGCGGACGTGGTATAGACGAGCTGTTCGATACCGTTATCAATGTGTATGAGGGCATTAAGGACCCCGTAAAGAACAATATACGCCACATACACCTCTATCATGGCAAATATATAGAGCAAGCCATAGATGAAGTAAAGGTGGAAATACAAAAGAACGAGCAGATAAGACACAAATATTCTACCCGTTTTCTGGCAATAAAACTATTGGAGAGAGACCAGAAAATAGAGAATGTGGCAAAAGAACTGCCCAACAAAGATGATATTTTCAAGATAAGGGACAGGGCCATAGACTATATTACAAAAGAGACAAAAGAAGACAGCGAGACCGCAATAATGAATGCCAAATACGGCATAATACACGGAGCGTTGCAAGAAGCAGGCAGCGAGGAAGGCAAAAAGACCGATACATATCAGATGACACACATGCTTGATGCCATAATAACCAACAGATATTTCGGTTTCCCCTTGTTTTTCATCTTCCTTTACATCATGTTTGAGGTGACATTTACGCTCGGACAATATCCTATGGACTGGATTGAAGCCGGCGTAGAAGCCATAAGCAGCATGTTATCATCATGGTTGCCTGTCGGTCCGATAAGAGATATGATTGTTGACGGTGCTATAGCCGGAGTGGGAGCAGTGATTGTCTTCCTGCCGCAAATACTCATACTATATATGTTCATATCTTTCATGGAAGACTCAGGATATATGGCACGCGCCGCATTCATCATGGATAAGATAATGCACAAAATGGGATTGCACGGCAAATCATTCATCCCGTTAATCATGGGCTTCGGGTGCAATGTTCCAGCCGTAATGGCTACGCGTACCATTGAGAACCGTCGCAGCCGCCTTATCACAATATTGGTATTGCCACTGATAAGCTGCAGCGCAAGGTTGCCTATATACATAATGATAATCGGTACTTTTTTCGCCGTCAAGTATCAGTCTTTAATCATGATAACCCTATATGCAACCGGCATAATCCTTGCGGTACTCATGAGCAGAATATTCAGCAAATGGCTGATAAAAGGGGACGACACGCCCTTTGTCATGGAGCTTCCACCCTACCGTTTCCCTACTTTGAAGGCCATCACACGCCACACTTGGGAAAAAGGGAAGCAGTATCTGAAGAAAATGGGAGGCATAATACTTGTTGCAAGCCTTATAGTATGGGCCTTAGGATATTTCCCGCACAATGACAGCCTTGATCGTCAGACACAGCAAGAGCAAAGCTACATTGGGCGAATAGGCAAAGTTGTTGAACCGATTTTCCGTCCTCAGGGTTTCGATTGGAAGCTTGATGTAAGTCTTATGGCAGGCATAGGAGCCAAAGAGATTGTCGCATCAACTATGGGAGTGCTGTATGCCGACGACGAAAGCGTTGCAGACGAAGATATGGCAGACAGTGAGAAATACAGCAAATTGTATGTAAAGATGAGCCACGACGGCATTACACCGCTCATAGCATTCTCATATCTGCTTTTCGTGCTGATATATTTCCCGTGCATCGCTACAATAGCCGCAATAAAAGGAGAGACCGGCAGCTGGAGATGGGCTGTATTTGCCGCCTTATACACCACCATACTTGCATGGATTGTCTCTGCCCTATTCTATCAGGTTGGCAGTCTGTTGTTCTGAAAACGGCATATCGTAAGTTTCAAGACATCACTATCCGGCAAAGACCTATACATTCCTTTTTTACAGGCCATATATACATACATCGTTACTATGGTCTTTGCGCGATGAAAACATACTTTTTTCATGTCCTAAGTATGCTACTTACAAACCCTAACCATAATAGTTTTCACATATTATGATTAGGGTTTGGATAAACGTTTAAAGAGTTATCGGCTGCAACAGATATTACTCGAAAACTTCTTCTATGCCACCTGAGATATATTCATCAGGATCTGTGGCACACGAGTTATAACCTTCCGGTATGGTAAATGTCTCTTTCGGGTCATATCCGAGTGTAGGATCGGCAAACACCTTACGCATGTAATAAGCCCAAATAGGCAATGCCATATTGGCACCCTGCCCCATTACCGTAGAATCAAAATGGATATCACGATCTTCTCCACCAACCCAACAACCGCTAACCAGCGACGGTGTAAATCCCATAAACCATGCATCCGCATTGCGGTTGGTAGTTCCGGTCTTGCCGCCCATAACACAATCAATATTGTATCTGTATCTCATTCGGCTACCTGTACCTCCGTTCATCACCGCCTGTAACATATCAAGCATCTTCAGAGCGCTCTCTTCGCTGATAACTTCATTCATTCGAGGCTGAAACTCCGCCAAAACGTTGCCCGAACTGTCTTCGATCTTGGTGACATATAACGGAGAACAATGTATCCCGTTATTTGCGAATGTCGTATAAGCACTTACCATCTCTGCGACAGATACTTCGTTAGGACCGAGACACAGTACCATGCTCGGGTATGCCCCGTATGTATTGATGCCATAATCACGCAACAGACTGAGAAAAACATAAGGATTGACAAGACTCATAAGGTAAGCAGACACCCAGTTGTTTGACTGTGCCAAAGCCCATTTCAATGTTACCATCTGCCCATAACGAGCCCTGCTGCCGTTACGTGGCGTCCAATTACCGTAAGTCTGCTGTACATTGGGGGCCAAATCACATGGAGACATACCGTTAGACATTATGAGCGAATAAAGGAACGGCTTTATTGTAGAACCTACCTGACGTCGTCCCTTCGTCGCCATATCATAGGTAAAGTGGGCAAAATCCACTCCTCCGACATAAGCCTTAACGGCTCCTGACGTCGCATCCATACTCACAAAGCCTGAACGCAGATATGATTTGATGTAACGTATGGAGTCTAACGGAGTCATAACCGTATCTACCGAACCGTGATATGTAAAGACTGACATCTCTATCGGTGTCCGGAAAGCTTTCATTATCTCATCTTCCGTAGCTCCGGCGGCCTTCATTGTCCTGTATCGTTCACTCTGTCTTACCGAGCGTTGCAGTATATCCTTTACCTCCTGAGGCTTTAAGGCGGTCGTAAAAGGTGCATTTGGCTTCTTCTTGTTTTCTTTATCAAAAGCCGGTTGCAGGTATCCGCCCACATGTTTCAGCACCGCCTCTTCGGCATAACGCTGCATACGGGAGTCAATTGTGGTAAAAATCTTCAGACCGTCAGTATATACGTTATAATGTTCACCGTTTTTCTTTGTGTTCTTATTGCACCAGCCATACAGCGGATCGGTTTCCCATGCAAGAGAATCAGTAGTATATTGCACATGATTCCACGACGGATAATTTGCAAGCATTGGTTTCTCTGCCATTAGGTACTGTCTGAGAAATTCCCTGAAATAAGTTGCAAGTCCTTCTTTATGATCTATACGATGAAAATTAAGTGTCAGAGGCTCGTCATGTGCCTCCTCATACTCCGTTTCACTTATATATCCGGCCTTAAGCATCTGTCCCAACACCACATTGCGCCTGTCTCTACTGCGCTCAGGATATCTTACCGGATTGAAATAAGACGGATTCTTACATAAACCTATCAACGTGGCCGACTCAGTAAGCGTAAGATCTGAAGGCTCTTTGCGGAAATAAACGTCAGAAGCCGTTTTTATTCCAACTGCATTGTGAAGGAAATCAAAATAGTTGAGATACATTGTCAATATCTCTTCTTTGGTAAAATATTTCTCCAATTTTATGGCAATGACCCACTCAATGGGTTTTTGCAACAAACGTTCCACCGTACTGCGGGCAGTAGACGAATATAGTTGCTTTGCCAATTGCTGAGTAATAGTAGATCCTCCGCCGGCACTCTTCTGTCCTAACAATCCACGCTTGACTACGGCTCTCGTCAACGCGATAAAGTCAATACCCGAATGTTCATAAAAACGCTCGTCTTCCGTAGCGACAAGAGCCTTGACCAGATGCGGAGACAACTTGTCATAATCAACATGAATACGATTTTCCCTATTAAGATTATATGTACCGAGAATCTTCCCATCGACAGAATACACCTGTGAAGCATACTTGCTGATAGGATTCTGCAAATCCTCCATATCAGGCATATAGCCTATCCAGCCATTCCAAATGGCAACAAAGCCAAGAGCCATGACTACAACACCAAGTCCAATAAGGCTCCATAGCACATGTACAAATTTCTTTCTCATCGGTTAAAATATATGACAAGTTCTCCCAAGCTGCATCTTTTGCATCAAATATATGCAGACAAGCAAGGAGTGTTTGCAAAAATAATATATTTATTCCGATTATTCAGCCATAAATTAAAAATATTGCTTAACTTCGCAGACGAATACGAAAACCACTAATTCAATGGGAAAGCAAAACTTTGTAACCATTGCGGACCTAACAAAAGAGAAACTCCTTTATCTCATAAGGTCTGCACAAGAATTTGAAAAACATCCTAACAGAGAACTTCTCAAGGGCAAGATTGTTGCAACATTATTTTTTGAACCTTCAACACGAACCCGTCTCAGTTTTGAAACAGCAGCCAACAGACTCGGAGCAAAAGTAATAGGATTTACCGATGCAAAAGTTACAAGTGCCACAAAAGGCGAAACATTGAAGGATACCATACTGATGGTTTCCAACTATGCCGATGTCATAGTCATGAGACACTATATTGAGGGTGCTGCACAATATGCATCAGAAATATCCCCTGTGCCTATTATCAATGCCGGTGACGGCGCGCACCAACATCCGTCACAGTGCATGTTAGACCTGTATTCAATTTACAAGACACAGGGAACATTGGAAAATCTTAATATCTTTCTTGTCGGTGACTTAAAATATGGCCGTACCGTCCACTCTCTGATAATGGCAATGCGTCATTTCAACCCTACTTTCCACTTCATAGCACCAAAAGAGCTTGCTATGCCAATGGAATATAAACTCTATTGCAAGGAACACGGCATCAAGTTTGTAGAGCATACATCATTCAATGAAAAGATAATAAGTGAAGCTGACATATTATATATGACTCGTGTTCAAAAAGAACGCTTCTCTGACCTTATGGAATATGAAAAAGTCAAGAACGTATATATACTGAAAAACGAGATGCTTGTATCTGCTCGTCCTAACATGAGGATTCTCCATCCACTGCCACGAGTAAACGAAATAGAACATGCCGTAGATGAAAATCCACATGCATATTATATACAACAAGCTCAAAACGGTCTTTATGCACGTGAAGCAATAATATGCGATGTGCTTGGCATCGGCATAGAACAAATCACGGAAGATAAGACTATTATCTTATAGAAAAGACATTAAATGTAAACAAACAATACAACATCCGAAAATGAGCAAGAAAGAAAGACTTGTAGCTTCAATCGAAAACGGAACCGTTATCGACCATATACCATCAGAAAAAACTTATGAAGTAGCAAATCTGCTGCGTTTACAAGATTTAAAGACCATCGTTACCATAGGATATAACTACTTATCCCAAAAGATGGGACACAAAGGTATTATCAAGATAGAGAACAAATTCTTTACAGACGAAGAGATATCAAGATTGTCAGTAGTAGCTCCCAACG
>JBJFGK010000096.1:0-13360 GCA_051892655.1 Prevotella sp. | reverse complement strand
AATGAAAACGACAATCCATTCTCTCGCCATAATCTTTTCGTCCATTATTTTGTTGGTTTCGTGTCTTGGCGATGATACAGATACAGATGTAACACTATACAATGATACGGCAATAACCCAATTCTCTTTGGGTACTCTCAATAGATACATTACGACAAAGGCCTCTTCAACATTTGATGAAGAGGGCAATCCTGTTGACAGTGTTTACAAAGTGGAGATTACAGGTAGTGATTACAAGTTCTATATAGACCAGATAAATAGAACAATATATAATACCGACAAGTTGCCTGTTGGTACGGATACGGCACATGTGATATGTAGTATCAGTTCTAAGAATTCAGGTATTATTACTATCAAGGATATTGATAGTGATGTACTGAATTATTTTAACAGTTCAGATTCAATAAATTTCCGTGTACCGCGAGAGTTCCATGTTTTTTCTACAGATGGTACAGGGCATAGAGTATATACGGTAACTCTTAATATGTATGAGGAAGATCCCGATTCTTTTGTATGGAAAGATATAACGGTGCTGCCGGAAATAGCATCCTTGTCAGATATCAGAGCCACCTCGTTTAACGGGCAGGTGTTTGTTGCAGGTTCTAATGGTCAGAATACAGCCATGTATGTTTCAAACGCGGCTGACGGAATGTCGTGGACAAGAGTTGATGTTGGGGGAGCGTTGGAGCCGGATGCATATAAAAGCATTGTGGCAGGTAAAAACGCCATGTATGTTATTAGCGGCAACAGATTGTTCAGCACAGTTGACGGCTCGTCATGGACATCAAAAGAAATAACAAACACAATAGTTCCTTCAAGACTTTTTGGAGTAGGCAAGGTCAATCTCTATGGTCTGGATAATAATGGAAACATTGTCTGCAGCAAGGATAACGGCGTTACATGGACGGAGGAAGAACTTGTTGACAACGATGAAAAGCAATATATACCAACAGAGAGTACCGGATTCGGTAGCTTCACTATGGCAACGGATAAAAACGGAGAGCGTATTGTCTTCGTTGGCAATCGTGACGTTGTGGCGTATCCGGAAGACTCGGTCGCAATGGTATGGAATAAGATAGAAGAACACGGCACTGCAAAAAGTCATAAATGGATACCATGCAACGAAAATAACAACTACAGACTGCCGCGTTTGTCAAATATACAATCAATGCCGTATGGTGGAAAGATGATAGCACTTGGAGGCAAGGGTTTAGGAAAGAGTACTGCCGGTGCGTTTGAGACACTGTATGTCAGTGAGGACAATGGTCTGACATGGCATAAAGATGAATTATATGTATTACCGTTCCAAATGGATAATCATGGAAGTGACAAGTTTGCCATGACGGTTGACGATAATAATTATCTTTGGATATTCTGTGGTAGTGACGGTACAGTGTGGCGTGGTCGTCTTAATAAACTTGGAATGGAAGATATTCAGACAGACTTTGTTGAATAATTTATACAAATCAAGAAAATCAGATGAGAAAACTCTTGTTATGCGCCATAATGTTCATGTCATTGCCTATTGTAGCCCAAGATGACAATGAATATAAAATGGAAATAGGTGTAGGCGCCGGCATGATGAGCTATCAAGGCGATTTCAATGGAAGCGTAACAAGCAATATGCAACCTTATGCGTCTTTGGTTTTAAGGCGTGTCTTCAATCCGTATATGGGGCTTAAATTAGACTTGTCTTTTGGCAAGTTAAAAGGTAATACAGGTATTTCTGAAACATGGTACCCTGATTTTCAAGGAGAAGCAGTTGATTTTACGACAGATGTGACGGATATAAGCTTAACATACGAATATAATTTTTGGCCGTATGGAACCGGACATGAGTATCGTGGTGCAAAGCGCATCACGCCTTTTATCTTTTTGGGATTAGGAGCAACCATTGCAAAAGCCGGTGATGAAAACGTTTTTACAGCAAATGTTCCGATAGGTTTGGGGGTAAAATACAAAGTAAATTCCCGTCTTAATTTAGGTGTTGAGTGGGCAGAGCATTTTTCATTGAGTGACAAACTTGACGGAGTGGAAGACCCTTATTATATAAAAAGTTCCGGATTGTTCAAGAATAAAGACTGTTATTCCATGCTCAGATTGACGCTTACATACAGTTTTATGGCCAAATGTAAAACATGCAACAAGTATGACTGAACCGATAATAGATACAAATAATATACCGAGACACATTGCTATAATTATGGATGGCAATGGACGTTGGGCTACAGAACGTGGTAAGGAGCGTAGCTATGGCCATCAGATGGGTGTTGAGACGGTTAGAAGAATTACATCAGAATGTACACGATTAGGTGTGAAATATCTGACACTTTATACTTTTTCTACGGAAAATTGGAACCGTCCGACCAATGAAATTGCCGCCCTTATGGGGCTTGTGCTTACAGCCCTTGAAGATGAGATATTCATGAAAAACAATGTGCGTTTCAGGGTAATAGGTGACATGCAAAGATTGCCGCTCGAAGTTCAAGAGAAGCTGAAAGCGACGATGGAGCATACGAAAAACAATGATACCATGACAATGGTGATAGCTTTAAGCTATTCTTCACGTTGGGAGATTACTCAAGCGGTTAAAGATATTGCGGAAAAAGTTAAAAGCGGAGATATTGACAGTAATGCCATTGATGAAGATATGGTCAGCAACTCTTTGCAGACAAATTTCATGCCTGACCCGGACCTGCTCATTCGCACTGGTGGTGAATTGCGCGTATCAAATTATTTATTATGGCAGATAGCATATTCGGAATTGTATTTTTGTGATACTTATTGGCCTGATTTTAGTGAAAAAGACCTTCATCAGGCTATCGCAAGCTATCAGAAGCGACAAAGACGTTTCGGAAAAACAGAGGCTCAAGTTGAGAACAACAAATAACCCAAGATAAATATAAAATATGAATAGAATAAAAGGATATCTTACATTGCTTATGCTATTGTTTCTAAGTATTGAAATGATAGCGCAAGAGAAGATTGTCAATCCTGAAATATCATACGCCGGAATACCAAAGACTTATATTCTTGGCGGTATGGCGGTATCCGGAGTGAAGGACTATGAAGATTATATGCTTACGGGAATCTCCGGATTGACTGTAGGTCAAGAGATAGATGTTCCGGGTCAAGATATCACAGATGCTGTGAAGCGTTATTGGCGTCATGGCCTGTTCTCAAAAGCTCAGGTTGCGGCTGACTCTATCGTCGGCGATAAAATATACTTGCATTTTTATTTGGCTCTTCGTCCTCGTGTATCTACGATTAACTATAGTGGCATTAAAAAGTCTGAGCGTGAAGATATGGAGGCAAAATTAGGATTACTTAAAGGTAGCCAGATTACTCCTAATATGATAGACCGTGCCAAACAAATCGCAAAGGGTTATTTTGAAGACAAGGGTTATAAGAATGTGGATATTGATATCCGTCAGCGCGATGATGTCACAAACAGCAACCACGTAATACTTGATGTCGATATAGACAAGAAAGAAAAGATAAAAGTAAGGAAAATAATTATTGTCGGCAACGATAATCTTGCTGATTCAAAAATCAAGGGCCGACTGTTTAAAAAAGGAGCTTTTGCCAAGACTCATGAAGCAGGAAAGTTGTCATCATTCCTGAAATCAAAAAAATATACGCCTGAAAGATATAAGACAGACAAGCAGAACCTCATTGATAAATATAATGAATTGGGCTACCGCGATGCCGAAATTGTGGAAGACAGTGTATGGAATGAGGATGAAAAGCATGTAAATATATATGTCAAGGTTGAAGAAGGCAAGAAATATTATATTCGTAATATAAAATGGGTTGGTAATACCATCTTCACTACTGATTATCTCAGCAGGCTTCTTGGTATGAAAAGTGGCGATGTGTATAACCAGAAACTTATGAGAAAACGTCTTTCCGAAGACGATGACGCTGTGGGCAACGAATATTGGAATAGAGGTTATCTGTTTTATAATCTTCAGCCGACAGAAGTCAATATCGTTGGCGACTCTATAGATCTTGAGATGCGAATTATGGAGGGACGTCAGGCACACATAGATCATGTCCGTATTAATGGTAATACACGACTTTATGAGAATGTTGTGCGTCGCGAGCTGAGAACAAAACCCGGAGATCTGTTTTCCAAAGAAGCCCTTGAACGCTCTGTTCGTGAATTGGCGTCAATGGGACATTTTGATCCGGAGCAGATAAAGCCGGATGTTAAACCTAATTATGAGAATGGTTCCGTTGACATTAACTGGGATCTGGTGCAGAAATCCAACGATCAAGTAGAGTTTTCTCTTGGTTGGGGACAGACGGGAGTCATAGGTCGTATAGGATTGAAACTAAACAATTTCTCTATGGCCAACCTTTTCAACAAGAACAAGGAGCATCGTGGCATTCTTCCTGTCGGTGACGGTGAAGTCCTTTCTATCGGCGCTCAGACCAACGGTAGCTATTATCAATCATATAATACATCATATTCTACAGCCTGGTTTGGTGGCAAACGTCCGATACAGTTTACTGTCGGTGCTTATTTCTCCAAGCAAACAGACGTATCAAGCAATTATTATAATAGTGGTTATATGAATAATTATTACAACTATCTATATGGTTACGGTAATAGCTATAACAACTATTATGAGAACTACTATGATCCTGACAAGTTTGTCAAGCTGTTTGGTGTGTCAGTAGGCTGGGGCAAGCGTTTGCGTTGGCCTGATGATTATTTCCAACTTTCTGTTGAATTGGCATATCAGAGATACATGCTCAAAAATTGGCAATATTTTATTGTTACCAATGGTAATTGTAACAACCTCAATCTCGGTATTACATTATCACGAGTATCAACAGACAATCAGTTGTTCCCGCGTCGTGGATCAGAGTTCATGGCTTCTGTTACCCTCACTCCGCCATGGTCGTTGTTCAATAATAAAGATTATAAGAATCTTGCAAACAATCCTCAGTCGCCGACATACACAGACGAGCAGCAGGAGAAGTATCGTTGGGTTGAGTATCATAAATGGAAGTTCCGTGCAAAGACATATACAGCTCTTACCGGAGGCCAGAAGTGCTTTGTCCTTATGACACGTGTGGAATTCGGTCTTCTCGGTTCATACAATAAGTATAAGAAATCTCCGTTTGAAACATACTATATGGGAGGTGACGGTATGAGTGGTTATTCCACAAGTTATGCTGAAGAGACCATAGGTTTGCGCGGATATGAGAACGGTAGTCTTACTCCATACGGTTATGAGGGTTATGCTTATGACAGGTTTACAATGGAGTTGCGTTATCCGTTCCTGTTAGGTAATACAACCATATATGGTCTTACTTTCGTTGAGGCCGGTAATGCATGGAACGAAACAAAGAAATTTAATCCTTTCGACATGAAACGTTCGGCCGGCGTCGGTGTAAGAATATTCCTCCCGATGGTGGGTCTTATGGGTATTGATTACGCTTACGGCTTCGACAAAGTATTCGGAACCAAAGGAGGAGGTCAATTCCATTTTATTCTCGGTCAGGAGTTCTAAACATACAGAATGTGTGATATAAGGCTGCCCGGAACAACAATAGGAGTAGTAGGCATCTGATAAGATTGACATATTTTATATATAAAGAATAAAAATATAAGGAGATACGACAATGAAACAACAACGCATCAGATATAATATAGTAAGTGTAATGTTGAAATCTTTGCTGCCAATGGCATTGTTTATGCTTCTTCCTCTTAATGTTTCCGCACAGAAGTTTGCTCTTGTGGATATGGAATATATCCTAAAGAACATTCCGGCATACGAGCGTGCCAACGAACAGCTGACCCAAGTCGGCAAGAAATGGCAGGCAGAAGTTGAAGCTCTTAATACAGAGGCGCAGACCATGTATAAGAATTATCAGAATGAGGTCGTCTTTCTGTCACAAGAGCAGAAGAAAAGCCGTCAGGAAGCCATTATGAACAAGGAAAAAGAAGCGGGCGATCTTAAGCGTAAATATTTTGGACCTGAAGGAGAACTGTTCAAGAAACGCACAAGTCTGATGACCCCGATACAAGAAGAAATTTACAATGCCGTTAAAGACATCTGCGATATGCGCGGATATTCATTGGTGTTAGACCGTGCTTCAGATTCCGGCATAATCTTTGCATCTCCAAAGATTGATATCAGCAATGAGGTACTTCAGAAGTTAGGATACAGCAATTGACAGACGGCAGTTGGCAGATAATATATAAGGTAATAATAACAAATAAAAATAATTTAAAGACAATGAAAAAGTTAGTTTTAATGCTTATGTTGTGCGCACCGATGACAGTGTTTGCACAGAAGTTTGGACATGTAGACGCACAGCAAATTATGCAGAGCCTTCCTGAATTTATAAAGGCTCGCGGTGATCTTGAAGCTCAGTCAAAACAGTTCGAGAATGATCTTAAGGCCATGCAAGATGAGATACAGCGTCAATCTGAAGAGTATGATCGTACAAAGAGTACAATGAATCCCAGCAAGCAGCAGGAAACAGAGGCTAAACTCAATGATATGGTACAGAAATATCAGCAGGCTTATCAAGACAACCAGCAGGCTTTGCAGAAGGCACAGCAGGAGAAGATGCAGCCTATCATCACAAAAGTTATGACAGCCATTAAGAATGTAGGCAAGAACGGTGGCTACGTCTATATCATGGATATAGCCGGCGGTATACCATATATCAGCGAAACTCTCAGTACAGATGTCACAGCTGAAGTAAAGGCAGAAATCAACAAGTTGAAATAATATACTTTTAGGGGTTGCGCCATAAGGCATGCTATCGGATTATCCGGTTGTTGCATAGTCTTTCAGCGCAACCTTTATTATTTTACTTCAAAGAATAATTTTATTTGTGATGATGAAGAAGATATCATTGATTATTCTTGTCTTGGCAGCAACGTTGACTGCCGGTGCACAGATAAAGTTCGGTTATCTCAGTTATGATAATGCGGTGAGGAATATGCCTGATTATCAGGTTGCGAGCCATAATATTGAAAACCTGAGAAACCAATACGCAAATGAGACGAAGCGTGCGGAAAACGAGTTCAACGAGAAGTATGAGTCGTTTCTTGAAGGTCAGAGGGATTTTGCAGAGCCGATATTGAAGAAACGTCAGGCAGAGTTGCAAGAGCTTCTCAGCAAGAACGAGGCTTTCAAGAAAGAGTCTGACCGTTTGTTACGTCAGGCGGAGAACGACATGTACAGACCGTTATACGAGCGACTTAATGCTGTTCTGATGCGTATAGGCCATGAGAGAGGCTATGCCTTTATACTCAATACCGACAATAATGCCGTGCCATTTGTCAATTCAGCCTATGGTGAAGACATCACAACCATTGTCAGCGATGCATTGAGAGAGTAGCGACAATCTTAATACGCTGTAGTATCAAGGCATATAATATTACTCCTTAATATATTGTGATATGGAAGACATCAATGCAAACAGAAAGGGCGAGCACTCTTTGTTGCCGTCACAACCCGGTCCTATAGGGGTCTTTGATTCCGGATATGGAGGTCTGACCATTCTCCACCAGATGCGTCATGTGTTGCCGCAATACGATTATCTGTATCTTGGCGACAATGCCCGTACTCCTTATGGTACACGTTCGTTTGATGTTGTTTATCAATTCACGCGTCAGGCAGTGATAAGGCTCTTTGAAATGGGATGCCATCTTGTTGTCATCGCCTGCAATACGGCATCAGCAAAGGCTCTTCGGAGTATTCAGCAAAACGATTTGCCTTCTCTTGATCCTACTCGTCGTGTCTTGGGAATTATCCGTCCTACGGCAGAGAGCATCGGTGCTATCACTCATTCACGTCATGTGGGCATTGTCGCTACTGAAGGAACCATCAAAAGCGGAAGTTATGACCTTGAGATAAAGAAACTTACCCCTGACATCACTGTTACCGGCGAGCCTTGTCCCATGTGGGTGCCACTTGTCGAGAACAATGAATATGACAGTCCCGGCGCTGATTATTTCATAAAAAAGCGTATCGGTAATCTCATGCGTAAAGACCCGGCAATCGATTCCATTATATTAGGCTGTACCCATTATCCGCTTCTTATAGATAAAATACTGAAATACACACCTCGCGGAGTCAAGATAATACCTCAGGGAGAATATGTCGCCAACAGCCTCAAGAGCTATCTTGCCCGACATACTGATATGGACAGCATGTGCACAAAGAATGGTTTATGCCATTATCTTACAACTGAAAGCAGCGACAAGTTCCGTGATTCAGCCAAATTGTTCCTTCATGAAGATATAGATGTAAGCAGTATTGTTTTATGATAAAGGTCTTCCGGTGTCGTGACGGAAATCATTGAGACACAAGAAGTCCCGACTATATCATAATACACTGTGTCACAAGAGGGACGTGTAATATAAAAATCGGTATGGCATAATGCTTAATCCGATTTTTTTTTGTAGTTTTGCAAACCATAAAAAATGATATATGATACATAACGATAAGTACAAGAGAACAACGGTTACAGCCGCTTTGCCATACGCCAATGGAGGCGTTCACATCGGTCATCTTGCCGGTGTGTATGTTCCGGCTGATATTTATGTGCGCTATCTGCGTCTTAAGCAGCATGATGTCAAGTTTATTTGTGGCAGCGACGAGCATGGTGTGCCTATTACAATACGTGCCAGGAAGGAGGGAATCACTCCTCAACAGGTTGTAGACCGTTATCATTCCATGATAAAGAAGAGTTTTGAAGACTTCGGTATATCCTTTGACATTTACAGCCGTACAACATCCGAGACTCACGCAAAGGTAGCTTCCGATTTCTTTAAAAAGCTTTATGATGAAGGCAAACTTATAGAGAAGACTTCCCAGCAATATTATGACGAGGAAGCGAAACAGTTTTTGGCCGACCGATATATTACAGGCGAGTGTCCTCACTGCCATAATCCGCATGCCTATGGAGACCAGTGTGAGAAGTGCTGTTCAGACCTTGACCCTACGGAACTCATTAATCCGAAGAGTGCAATCAGCGGTTCAGCACCGGTGCTTAGGGAAACAAAGAATTGGTTTCTGCCGCTTGACAAGTATCAGGAATGGTTGAAAGAGTGGATATTGGAAGGTCATAAAGAGTGGCGTTCAAATGTTTATGGGCAATGTAAATCGTGGCTTGACATCGACCTTCAGCCACGCGCCATGACCCGTGACCTTAGTTGGGGCATTCCGGTGCCTGTCGAGGGAGCAGAAGGCAAAGTGCTTTATGTGTGGTTTGACGCTCCTATCGGATATATATCAAATACCAAAGAGTTGTTACCCGATTCATGGGAAACATGGTGGAAAGACCCCGAGACACGTCTTATACACTTTATCGGTAAGGACAACATCGTTTTCCACTGCATAGTATTCCCCGTAATGCTCAAGGCTCACGGAGAATACATCTTGCCGGAGAATGTTCCTGCCAACGAGTTCCTTAATCTTGAGAACGACAAGATATCGACATCACAGAATTGGGCTATCTGGCTGCATGAATATTTGGAAGAATTTCCGGGCAAACAGGATGTCTTGAGATACGTACTTACCGCCAATGCACCTGAAACCAAAGACAATAATTTTACTTGGAGAGACTTTCAGGAGCGCAATAACAGCGAGTTGGTGGGCGTATATGGCAACTTTGTGAACCGTGCGTTGCAACTGACAAGGAAATACTGGAATGGTGTCGTGCCGGCTTGTGGCACTTTGCAGGATATAGACATTCAGACTCTGCATGAGTTTGAAGACGTAAAGACCCGTCTCGAAGCTCTGCTTGATGCGTATAAATTCCGCGAGGCACTGAAAGAAGCCATGAATCTCGCCCGAATAGGCAATAAGTATATTGCCGACTGCGAACCTTGGAAGGTGGTAAAGACTGATATGGCACGTGTAGAGACCATTCTCAACATCTCTTTACAGCTGGTTGCAAATCTTGCCATTGCCTTTGAGCCGTTCCTACCGTTCAGCAGTGCGCGTCTGCGCAAGATGATTAACATCGACGCTTTCGATTGGAACAGCTTGGGTTCAACCGATTTGTTGCAGCCCGGTCATCAGTTGGCAGAGCCGGAACTCCTTTTTGAGAAGATAGAAGACGATGCCATAGAGTTCCAACTCAACAAGCTTGAGGCTATAAAGAAGGCAAAGGCTGCCGCTGCTTATAAGGCAGAGCCGGTAAAATCAGCAGTCGCTTTTGAAGATTTTGAGAAACTGGACATTCGTGTCGGACATATCAAGGACTGCCAAAAGGTTAAGAAGTCGAAGAAATTGTTGCAGTTTACCATTGACGACGGCAGTGGAACCGACCGTACAATACTTAGCGGTATAGCTGCTTATTATGAACCTGAGGCTCTTATCGGTAAGGATGTGCTGTTCATTGCCAACTTCCCGCCACGTAAGATGATGGGCATTGAGAGTCAAGGTATGATACTTTCGGCTGTCAATCATGACGGTTCGCTGACGGTAACGACAACATTGTCTGAGGTAAAACCCGGAAGTCAGATATCCTAACTATATAGGTTAGGTCTTCTAAACATATAGGTTAGATACCGTAAACATATAAGTTAGCTTTGATATTCCCCTTGTTTTGGTTTGATTGCCGACAAGGTTTTGGTATATAAATAAAGGATGTGCTTATAGACGGCACATCCTTTTTCGTTTTATGTGTTGCGACCGGTGTCGCAGCTGTCATTTCATTGATGGTTACATCTCTTCGTTACCATTGTAACCGTTGGTCGGGTCTTCCGTATTCTCCTCGTTATCACGTTTAACCTTCTTTGCCTTCATGTTACCGAAGTTCCATGTCAGAGTCATGTTTATTGTTCGTCCGTTGCGACTACGCTTCTGATATCTCGTAAATGACTCTCCATTGGTATATGTTTCAAAGCATCTTGTGTTGAGAAGGTCACGACAGTTGATTGCCACAGTCAGCTTTTTGTCGAACAAGGTCTTTCTTGCGCCTAAGTCAAGACTTATGTTTGACTTGCGGAATCCTTGTGCCACGACTTCGCGTGAGCGGTAACGTCCCGTCAGTTGCAGTGATATGTCATAAGGTAACATCATTGCGGCTTGCATACGTGCGTTCCATGTGAACGAGCTGTTGCCCTCTCCGGTTACCTCTTGTCCGTCAATGTCATATCTGAAACCGTCAAGACGGTAGTAGTAAGCATTGGCTGTGGTAGTGATATTCAGCATATTGCATATCTGGTTTTTCAGTACCATTTCCACTCCGCTGCTTACACTCTTTGTCACATTCATGCTTGTAGAATACATCAGACCGTCACTTGAGCTCTGATAGTTCACACGTTGTATCACGTCTGTAGTGGGGCGGTAATATGCGCTTAGCAACAATGAGTGGGCTTTCCATGTCTTCAGATAGTTCAGAGAGAAGGAGTTACTGTATTCGGGTGTCAGCTCCGGATTACCGAACGATACGATCGAAGCGTCTGAAGTGTTCTTGAAGCTGTTGAGTTCTCCGCCATGAGGACGTCTCAATCGGCGTGTATAGTTAATCTGCAGCTGGTCGTTGTCGGTTAGCTGATACGACAAGAAGAGGCTGGGGAATAGTTGCAGGTAGTCTTTTTTAAATGGTTGTTCCCTTTTTGAAGGGTCTTTTTCCTGCCAGAAATCATAACTCTCGGTGCTCACTTTCCAATATTCTCCTCTCAGACCTCCCATGATGCCAATCTTTCCGAACTTCATTGTGGCTGTGGCATACAGGGCGTGGATGTCTATGTCATATATGAAGCGGTTGTAATAGTCGGTGTCTTCGGTCATGTTCTTGCCGTCCCAACAACTGTCGTCATACGATTCTTGCGGAGAGTTTTCTCTATTGAAGTTGCCCTGATAGCCTGACTGAAGTGTTACATGGTCGTTGAATTTGTTCTCATAGTCAAGTTTCACCTCCCAAGAGTGGTTTCTAATCTTCATGGGACGGAATTGGTAATAATAGCTTGTAGGCATTTCGTCATGCAGATATTCCGTACTGTCCTGATATACGTTATCCTGATTCATGTGCCAATTATTGTATCCTGTGGTGAAGTCTATGAAATGAGTGTCCGAGAAGTTATGACGGTAGTTGAATTCTCCGTGAAAAACCCTCATAGAGTTATCGTTTGTAGTCCTTCTGAGCATGATGTATGTATCGTCGGCAGCTCCGATGGTGCCGTATCTGTAAGGTATCGGATTGCTTGCGTTGCGACCTCCGAACATTGTCATGCCGCTTATCGACAAGTCATCATGGTCTGTGGCATGCCATGTCAGCCCTGCTCTGCCGAACAAGTTGTTGCCACGATTGCGGTTATCTGCATTATAGGCCTGATATGACGATGTGTTAAGATACTCTTGATAGCTCTCTTCCTTGCCTTTACTGTTACGGTGGCGATAGCCGATATTGGCAAATCCTTCCACTCTGCCGCTGTTGAAGTTGATGTTACCGCTGGTGTTGGCTCCGCCGCGTGTGTTGCCTCCGGCCTGCAACGAACCGTAATAGCCTGCCTTACGGTTCTTTTTCAAGACGATGTTTATTATTCCCGCACTGCCTTCCGCACTGTATTTGGCCGACGGATTGTCAATAACCTCGATCCTCTCAATGCTCTCTGCCGGAAGCTGTTGCAGTATTTCAGCGCGGTTGTCGCTTGTCAATCCGCTCGCTTTGCCGTTAATCCAGACCTCAACACTCGTGTTGCCACGAAGAGAGATGTTGCCGTCAGTATCCACTTCTACCGACGGGATGTTCTCCAACACGTCAGAAGCGGCACCTCCGGCGTTGAGAATGTCTTGGGAAACGTCAAACGACTTGCGGTCAACCTCCAACTTTACAGGCGAACGCATGGCTGTTACAACCACTCCTTCAAGCATTTTCGTGTCGTCAGACATATACAGAAGCTTGTAGTTCTCGTGCTTCTTCTTGTCAGAAAGCTCGAAGTCACGTGTCAGAGTCTTGTATCCCAAGAATGTAAGTTCCAGGCGGTAGCTGCCGTATGGCAATCCCTCGATGAAAAACAAGCCTTTCTCATCGGAAATGGAACCTTTTACAAATTTCGCCGTAGCCTTATCATATACTGTGGCATTAACAAAAGACAACGCACTGTTGCTGTCCTTATCTACAATCTTACCCCTTACGCTGCCTTGAGCGTAGCATGTAATGGCGCAAAGTGCCAACAGGCACGTAACAATAACATTTTTCATATATAATACTTTGATTCATGGCAGCCTTAAAAGTTTAATCGCATATATGTTTTTTATAATTTTATTTGGTATTAAGACCCAAACTGACTAACTTTGCAGCCACATTTCACGTCGGCTACGGCTTGTTGCATGTTAGCGCGGCTCGTGTTCAAAAGCCGATACATGCG
>JBJFGK010000095.1:0-13418 GCA_051892655.1 Prevotella sp. | reverse complement strand
CACTATACTCCGACATCTTCCCCCGCCCACCGGAAAAATCCTCTGACCCAGAATTCTTACCTTTGTTGGGTAACAAACAACAGACAAAGGAATATATGTTGATAGGGAATTGTTGTGATTTGCTTAGAATTTCTTACCTTTGTTGGGTAACAAACAACAGGATGCGCCAAATCTTTTGCAACAACTCTGTTGTGATTTGCTTAGAATTTCTTACCTTTGTTGGGTAACAAACAACAGAGTACAGTATAGTATGGAAAAGGACATGTTGTGATTTGCTTAGAATTTCTTACCTTTGTTGGGTAACAAACAACTGCTTGCACGAAATCACCTTGATTTTCTTGTTGTGATTTGCTTAGAATTTCTTACCTTTGTTGGGTAACAAACAACAGCTTTCATAATTGCTATCGCCATGTCTTCGTTGTGATTTGCTTAGAATTTCTTACCTTTGTTGGGTAACAAACAACATGAACAATGACTTTCAACGTGAAATGTAGTTGTGATTTGCTTAGAATTTCTTACCTTTGTTGGGTAACAAACAACTGAATACGAGGAAAAGCCTCATATTCAGTTGTTTAAGTTTTATAATAGGAATAAAAAAAAGGACTAAAACAATTCAAGTTGAGTTGGCTCCGATATAACTTTTCTTTCTTTACTTCCATGATAAATTTCAATCTGAGAGAATTGCTTATCTGTAATACACATAATTGCGACATGTCCAAATTCAGGGAGAAAATTTTTAACACGTTTAATATGAACCTGTGCATTCTCCATACTTGCACAATGTCGCACATAAATAGAGAATTGAAACATACTAAAACCGTCCATTTGTAGACGCTTACGAAACAGAACATATTCACGTTTGTCTTTTTTTGTTTCAGTAGGCAAATCAAAAAACACAACAACCCACATAATTCTATATTCATTGAATCTGTCCATAAAATGGATAACAGTTATCTTTCAGGATATGCAATAAGTCTTTGCTCTCCACTGAAACATTTATAAAGAGAGGCTGTGGTTTGTGTTACACCTACCATTAAAGGACTTCTCTTCCCTGATATAACAACATCTATTGTTGGAATGGATAGAAGAACATTCTTAATTTCTTTAGTCAGTTTAAGGTTACCTGTTCCATTCTTTTCAACTATATTATATACAATCTCATCAACATATGGACGATATGGTTCCATAATATCATCTGCAAGGCAATAGGCATTGTATCGGTTATGATGATGTATACCAAATGTTGGCAGCATACCACTGGACACAAGTGCACGGGCAACTATTGCACGTAATATTGCATAACCATAATTTAGTAGATTGTTTGGTTCAATGCCATCACAATTTCGTGTAAAATCCTCAAGACCTTTTATATTTACAAATATCTTTTTCCAATAATATGCAGCAGCATGAGCCTCTTGATTGTCTGAGTCTCCACTTTTAACTTCGTCACTCCACTTTTTCATACATTTGTGATTCACTTTGCTGCATATTGCCAAGACACGAGCTTGATTGTTTATTTTGGCTCTAACTGTTTGCTGCCACAATTGTTTACGAAGTGGTAAGGATGCTGATATTTGATGTTGGAATCTTTCACTTTGAACGGTATTACCACAAAGAGGAAGCATAAGACCAATCGGCATTCTATGGCTATCACATGTTATAACAGCACAATTGTTTTCTAGTAGAGCTTCAAGAAGACCTTGTGTTATGGTAATCTGTTTGTTGTCAAGCACAACGATGCCTATATCTTCAATTGGTCGTGTAATAACAGATTGTCCCTTAATTACAGATGGAATATCTGTGGCCTTTTCAACCTCTGGAAGTTTAATTACCATTTGCTCCAAACGAAGCGAGAGGTAAGCCGGATTGCCAAAATACAAGGTCTTCTTGATCATATAGTTATTCAATATTTGATATTAAGTGCCCTAATCTATCAATCTTTATTGGTATGCAGATTTCTTTAATCATTTCACCCGTTATAGCACGCTCATTTTTGGATTTGGGACTCCCAACGCCAAATTCGTTTTGTATTATACCACTTTTGCAGAATACAGTTGCAAAATCTTTCTTTACAGCATAAACAGTATTAGCAGCATTTACGGGTATAAAATCTGCCGTAACACCTGCTGCACTGACAAACCTATATAGTCTTGAATAATCAATATAATATATTCCACTTCCTAATTCATCTTGCGTAGGAACATACACCAAATCGTTAGGTGAGAGGATAAATAACGCCTCATTGTCTAAAGGTTCCCCATCCTTCATTTTACATATGGCCTCATTAAGAGGGATTGTTCTGAACGAACGTTTCTTTTCCATTTTTCCTGTCTGTTTATTTAGCACGTCACTCTCATAAACAGCGAAGAAAAGGTTGGTGCCTTTAGCAGCCTCAACAAACTTGGTTTTCTTATTGACTTTTTGTCCAACAGCAAACTTCTCGGCTTTCTCGTACAATCTTACTTTATATATAGGCTGATGTTCTTTGCCATCATTCAGTTCTTTAATATTGCGGTTCATATCATCGATGCCATCAGGAGAAAAAGCCAACTTAGCTTTGCCATCATATTTAGCAAGATGATTAAGCATTATTTTCTGAACGGCTGTATCTGTTATTTCTCCCTTGATTTTCTTCTCATCATACGATGTATCAATAATCTTTCGTGTCGCGAAGAACCTATCAGACGTCTCCTTGGTAAAGTAATACATCTCTATTTTCTTGAGGTCAATATCGCTCCATACTTCCTTATTACTATAAAAATAAGCTTTAATCTGCTTTTCTGAATATCCAAGTTTCAGCATAGCCTTAATTTTCTCTTTTAATTCTGAATCAAGGATTCGTTCGGGTCTTTTTAAAGCCTCTTTTAACGGGAACGATTTAACACGCCGGAGATTGACTTCTCCAAACACAGTCTCCTTGTGCATCGATTCCCTAATTGCCAAATTGTCGCCAGAAGTCTGCTTAACCATCTGTTTTTTGCCGTCAACGAAACGTAACGAATGATTACTTGTCTTTGTAATCACTCGAAGATTTTGCTTAAAGCTCACTATGATTTTTCCCAAAGCTTTCTCCACATCTGATGGGAATGTCGGCCATGGCATAATAAATTCCTTTGCCACGGATATTGTCTTCATTTCTCCGTCTTTAATTATTCTGACTTCTTCATATCTGCGGAGTTTGTGGGACAGTTGATAGCGGTTGGAATTGCTCTTAGAAGAAGCAGCTTCATTGCTAAGGAGATTGACATGATCACGCGTCGTACATGCAATAACGATAGCGTCCATAGCATGATGGCGATGGTCAATACGCTTTTTATTGAAACCTTTTTGCAGTTCCAATGGCATGTCAGGAATTAGATGTCCCGACGAACTGATTGTAGTAAACTTTGTTGTACCTGTCAATTCATTCATGCGAATAAAACGCGGGAGAATAACATGGTTCCAAACATCATTGATTCCCCACTCGCGTTTTAGCCTATCAGTGACACTGCCCGAACATACTATAAGGTTTTTAGATATTGCTTCTTGCTCATCCTCTTCCCTTACAATTCTTGACAACAAGCCCTTGACAAATTTACTGATATATCTACTGTCATTCAATTGTCGCTCAATAAACTCAGAAGGAATGTCTTCCATTAAGAGTTTCTTCATCTTTGAACGATTGTTCCTATAGTTCTTTTCGATTAATGCACAATAGCTGTCAAGTTCAAGTATCTGCACTGTTCTACCACCATCAAGGGAAACAATCTCGCCGTGATGTTTTTTGACAAACTCATATCCAAGGTTATTGTCCTTAAGTTTGTTAACTGCCGCTTCGCAAATCACCTTATTTGATAAGGAGTCATCAAAATATCGAGACTGAGGAATCACATGTTCTATCTCATAATCTGTTGTAAACAGTCTTGACAACGGAATCGTCTGTCCCGTATATGGAGATACATAGTGCTGTTCCAACCATAACTTATAGCGCACAACTTCTGTGTGAGTTGGTCGTTTCGATATATCACTTTGAGCAAATTTTTTGATGATATCTTGAATATCATCATCAATATCATCAGTACTATTCAGCACTGTGTCTTCATAAATACGCAATATCTCCTGCTGACTTGGAGAATAAGGACGTACATTCTCAATTCCATATTCTGGATTAAGGAATTCTGTAAGCAATGCCTTTACACGTAAATTAGCATTTTCATTCTCAATTGCGCGTTCAGTCATCTTCCTACGCTTGTCAGCTGGATTCTTCATATCCCTACCCATCTCCAAATGGATTTCGTCAATATGACCATAGATTTTCCAAATATCTCTTACCACGCGTAGAGTCTCAGTTACGACTTGTTCGACGACAGGATTTCTCAGCGAATGTTGCTTAAAACTCTTAAGGTAATTGTCGATATCTTCAGCTTTTCCCCATTTATCTGTATCTCGAGCCTCACTATGCTTATCATAGACTATATAGCAAGCCAACCAAAGAGGTAATCCTTGACAATCATAAATAGAGGACAATGAGATAGCTTTTTCTCTTGCTCTCTTTGAAATAGATTCATCTACTTCCCCGTCAATAATCTTATTGATACGCTCAAGAGTTACTGAATCAATATCTTTTTGATTCCAATAAAATCCCATACGCATAAGAGGTAGCAATCTCTTTATTGCCTTTTCTGAATAAGATCCATAACCTGATTCAAATGGCGGGAATTTAGACATTATTTCTACGAATGAACTATTTAGTGAATAGCGTCGTGAATATTTTTCAAGTGCCTTACGAAGTTCTTTCCTATCACTTACGCTATACAGAATATGCCACAAAGACATTTCTGCATCATTATTAAGAAAACCTGCATCAATACCAGCCTTCGATAATCTTTTAAGTATTTCACCACGAGTCTCATTGCATGGATATTGTTTGTCTTCCACATAGTTCCATCTATATGGCATTTCTGAATCTTTCTTCTTTGGTTTCTTGATATTGAAATATTTTTCGAGCAAATCCTTCTGGGTGACAGTAGCACGGTCATTCAAATAAGCAAACAAAGATGCACGAGACTCTCCATCAGGCAGAAGCGTTGATGTCACATCTTTGTCTTCAATCACTCTACCGTTTTCATCTTTCTGATGTTCATATATTCTCAAATTCGCAATAAACTGCCAAAGTCTGAATTCCTGATAAATCGGATTGGACTTTGCAATACATTTGACATGCTTTTCTGCCCTACTGCCATCTTTATCAATATACGAATGACTTTCGTATGGGCATTCGTCAATCAATGATTTTTTACTCTTTAATGGACGCTGATAGAATATTATGTCATCTACAAAGAGATGCGTAAAGTTTTGTCTTGAAATAGAATTGCGATATGCAATATTCTGTTGATACAATTCCTTTATGCACTCTTCGTACAACTCTTTATCTTGCAATTGAGAAATAAATCTTTTTTGGCTTTTGAGTATAGCCATTAATTCTTCCTTATAGAAGTCTCGTTCAATAGTACGCACAAGCTTGCCCTTTATCTTTTGTTTAGGGTCTGCAAGCAAAGCATTAAAAATATATGCTCCAACAGTATTGCCAGATTTTGTAATATCAACCTGTGTTTTGATTTTAATAAGTCCCCAATCTTTATCAGAAGACATCTTGAATGAACGTCTGATATTGCCATCCTTGTCTATCTTTGGAGTTCCATCTTCATTAAGTTGGGTAGTTACAATAAACTCTTTAACCTTACCAATCCAATCTGGCTTCTCTTTTGATTTGAAATGATAAATAAAACCATTCTCAAGATGAACGTCATACCAAGTATCCTTACCTATTTTTTCTTGTGTATCAATCACATCCACAACTTTCAAGGCATAGTATTCCTCTTTTTTCGTTTTGTCTTCATCTTGCTCCTCTCCACGAGTCTGATAATACCCACGTTTTTGGTTGAAATTAAGCAATATCCATGCAAGTTCTTCTCCTGATATAGCTTCTACAAGTGCCTTCTTTCTCAGATAATATATAGTCCAATCATACGGAACTTTCATTCCTTGTTTCATTAACCCCGGATGAACCTGCCAAAACAACTGTAACATTTCATTATATGACTGTTTGAATAAGAAAGTCGGATGACCTTCTTCATCTTTAATCCAAGGCAACTTGCACTCTACATCATCTTTAAATTTGCCAAAGCGAGTAAGGTTATCTGCATAATGTTTTGGGAGGAATCCCATTATTGAAAGCACTCTGTGAAGACGTTCACGCCTAAGAAGACATCTCTCTCGAAGACGCCTTACTCCACGATAGCGTGTCCTTTCTGCTGTTGGTGATTTACTATTTCCCTTTGCAAAGTCACTCAGCATCGCAGCATCCATAGGAATTATACGACAACCTGTATCAACTATTTCTTGTAATTTATTAATTTCATTTTCCTGTATAATTTGTCTAACAACAGACCATCCTATACTATTTGTACCTAAATCAAGACCTAATATGTATTTTTCTTTCATAGCATTAGTATTTATCTATTTTGCAAAAATAACAAATTTTATTTGTTAGTATTTAAAACAAACATTATATTTGCATTAATTTCTAGCAAATCACAATAAGGATTATTCCGTTGTGAAAACATTAGGTCCCTTCCCATCGTCCTTTAACGGTGGGTTTTTTATTACTTTCAACAAATTGGAAGCCTGAATTAACAATAATCAGTTTATCCTACCTGCACATTATTAGAAATAGCATCCGACAAACGGCAATAAAAAAAGGACTCCGCCGAGTCCCAATCCTTTGTTAACCTTAAATCTAATACTATGAAAAACACGTTGCAAAGATAATCGGAATCATTGCAACGTGCAAGCGTTATTTCATTTTTTATAACACAATATCACTTTTATTGATTTATATCAAACAAAAAGTTAATTGTTACGATATTTATCCAGCCCTGAATTTAGGAACTTAAGATAATCTTGAACATTCTCATCATAACTATAAGAACCTGTCAGCGGATGCCCTTCATTATCTAAAATCACATAAAACGGCTGGGCATTGGCACCAAACTTATAACGTTGCAAATAGCTCCATTTGTCACCAATGGTGCGTAGTGTGCGATTACGACCGTTTTCTACTACCTCTATCGGCTGTTTGAGAGGCGTTTTATCGTCAACATAAAGAGAAATAAGTATATAATCTCCATTAAGAATGTCCGCCACATTGGGATCTGTCCATACGGCAGACTCCATTTTACGGCAATTGACACAACCAAAACCTGTAAAATCAACAATTACCGGCTTGCCTTGAGCTGCAGCTGCTGCCATTCCCTCATCATAATCTTTATATTGGGGCTCAACCTCATTATGATAAAGATTAAAATCTTGCGTGTTTACAGGTGGCGCAAAGGCACTAACAGCTTTACATGGTGCTCCCCATAAGCCCGGAATCAGATATACAGTAAAAGCTAAAGATATCAAACCAAGCATAATACATGGTACAGGCATTGCTTTATCTTCAGACATATCACTACGGAATTTGAGTTTACCTATAAGATACAATCCCAAAAGCCCGAATATTACAATCCAAAGAGACAAGAAAACCTCTCTGTCAAGTAAATGCCATCCATATGCCAAGTCTGCAACAGAGAAAAACTTCAAGGCAAAAGCCAACTCTATAAAACCGAGAGTTACCTTTATTATATTCATCCAACTACCCGACTTGGGTGCCTGCTTTAACCATGTTGGGAAAAGAGCAAACAATGTGAACGGAAGAGCAAGAGCTACCGCAAAGCCCAACATTCCGACTGCAGGTCCGATAAAATTACTTGAAGTACTTACCTCAACAAGTAAAAAACCTATTATTGGGCCTGTACAAGAAAATGAAACAAGCGCAAGCGTAAACGCCATAAGAAAGATACTGAGCAATCCGCTCGTTGACGAAGCCTTGCTATCGACCTTGTTTGTCCAAGAGGATGGTAAGGTTATCTCAAACCAACCGAAGAATGAAAGCGCAAAAACAACAAGAAGCAGGAAAAAGAGAATATTGAAGACTGCATTCGTAGCAAGGGCATTAAGTGAACTGGCTCCAAAAACAGCCGTAATGGCAAGGCCAAGTGACAGATATATTACAATAATTGCCACTCCATAAGTAATTGCGTCACGAATTCCCTTACTCCTATCCTTAGCTCTTTTCAAGAAGAAACTGACCGTCATTGGTATTATCGGCCACACACATGGAGTAAAGAGAGCCAAGAAGCCACCGACAAGTCCCATCAGGAATATATATATCCATGATTTCCCCGCACTATCTCCATCACTATTGAAGGCCTGTAATTCAGATATGACCGGAGTCCACAGGCTTGCAGTATCTTTATCAAGAGAGTCAACAGAAAGAGTATCACTTGTGGCATGTATCTGTGGCACACTATCAGCCACGACAGTTTCTGAAGTTTCAATATTTGACACAGAAGAGCCGGATGGTCCCTTCCCCGTAAAATCAAAATCAACGGATGTTGGCGGCAAACAACTCTCATCATCGCATGCTCCATATTCAAGATACCCCTTGATATGATAAGTTTCGGCTGTAATAACATAGCGTTGTATGAATGAAACATTATTTTCAAAATAACGCACTTTCATACCAAACATATTATCAAACACAGATAACTCTTTGCCTTTATGAGTGAGCTTACCCTTTGGAGTCGCTCCTTGAGCCTTTTCTGTCTTGACGGTTGCAGACACAGGTCCATCTGAAGGCATTCCCACAGAATATACATGCCAACCGGCATCTATATTTCCTGTAAAAACAACATCAATTTCTGTCGGTGAGACCTGCTTCTGTACCACCGTAAAATGTACAGGATCTTGCATCTGTGCCATCATAACAAATGCAAACATGTTAAACAATACCGTTGTAATTGGTCTTTTCATATCGTATATATTATTATTTTACAATTAAAAAATTCAACTATTTTCTATTTCTTTTAGTTGTCATTATATTAAGCACATATCGGTCGGTCTCATCCATACCACGCCTACCTATTTCCGTTAGATTGCGTATACTTTGATCAACATCTTCATCAATTATCCCTTCCGCAGAGGTAACGTGTTTATTCTGGATTGCAAGCATTGCACTCATTACCGCAGTACTGACACCTGTCGTTAGTTTTAGAGCACAGCTCGGTTTTGCACCATCACATATCATTCCCGTAAGGTTGGCTATCATATTCTTAACGGCAAAAGATATCTGTTCATAACTGCCACCCATAAGATAAGTAATGCCGCAACTACTACCTGTGCTTGCCACAACACAACCACATAGAGCCGACAATGAACCCAAATATTGTTTTATGTATATCGCCGTAAGATTGCTGATTATCAAAGCGCGAATTGTTTCTTCTTCCGTATTATGGTTTTCTTCAGCAAAAACCACAACGGGCATTGTTGTACAAATACCTTGATTGCCACTCCCGCTATTGCTCATAACAGGAATCATGGCACCGGCCATACGTGCATCGCAAGCACAACTCGTCATTGAGAGAATTTTTGAAAAAATACTGTCACCCATAATACCTTTACCCAAAGGACTGCACATGGTCTTTCCCAACTGATGACCAAAATTCTCGCGCAATCCATCGGCAGCAGCCTCTTCGTTCATACGTTTTGCTTCAAGAATAAAACGTAATTCCTCAATGTCCGTTTCTGTAGCAAAGTCATAGACCTTACGCAAAGTCAGATTTACTTTAGGTGTATTATCAATATTTGAACTTGTATGACTTATGTTTAATAATATGTCATTATCTCTACGCAAATAAACGAAATTATTATGGGACGCTTTTATTACAGCTTCTGATTCATGGCCTTCACCATAGCATAAAACCTTTATATACAACTTATCATCAGCATCCTCTTTCAAACCAATGCTTATCCTGTCTTCCGCAATAAATCTTTTACCACGCTCCACAGCGGTCTTATCAGAACCTTTCAAAACCTCAAGCCCAAGTTCGGAACGACCGATAATGGCGCCAAGAGCAACAGCAATAGGCAAACCTATCATTCCCGTACCCGGTATTCCAACCCCCATAGCATTTTTTAATATGTTAGCACTCAACAAAACATTTATATTCTCCGGCAAAAAACCCAACAATTCTTTTGCTTTAGCCACACACAACGCTACGGATATGGGTTCAGTACACCCCAAAGCGGGCAATACTTGACTATGCATTAATGCTATTATCGTTTCTTTTTCTTGAGAAGACAACATCGGATATAATTATAAAGATGACAATATTTAAATTTCTGCAAAATTATGAAATTCAACATAAATATCAATAAATCACCACACAAAAAGCCATTTTTATTTTGCTTTTCATCTTATTATTGTTACTTTTGCATCAGTTAATCCATTGTGAGGCACTTCATATAGTATATAAATTTGTCAGTGACAACTAAATGCTTTGTTCCACACACATGGATAAATAACCAAGAAAAGCAACAAATACAATAAGGATAGGCAAAACCAAAGATTCCGACATTGAAAAAAATGTCGGGATTTTTAGTTTTGTCGCTCCAAAAATTAATAACAATAAAAAGTAATTATTATGTCTTACATGTCACAAGAAGGCTACGACAAGATGATAGCCGAACTACAACGTCTTGAAAGCATTGAAAGGCCAAAGGCCTCTGCTGCTATTGCAGAAGCCCGCGACAAGGGCGATCTGAGTGAGAACTCTGAATACGATGCGGCAAAAGAAGCTCAAGCACATCTTGAAGATAAAATAAACAAGCTGAAATTGGCAATATCCGAAGCAAAAATCATTGATACTTCACGATTAAGCACTGACTCGGTACAAATATTGTCAAAGGTTGAAATGACCAATATGGCAAATAAAGCAAAGATGACCTATACGATTGTCAGCGAGAATGAAGCAAACATTCGAGAAGGAAAAATTGCCATTACAACCCCAATAGCTCAAGGACTTCTAAATCATAAGGTTGGCGAAGAGGTTGAAATCACTATTCCAAGAGGTACGATAAAATTGCGTATAGACAAAATAACAGTAGAATAAATTCCTTTTTTAACCACATAACCATTAAAGATATGGGCATTTTCTCTAAAATAGCTGCCGGAGAAATTCCAAGTTATGCATGCGCTGAGAACGATAAATTCTACGCTTTCCTTGACATAAATCCCCTTGTCAAAGGACATACGCTTGTTATTCCACGCAGAGAAGTTGACTATTTGTTTGACATGACCGACGAAGAACTTGCAGAAATGATTGTATTTGCAAAGAAAGTAGCTGTCGGCATCAAGAAAGCTTTCCCTTGTATAAAAGTTGGAATGGCGGTGTTGGGTCTTGAAGTTGCCCATGCACACATTCATCTTATACCTATGCAAAGCGAAAAAGACATGTTGTTTTCAAACCCAAAACTTAAATTAACGAGTGAAGAGTTTGAGGATATCGCGATGAAAATTCGTACGGCAATCAATCAAGAATAAAGAAACAATAGAAACAAACAAATGGCGTAAGACTTTGTAAGTTCTTACGCCATTTGTTTTTGTCATTATTAAAGGACGTTGTTATATAAACTCATCGCCATATCTTACTTGAATTTCATTAGCATATTTCTTTATAAGAGCAGACGAATCTTCCTTTTTACAAATAAGCAAGACCTTATCTTTCTCTGCCACTATAAAACCGTCAAGACCATTTATAATACCGATATGATCGTCAGGTAGCTTTATAATATTATTGCGACTATCCTCTATAATGGTACGGGCTCCAATTACCACATTATCATCGCCGTGACTTAAGCTCTCATAAGCGGAATGCCAAGTGCCCAAATCAGCCCATCCAAACCCACAACGCATCATACAAACATTATCGCTTTTCTCAAGTATGCCATAATCAATCGAGAGATTAGGATATGAAGCGAACTTCTCTGCCACATAGTCAAGTTCGCGTTGAAGGCTGTAATTATTATCGTCCGGTTCGTCAATAAGCCTTAAAACCGGAGGGAATATCTTTTTCAAACATTCCCTAAGATATTTCACATTGGCTAAAAACAGACCCGTATTCCAATAAAACTCGCCGCTTTCCATGAACATACGGGCAAATTCCCTATCCGGTTTCTCCGTAAAAGACTTTACGGTATACACATTTTCCGTATCTGTAGCATCCCCAAGTTGTACATATCCATAGCCAGGCTCCGGTCTTGTTGGCTTAACTACCATCGTTAACAATCGATCATTACTTCCAACAAAATCAAGTCCTGTAATTATATTCTTCGCAAATGTAGATTCATCAAATACGGTTTGATCGGAAGGCACAACTACAAGACGGGCGGCATCATTAACATGTAACAACCGGTATGTAGCCCAAGCTACACTCGGAGCCGTGTTTCGATGTATCGGTTCAGATAAAATGTTTGAAAGAGGTAAATCCGGCAACTGCTCACTTACTAAATTAGCATAAGTTTCATTAGTACTTATGTATATATTTGATGTAGGTATGAAATCTGCCATACGATCATAAGTTTGCTGAAGCAGCGTTTTACCGGTTGAAAAGAAGTCAAGAAATTGTTTTGGGCACTCTTCCGTACTACAAGGCCACAATCTACGCCCTTTACCTCCTGCAAGTATCAGACAATAGTTATTCGTGTTTTCCATAATATTCATTATTATTATCCATATCTGTTTACGAAGATACAAACAATAGTCGTTAATACCAATTATTTTAAAGTTTTTTCAAATAAATATTTGGCATTTCAGTTTTTTGTCCTATCTTTGCATCCGCAATCAGCGCATGTGGCATTTTTGCAGATAAAAGCCCAGATGGCGGAATCGGTAGACGCGCTGGTCTCAAACACCAGTGGAGCAATCCGTGCCGGTTCGACCCCGGCTCTGGGTACAGGAGGAGCGGGCTTTGTCCCGCTCGAAATTTAGTAACAACAAGGGTCAAGCGGAAGACTTAAAAATGACGCTATCCCACTCGGAGTCCCGTAAATCGGGAGAGTGTAATCGAAAAGGAGGTGTATGCGATGATTGTTGTACCGGTAAAGGAAGGCGAGAACATTGAGCGCGCGATTAAGAAGTTCAAACGCAAGTTCGACAAGACGGGCGTCATCAAAGAGTTGCGTCGTCGTCAGCAATTCAACAAGCCGTCTGAGGTGAAGCGCGTAAAGATGGCACACGCAAAGTACGTGCAATCGCTCCACGCACACGACGATATGTAATTCGCATCGTCTGTTGCATAAGCAAAGGAACTGCCCGATAGTTATCGGGCAGTTTTCTTTTTGTGTACCCCTCCCGCATGAAAAAAGCAGACAACCAACCATAAAGCATTACACAAAGGAGGCTGCCCGCAAGGCAGCCTCCTCTTCACTTGTCTGCTACGAAATGATTACAGACGAGCGCCCACTACATCGTAACGAACAGCGTTGCGGATAATTAC
>JBJFGK010000094.1:0-3257 GCA_051892655.1 Prevotella sp. | reverse complement strand
TGTCTGGTACTTGCTTGGCAAGTACGATGATTTTCAATTTCATAGATTATACTATAACGATAAATGATTTGTATGTTCTGTAGATAGAAACGCGTCTTGACACGTTTCTCCAATTTGCAAAAATACGCTTTTTTTGAATGTCAACAAAGAAAAAGCACAAAAATCAATATTATCATAAATGTTTTTACACTCTTTTGCGCCATCCAAACGTATCGTTGTCAATACGATGCTTATCACTATAAGCTACAACTCTATATAATTTCGCAAATGAACATTCATCAATCATTTCAGCCCTCTTGCCGATGGCGGCCAATCATTGCCTGTCGCTATTTCTTGAGTGCAGAGGTCAGCTTCACGAGGATTGTGCCGTCTTTACCCATCAGCAACAAATGCCCTTCGTCATCAAAGCCGTAACGTGATATTTTGGGCAGAGTTTCAGAAAGCATGGTCTCGGTTGTCATGTCCGGACACATCATCCGCGTGGCGCCCATTTTGTCAAATGACACGGTCTTCTGTGTAGTATCAAGCTCTACGGCACCGAAAAAACGGTTACATCCGGTATAGGCATTGACTTGCCTGTTCACGACATCGAAGTTCATAAACGCTTCCTGTGCATCTGCGGGGGTCACTATCTTCTTCCCTGCTATTTCGCTTATGGTCCACTCTCCACCGATATTGCCGGTTGTCTTCTGTGTTTCAGTTGTCTTACATGCCGTAAATATGACAAAAACACCTGTCATAACTACAGCGGCAATAGTTTTTCTCATAATCGTATAGTTAATTGGGGTTATTGAATCCAAACCTTTGCCGGCAAAGATAACCATTATACATATACAGGCAAAGCCATGACATTAATTAATAACATATTATAATTGATTTTAGCAAATTGTTTATTAATTTTTTTGGGTATTTACTCGAATAATCATAATTTTGGGGGCAATAAACGTATGATAGACAAAGCCACCATAGACAGGATTATGGACGCCGCCAACATCGTTGATGTGGTGTCAGACTTTGTGTCCCTGCGCAAAGCAGGCGTCAATTACAAAGGTCTGTGTCCGTTCCATGACGAGAAGACACCGTCGTTTGTCGTGTCTCCCGCAAAAGGATATTGCCATTGTTTTTCATGTGGCAAGGGCGGCAATCCCGTCGGTTTCATCATGGAACATGAGCAGATGACATATCCCGAAGCTCTTAGATGGCTCGCACACAAATATAACATTGAGATTGAAGAGAAAGAACTGACCGATGATGAACGCCGCGAACAAAGCGAGCGCGAGTCGCTGTTTATACTCAACGAATGGGCGCTGAAATATTTCCAGAACAATCTGCATGACAGCGATGAAGGCAGGGCTATCGGAATGCAGTATTTCCGGTCACGCGGGTTCCGCGACGACACCATCTCAAAGTTCCGTCTGGGATATGCGCTGCAACAGCGTGACGCTTTGGCAAGACAGGCTCTAAGCGAAGGATTTAAGGAGCAGTTCCTCATAGATACGGGACTGTGTTACCGTAAGGATAACGGACAGTTGCAGGACCGCTATGCAGGACGTGTCATTTTTCCCGTCAATACGGTTACAGGACGTGTCGTGGCTTTCGGCGGACGCATTCTGTCAAACGACAAGAAGCTGGCAAAATATGTCAATTCACCTGAATCGCTTATCTATTCCAAGAGCAACGAGCTCTACGGCATATTTCAAGCAAAGCAGGCTATCACCAAAAACGACCGTTGTTATCTTGTCGAGGGATACATCGATGTCACCGCCATGCACCAGTGCGGCATAGAAAACGTGGTGGCTTCATCGGGAACATCACTGACAACCGGACAGATACGTCTTATAAGACGCTTTACCAACAACATAACCGTCCTTTACGACGGAGACTCCGCCGGCATTCATGCTTCTTTGAGAGGCATTGACATGCTGCTGTCTGAGGGGATGAACATCAAGGTGTTGCTGTTGCCCGACGGCGATGATCCCGACAGCTTCTCAAGAAAGCACACGGCAGAAGACTTCCGCCTGTATATCAACGAACATCAGACTGACTTCATCGAGTTTAAAACGTCTCTTCTGCTTGACGGTGTCACAGACCCGATTAAACGCTCCGAAGCCATCAGCAGCATTGTGCGCAGCATTTCGGTAATACAAAACTCGATAACACGCGCCACATATATCAGCGACTGTTCTCACCGTCTCGGCATTGACGAGGCTACACTTGTCAATACCATGAACCGCTTCATCAGAGAAGACCATGAAGAAGCCGTCAAAGACCGCAAACGTGAGGAGTCAAGACTTGCCGCCGCCATATCGCCAAGCGACGTCAAACCTTCCGCCGCCCCCGATGCAGAGTCAAGGATTGAATATATGATTACGCAAATGGTGGTCAGATACGGCGAGCAAATCATCTATAATGACGTTGAAACCGAAGACGGCGACAAGGTAAATCTTAACGTGGCACAATACATCAGCTATGATCTCGGTGCCGACGGCCTGTTTCTGAAAAACAATCTCTACAACCGCATATTGCAAGAGGCCATCGAACATTGCGAAGACAATGGCTTCAAGGCGGAAACTTTCTTCACACATCATCCCGATATTGACATCAGCCGTATTGCCACCGATATGGCGGTAGATCGTTTCCACCTCAGCCAAAGTATGCAGATAAGACACGATACCGACAGTCTGCGCAATGCCGTGATACACCTTATTCTCGACTTCCGCAAGGAATATGTGGAGAACAAGCTCCGACAACTTCAGCAAGACATTGCCCGATGTGGAGGAGACAGCGACAAGATGATGCAGATAATGGCGGAATACAAGGAAATGCAGGAAATACGCAATGCCATAGCCAAAGAACTTGGCAGTGAAATCATCATTTAGTATGACCGTGTCACCTTAGTGACCTTAGAAATATATACTACTGACAACATGCTGTTTGTTTACTGGGTGCTATATTCAGTCTATGCCATCATTGTTCTCGTTACCATTGTAACCGTCCTGATGGACAATCGCCAGCCCGCAAAGACGCTGGCATGGCTCATGGTGCTTATATTTGTGCCTGTTGTCGGCATTGTACTATACATCTTTTTCGGTCAGAACACCCGCAAGGAGAAGCACATCAGCCGCCGAAGCATAGACGAACTGACTATAAGGTCGCTGTCAGGATTCTCGCGCCAGCAAAACCTTAAAGTGCCTGAAGAGCATGCCGTGCTTATCAAGCTCTTCGAGTCACAGAACATGGCTTTCCCATTTAAAGAC
>JBJFGK010000093.1:0-13544 GCA_051892655.1 Prevotella sp. | reverse complement strand
AAAGTTACAAAATATTTTTTTACTAATATGTCGTAATTCATATGTTTTATGGGCATATATATGAGTTATTTTGCATATTGGATGTTTCTCTCCTTAATAATATGTATTCGAGTATGGAAATTTTATGTACCAAAGGGGTTTGATTACACAATACATTTATTTATATATACTGCTTTACAAGTTATCGTTATTTTGTATTACGTTGACGGGGATGAATTGTTATTACAACAATCACACAAACAACAAAACACACAATTGAGGTTAATCAATAGCAATGGTTATTCGCTTGATTTATGATAAGAAATTAACGAAAAAGGGTAATTTTATATGGATTTTCTGTTAAGTTATATTAAATTAATGGATTGTGTGGGAACACACAAAAATTGATTAAAATTAAGAAAAGATTTATTTGGAGGTTTAAAAAAATGTTGTTACATTTGTGTCGTTATCCTGAAAACAATCTTTTTACCTTAAAAAACTAATACCTATTGAAGATATAGAGCGATTGCCTGTGAAGGCCATCGCTTTATTTTTTGTGTGTATATAACAATAAAGAGAGTTACTACATCTTCATAAAATAATGGTGCGACCAATACAGACATCTCAACAAAAGAATGTGCGAAGGCAAAGAATTTTGTCAACAAGGCTATAGGAAATATAAAAGAAGTGATTATCTTTGTCTAACACTTAAACCCAAATCGGTCATTAGAGTGTTATGCGCAAACATACTTTCTTTTTGTCATCTGTCTTTCCGTTTATCGGTTACAATGGAACCCCATTGCGCCATCAAAACGAAGTTTGACACATAAAAAACATAATACATGTATTCAGAAAACGCTATATTTAACCGCACGGGACTGTTGCTTGGCGACAGTTCAATGCAACGAATCAAGTCTGCCAATGTCATTCTTTTCGGCGTTGGAGGTGTGGGAAGCTGGTGTGCGGAAGCATTGGTAAGAACCGGCATCGGGCATCTTACTATTGTTGACCCCGACTGTGTCTGCGTAAGCAATATAAACAGACAACTTCCGGCAACGACAAAAACCATTGGCAAACCAAAGGTTGAAGCACTGCTTTCACGTCTGCAAGAAATCAGTCCGTCAACAGTCATAACTGCCATACAACGTACTTTCAACACCGATACTGCCGATAGTTTCAACCTTGAGAGCTACGACTATATCATAGATGCCATAGACAGCCTTGCCAATAAAGCACTTTTGATACGCTTGGCATGTAATACAAAAGCGACATTCTTTTCGTCTATGGGAGCAGCTCTCAAACTTGACCCGGCAAAAGTGGCGGTAAGCGAGTTCTGGAACGTTCGCGGATGTCCGCTCGCAAGAGCTTTACGACAGTATTTCAAGAAAAACAAGCTGTTCCCGAAGCACAAATTCCAATGTGTATATAGTGACGAATTGCTTCCGAACGAAGGCACTGACATTTACCAAGAAGAATACGACAAGCCTGTAAACAGCGTATTATCAACAAATGACACTGACAATGATGTGTCCACATCGCCCTACTCTTCCGCAAAAAAAGCCAACGGAAGCCTCGTACATATCACAGCGATATTCGGCATGACATTGGCAGGACTTGTCATACAGGATATTCATAAGAATAACATAAAACGCGAGTAATATTGCAATATAGGTTTTACATATTATAAATATTATCCTCACACGTTATATAAAGTAAATAATATAATAATAAACCCAAATCGGTCATTAGACTGTTATGCGCAAACGTACTTTCTTTTTGTCATCTGTCTTTCCGGTTATCGGTTACAATGGAACCCCATTGCGCCCTCAAAACGAAAAAACATCTGTTCAAAAATATTAGCAGTTATCACAATAACGCTAATGACAGATTTGGGAAAAAAATAGCACCCCGTTTGAGGTGCTATTTTTATTAAGAGACTGTTTATATTATTCTTCGCTCCAATCCATCTTTGTCTGACGAACATAGCTCTGATAACGTTTCTTCGCCATGCGCTCAGCCTCAGCGAAGAGCTCGTCTGCCTCATTAGGATAAGCCTTCTGTACAGACAGGTAACGTACTTCACCGAGCAGGAAGTCACGGAACTTGCTCCAGTCAGGTTCTTTAGAGTCAAGAGAGAACGGGTTCTTTCCTTCATCTGCCAACTGTGGATTATAACGCCACAAGTGCCAGTAACCACATTCAACAGCCTTAGCCTCTTCTGCCTGGCTCTTACCCATACCGCCTTTAGCCTTAAGACCGTGGTTGATACACGGAGCATAAGCGATAACGAGTGACGGTCCGGGATATGCCTCAGCCTCACGTATTGCTTTCAGACACTGTGCCTGGTCTGCACCCATAGCTATCTGAGCTACATAAACATAACCGTAAGTAGTTGCTATCATACCAAGATCCTTCTTGCGTATGCGCTTACCCTGAGCAGCAAACTGTGCGATAGCACCGAGCGGTGTAGCCTTTGAAGCCTGTCCGCCGGTGTTTGAATAAACCTCCGTATCTATTACAAAGACGTTAACATCCTCACCTGAAGCTATTACGTGGTCAAGACCGCCGTAACCGATATCATAAGAAGCACCGTCACCACCGATAATCCACTGGCTGCGCTTAACGAGGTAGTGGTCAAGAGTCTGAAGTTCCTGACATACAGGACAACCCTTAGCTGCACTTTCTGCAATCAGCGGCTTCAGCTTAGCTGCTGCAACCTTAGAAGCATCTGCGTCATCCTTAGCGGCAATCCATTCTTTTGCTGCCTCTTTGTACTCTTCAGAAACCTTGTCACTCTCTATCATCTGATTGAGAAGCATGACAATGCGCTCCTTCATCTTCTTGTTACCAAGAGCCATACCAAGACCGAACTCACAGAAGTCTTCAAACAATGAGTTGTCAAAAGCAGGACCTTGACCCTTATCGTTTGTACAATAAGGAGTTGAAGGTATAGAAGCTGAGTAGATAGAAGAACATCCTGTAGCGTTAGCAATCATTTCACGATCACCGAAGAGTTGTGAGATGAGTTTCACATAAGGAGTTTCACCACAACCTGAACATGCTCCTGAGAACTCGAATAACGGCTGTGCAAACTGTGAATTCTTGACATTTGACTTAATGTCAACAAGTTCTTGCTTGCTCTTAACTTCCTTAACAAGCTTATCCCAGTTAGCTGCTTCCTTCTTCATTTCTTCTGCATCCGGGTTGAACGGAACCATTGCAAGAGCTTTTCCTGTCTTAGGATTGCCCGGACATACGTCAACACAGTTACCGCAACCAAGACAGTCAAGCACTGAAGGTTCTATACGGAAATGCATACCTGCCATAGCCTTAGGTGCCTTCATTGTTATTGTCTCGAAGTCAAAGCCTGCAAGCTCTTCGTCAGTCAGTACAAACGGACGTATAGCTGCGTGAGGACAAACGAATGCACACTTGTTACACTGAATACAATTTTCAGCGTTCCATGCCGGAACAAAGGCTTCAACACCACGCTTTTCATAAGCTGCCGTACCGTTCTGCCAAGAACCGTCCACTGTATCATGCTTAACGAAGTCAGAAACTTTCAACAAGTCACCTGCCTGTGCATTGATAGGACGAACAAGTTCCTTAACGAATGCCGGAGCATCATCCTCAACAACTGCGTCATCAGCGAGGTTTGCCCATGCCGGATCTACTGCCAATTGCTTGTATTCACCGCCACGGTCAACTGCTGCATAGTTCTTGTCAACAACGTCCTGACCCTTCTTGCCATAAGACTTAACGATGAACTTCTTCATCTGCTCAACAGCGAGATCTACAGGAATAACGCCTGTGATACGGAAGAATGCACTCTGAAGGATTGTATTTGTACGGTTGCCAAGACCAATCTCCTGTGCTATCTTCGTAGCGTTGATATAGTAAACGGTAATGTTGTTCTGGGCGAAATAACGCTTAACTTTATTCGGCATGAAGTTTACGAGTTCCTCACCGTCAAAGATAGTGTTAAGCAAGAATGTACCGTTGGTCTGCAGACCACGTGTAACATCGTACATGTTCAGATAAGCCTGAACGTGACATGCAACGAAGTTAGGTGTTGTTACCAAATAGGTAGAACGGATAGGTGTATCACCAAAGCGAAGGTGTGAACAAGTGAAACCACCTGACTTCTTAGAGTCATAAGAGAAGTATGCTTGACAATATTTGTCTGTGTTATCACCGATAATCTTCACAGAGTTCTTATTTGCACCTACTGTACCGTCAGCACCAAGACCGAAGAACTTAGCCTGGAACATGCCCTTACCGCCCAATGCGATTTCCTCAACTTCAGGAAGGCTGGTGAATGTTACGTCATCAACGATACCTACTGTGAAGTGATTCTTTGGCTCAGGCAATGCAAGATTGTTATAAACAGCTATAATCTTAGCCGGAGTTGTGTCACTTGAACCCAGACCATAGCGTCCGCCTACAATGAGAGGCTTGTTTTCAACATCGTAGAATGCGCTCTTAACGTCAAGATACAGAGGTTCGCCTTCTGCTCCCGGCTCTTTTGTACGGTCAAGCACAGCTATACGCTTTACTGTCTTAGGAACAGCAGCGATAAGATGTTTAACAGAGAAAGGACGATACAAGTGAACTGCTACCATTCCGACTTTCTCTCCCTGTGATGTAAGGTAGTCGATAGCCTCGCGTGCAGCCTCTGTAGCTGAACCCATCAAGATAATAATACGCTCTGCGTCTTCTGCTCCGTAGTAGTCGAAGAGGTGATACTCACGTCCTGTTATCTTTGATATTTCAGCGAGATAGTTCTCTACTACCTCAGGTACTGAATCATAAGCAGTGTTACAAGCCTCACGGTGTGTGAAGAATGTCTCAGGATTCTCTGCCGTACCGCGTGTCTGCGGACGCTCCGGTGTAAGAGCGCGGTCACGGAAACGTTTTACGTCTGCCGGATCTACCAATTTTGCAACATCCTCCTGCTCCATAACCTCAATCTTATGATACTCGTGAGATGTACGGAAGCCATCGAAGAAATTAACGAAAGGCACACCTGTCTTCAATGTTGCGAGGTGAGGAACAGCAGTAAGGTCCATAACCTCCTGTACTGAACCTGAACAGAACATTGCGAAACCAGTCTGGCGACATGCCATTACATCTTGATGATCACCAAAGATACAAAGAGAGTGAGAAGCCAATGTACGTGCTGAAACATCAAACACGCAAGGGAGCAACTCACCTGCAATCTTGTACATATTAGGAATCATCAACAACAGACCCTGAGATGCAGTAAACGTTGTTGTCAAGGCACCTGCCTGCAATGAACCGTGCAATGCACCGGCAGCACCACCCTCAGACTGCATTTCCTGAACAGATACTGTCTGCCCCCAAAGGTTCTTACGACCACGTGCAGCCCAATCATCTACGTGTTCCGCCATTGGAGATGACGGAGTGATAGGATAAATGGCAGCAACCTCACTGAACATATAGCTCACATGAGCAGCAGCCTCATTACCATCACAAGTGATAAATCTTTTTTCTTTAGCCATTTTAATAAAATTATTAAATGTTAGTATTATGTGTTTGTTTTAACTGATTGAATTATAACAATTGTTCCACTTAACCTTTATTTCTTTAATACAGGAAACCAAGAAGCCATAGCGGTATCTGGTTGCCGTATCCTACTTCCGTATTATATCTTACATAATAGGTGTCCGGAGTCATGCGTATCTTATTTTTACTTGTGGCATCGCATATTCTGAACTTCCTGCTACCATCCACTATGAAGCAGCGGTCTTTGCCGCTTTGATTTACTTTGTGGTCTTTCCACATGGAATTTACGAAAAACGTCTCCATTTTATCCTGCACCTCTACCCTAATGGGATATATGGCATACAGCAGATTTGAATTGTGCATCATTATCTTGCTGGGTTTCTTGGGGTATCTCTGCCCTACCGGATAGATAATGTTTATCAACCTTGCATCGGCAAGATATTTTATATAATTCATCACCGTAGCTCTGCTGGTGTTTATTTCATGAGCCAGTTTACTTATGTTCGGTGCCTTCGGACCGTCTAAAGCCAAGAGATAGAACAGCTTCTTTATCTTCGTCAGATACTTCAGTTCTATTTGCTTTATGAACAATATGTCGACTTCGGTCATCATGTTCATGGTCTTGAGCAGATTTTCCGAGAAATTCCGATGCTCGAGAAAGAACGGATAAAAGCCATGATGCAGATAGTCTTGAAAATATCTGCTCGGCGATACTTCCGAAAGTATTTTGCGTATTATGTGTTCATGGTCTGCCAAAATCTCATCCAAAGTATAGGCTCTGAATGTCTTTCCTGTCATGAGATTGATAAATTCTCTAAAAGAAAAGCCTCTCAGATTATAGCTCTTCACTATTCCGCTAAGTTCGGGATTTTCTTCTTTCAGCCTCATCACGCTGCTGCCGGTAAAGACAATCTTCAATTCGGGATAGCGATCATAGCATCTGCGTAGCTCTGTGCTCCAGTTCTGCTCTTTGAATACTTGGTCAATAAGAAGCACTTTCCCTCCGTTTTTATAGAACTCACCCGCAAAATCAGCTATTCCTCTACCTTGAAAATAGAAATTGTTCATATTGACATAGAGGCACTGTCTGTCTTTGGGGTCAAAATTCTCTTTCGCATACTGAAGCAGGAATGTTGTTTTGCCAACGCCTCGAGTTCCTTTTATACCTATCATCCTGTCATTCCAATCCACTTCGTCCATAAGCAAACGCCTGACGGGTGCATTGGTATGTTCAAGTAGATAGGTGTGAGTACGAAAGAAAGCCTCCATTTGTTTTTCAATATTTCAAGATGCAAAGTTAACATTTTATTCTTTATTTGCAAGGCATACATTACAAAAACTCAATTTTTTTGTTATTTTTGCACACAGATTTAGTCTGCAAGGAACAAGAGTCGCAATTACAGCGAAAAAACGCTCATAATTGCCCTTACGACAGATGGTCTGCAAGCTGCTCTCACATATTTATTGCACCATCAATATTACAAACCAATCGGAATACGACGTGATATTACATATTTTCAATCCGGAACATGACATGGCGTTAGCCATAGACAAAGCAGAGTTTACCCTACCCCACACCATACAGGAGTTGCGTACAAATCTCGGCTTTTTGCCGGCTCTGTGGGCTGCCGATGGCGACGCTGTTTTGGTAGATGACATTCCTTATGCCATTAAAGCCTTGAAACAGATGAGACGCAAGTGCAACGACATTCTCTTTCTTACGCAAAACGACATACGTAACATCCCGTTTTCGGAAATCAAGCCATGGGGCTGGGACATAAACATAAGGCACAGGCTTCTCTCGTCGGGCGTTAAACAGTCACTTCTTCCCGACAATGAAAAGCTGCTGAAAATAAAAGACTTATCAAGCAGAAGACAAACCGAACATTTACTTCCTTATCTGCGTGACGGAATTGAAGACACGACGTGTGGCAAGAGCCATTTCACGAATGAAATACAGACTGTATTGAACTACATTGAACGTTACAAAAACGTTGTAATAAAGACTCCTTGGAGCAGTAGCGGCAGAGGTATCAGATATATAAGTCATGACAACATCATGAAGCCTATGCAATGTTGGATATCCAACATCATCAGAAATCAAGGCGGCATAAGCGTAGAACCCTGCTACAATAAGGTCAAGGACTTTGCGATGGAGTTTTTTGCAGACACAAACGGCAATATAACATATAGCGGGCTGTCCGTTTTCGATACGGAGAAATGCAATTATCATGGCAATCTCATCGCTTCTGAAGATGTGAAGAACAAGATTTTAGGCAAATATATCGACCTTGAACTTCTCGACATCACACGACAACGGCTCACAACACGGATGCAGGATATGCTAAAAGGCATATATACCGGTCCTTTCGGTGTAGATATGATGATAGTGGCGAAAGACAACGGCAACGGCTATCTGCTGCATCCATGCGTAGAAGTCAATCTCAGAAACACTATGGGGCATCTTGCCAACGCGCTGTACGACAAGAACCATGACGTAGATATGATGATGCATATTGTCCATGATGTCAACTACCGCCTGAAAATTGACTATATAGGAAACATCTACGCAAAGGTAATCTGATTTTTATCATATAATTAAATGTAACATACAACTGAAAAACAATTAACATTAAACCAACAACCATGAGAAAAAGTATCTTGTTATCTTTCTTGTTTCTGCCGATAATAGCGGCAGCACAGTACAAATCGGAGGTATGGTGTCCGGACAACGGCGACGGAACTTACACCAACCCTGTGATAAATGCTGACTACAGCGACCCTGATGTGTGTGTTGTCGGCGATGATTACTACATGACGGCAAGTTCTTTCAACTGTATTCCCGGCCTGCCGATACTACACTCAAAAGACCTTGTCAATTGGGAAATAATCGGCCATGCCCTTACCGAGCTTACTCCGCATGAAGAGTTTGACAAGCCTTCTCACGGTAACGGCGTATGGGCACCGAGCATACGCTACCACGAAGGAAAGTTTTACATATATTGGGGAGACCCTGATTATGGTGTGTTCTGTGTCACGGCGACCGATCCTGCCGGCAAATGGAGCGACCCTGTCTGCGTGATAGAGGGCAAAGGCTTAATAGACACCACTCCTTTATGGGATGACGACGGACGCTGCTACCTTGTAAACGGTTGGGCAAACAGCCGTTCACGCTTTGCATCGGTGCTTACCGTAAGAGAGCTTGACAGGCAAGGGCTCAAAGCAATAGGCAATCCGGTAATCGTTTTCGACGGCAACGGTACTGAAAACCGCACCTGCGAGGGACCAAAATTCTACAAACGCGACGGCTGGTACTGGATAATGTGTCCTGCGGGTGGTGTTCCTACGGGATTCCAGTTGGCTATGCGTTCAAAGAGTCCATACGGTCCCTACGAGTCAATGAAGGTTCTCGATCAAGGCAAGAGCGACATCAACGGGCCCCATCAGGGCGCATGGGTACACACAGCTATGGGAGAAGACTGGTTTATCCACTTCCAAGACAAAGAGTGTTACGGACGTGTGGTACATCTGCAACCCGTCACATGGAAAGACAACTGGCCTGTTATGGGCAAAGTTCCGGCAAAAGGATACTGCGGAGAGCCGGTAACGACATACCGCAAACCGCGCACTAAAGGCAACACACCTGTTGTCAATCCGGCTGAAAGCGACGAGTTCAACAGTCCGAAACTCGGTCTGCAATGGCAGTGGCATGCAAACTACGACCAGAAGTTCGGTATGCCGACGGCTTTCGGCACCTTCCGCCTCTACACACACAAGGTAAGCAGCGAGTTCAAAAACATGTGGGAAGTGCCTAACCTGCTGCTTCAAAAGACTCCGGCAGACAATTTTACGGCAACGACAAAGATACGCTTCACATCAAAAGACCAGAACCAGATGGGCGGACTCATTGTCATGGGACACGACTATTTCGCCCTGATGCTCAAAAGGGTCAAGGACGAGTTCCTCTTGCAGCTCGTTACGTGCAAGTCTGCCGATAAAGGCACGCCCGAAGCGGTAAAGACAATAGCCACATTGAAGCCTACCGAGAAAGACAAGATAGACTATCAGCCCGCCATACATGAGGATATCTATCTTCGTGTAAGCATTGCCGACGGCAAATGTCAGTTCTCCTACAGCCTCAACGGCAAGAAATACACCGCCGTTGACGGTGACTTCAAAATGAAGGAAGGCAAGTGGATAGGTGCGAAGGTGGGTCTTGCCGCCATCGAACCTGCGGGAAAAACCAACAGAGGCTGGGTAGAAGCCGACTGGTTCAGAATAACACGCTGATGCCAATGCAGCATCTTTGAACAAATAGAATAATGCCAAGCCTACACAATATTAATAATGAGGCTTGGCATTTATTATGTCTAACTATCGGGGTTGCCTGACATCAGACCTTAGACGTGCGGTCCTGTCATCTTTTGTCATCAACGCCGTAGCGGTACCACTCTTCTTGAGGATAGTTGTTCTTTATTATTCTCTTTGTGCTGAAATAAGTTTCCTTCAGTTCGTTAAACTTGTTGTTCATGGTTCTCACTCTCTCTGACAGTGCCGCCCTTGCAGCATCACATTCGCTGTTTTGGGTTTCCACACTCTGAATATCCGACTCCATGCCTTGAAGCATGTCTTCTGTTATTCCTTTGTCTGCTAACAACGACAGATTTTTTCTCAAACCGGCAATAAGTTTACGGCTTTTTTCAAGTTGTAGTTCAATGGTTTTTGACATGTCTGATAATATTTTAAAGGTTATTTTGACAAGACAAATATAATAAAAAACGGCAAGTTCAAGCCTTTGTATATAGCCGATAATTTTGTTTTATTAACCAAAATGACACATATTATTTTGCATATTTTCACAGAAAAAACATCTTAAAAGAACAAATACATTGAAACTTTTTTCTGAAAACTATTTGCGATGAAAATTTTTATTTATATTTGCTTGCAAATATATCTTTTAAACACTAACCTTAAACTTTTAATATCATGAGAACAATACGCATCATTTTCTATGCCGTGCTGGCATTTGTCCTTGCCGGATGCGGCACATCAGAAGAGACAAGACAGAGCATATTGCTCAAGAACGGCAATATCATTGACAGCGAAACAGGCAAGATGACAAAAGCCGACGTGTTGATTAAGGACGGACGCATAGCCTTCATCGGCAACGCCGACAATGCAAGTGAAAAGGCTGATACCACTATCGACTGTTCGTCAAGCATTGTCACTGCCGGATTCGTTGACTCCCACGTACATATCGAGTCGTCTATGGTGCTTCCGGAAACCTTTGGAGAGGCGGTACTCCCTCACGGCACAACAACAGTCATCGCAGACCCGCACGAGATAGTGAACGTTGCAGGTGCCGAAGGTCTGAGACGCTTTCTTGAAGAGACACGCAAGGCACGCCTGACAATATACACCGTTGTCCCCTCTTGCGTGCCGGCAACGCCCTACGACACCAACGGTGCGGGCAACTTCACCGCCGAACAGATGAAAGAGTTCGCAGACTTGCCCGAGATTGTTGGTCTTGGAGAGGTAATGTCCTTCTATGACGTCGTGGCTGACGAGCCTTCCATGATGGCAAAGCTCAATCTGTTCAAAGAAAAGACCATAGACGGCCATACTGCCGGCATGGCTGACAGCCTCTTGGATGCCTACATCAAGCACGGCATAAGCAACGACCATGAATGCTATGACGAAGAAGGCGTGCTGAAACGTTACAATAGAGGCATGAACATATATATACGTGAGGGCAGCGCGGCACGCAACGCAAAGACAATTCTCGGCTGTGTAAAGAAAAACAACCTCGACATTTCAAAGTTCAGTTTCTGTACCGACGACAAGCATCTTGCCAGCATAGACAAAGAGGGACACATCTCACACATTGTACGCATGGCGTTGGCAGAAGGTTTCACATGGGGCGAGGTGGCACGCATGGCTTCTTACAACCCGTGCAAATACTATAACCTGAAGCAGCGTGGCAACATAAGGGAAGACTATGTGGCTGACATTGTCATTACCGACGACTCATGCAAGCAGATTTCGTGTGTCATAAAAGACGGAGAAATAATCAAGGACAAACCTGACAATGGCGTTTCTGCCGCTGCCGACAGGCAGTTTGACAACACCGTGAAGTTCCGTGACCTCACACCCGACGATTTCAACCTCTGCGACTCGGCAAAGACAGTGGCTATAAACATAGTTGAAGGACAGTTGCTGACCGAAAAGAAACAGCTCGGTAAAGACGAGTGGAAAGGTCTTAACATGCTTGCCACAATCGAAAGATATGGCAAAAACGGGAACATAGCCGTATGTCCGGTCATAGGCTACGGCATTAAGGGCGGTGCCGTCGCTACGAGTGTGTCACACGATTCACACAATGTAATATGCGCCGGAGACAACACCACAGACATGGCAGTGGCATGCAACCGTCTTAAAGAGATTGGCGGAGGATATGTCATAGCCTCCGGTGGACACGTAACGGGAGAGTTTGCACTGCCTTTCGGCGGACTCATGTCACCCGCCAGCGTAAAACAAGCCGAAGACGCCATTGCCGACATGGAAACGAAAGCCCACATGCTCGGCGTGAACAAGGGCATTGACCCGTTTACAACGCTCTCTTTCCTCGCCCTGCCCGTAATTCCAAACATCCGACTGCTTGATACAGGACTCTTTGATGTCAATTCCGGAAAGTTTATTTTTACCTCGACAAGACAAAAATGAGTGCAAGCCATTGCAAAATCAGCAATTATTGCTACATTTGTAACCGACATTAACAACAATCAAAAAACAAATTCAAAAAAATGAACAGTGATCCTAAAAACTGTCTCTATTGCCAAAACAACGAGACATTACACAGCCTGATGATAGAAGTTGCACAACTCAGCGTGTCACGCATGTTCATATTCAAGGAACAGACATATCACGGACGTTGCCTCGTGGCTTACAAAGACCACGTTGACGACCTAAACCTGCTGAGCGACGAAGAGCGTAACGCTTTCATGGCAGACGTTGCAAGAGTGACACGTGCCATGCAGAAAGTCTTCAACCCTGCAAAGATAAACTACGGAGCCTATTCCGACACGCTGTCACACCTGCATTTCCACCTGATACCCAAATATGAAGGTGGTCCCGACTTCGGCGGTGTGTTCCAGATGAACCCGAAGAAGGTCTATCTCAGCGATGAAGAATATGCTGAAATGGCAGAAGCCCTGAAAAAGGCACTATAAGTAATACCTCATAATAATTTTAATCCCAATCGTTCATAGCACCGACACATGACCGGTAGGGGCTAACTACGGGTGGAGATGCAGGCAAACGGTTTGCCTCATCCCCACTTATTTATTTTGTCCTGACGAAGCGATTCATTCGGGAACTATATGCTTACGGCATGCAAAGAGCATGTTTACGATATGCAAAGAGTATGGTTATGGGTCGTTAGCGGCATGGTTATGAACAGCCGTTTGTCTGTCGGACAGTCGGCAAGGGGCAGGTTTAGAACCTTGTTCCAAAAGAGAAATTCACGAACCAATCGAAAGTCTGACCGCTGGTGTTCCCCTGACGATAATAGAAATGATTGAGTTGTCCGTAAACATTTACAAAAAAGTCGTTCCAGTTGCGGCTTACCGACAACCTTCCGTCTATGTTGTAATCAATGCCCCGCCACTCTTTTCGGGAGCTTTCATATACAAGATGATCGTCTTCATATCCGTATATATAAGTCTTCGATTTGTTCAAGAAAGTCAGCATGGGCATTAGCATGCCGCTTATCAGCCAACCCCTTGAAGGCACATAGTTATAGGCATATCCGCAGCCTACGCTTCCCTGCCACAATTTCATACGTCCTATGTCGTTCATCATGTGAATGTAAGGGGCGTTAAGGTCGTTGGCATAATCAATAGTAGTATTATACCACATCACACCTACGAACAATGACCCTGCCGACTTTATCTGATACACCGACTGATCATATGCTGCTGCATAGGAAAAACGGTTCCCGTTCAAGAAATAATAAGCATCTGCAATAAAAGACTTTACTG
>JBJFGK010000092.1:0-13573 GCA_051892655.1 Prevotella sp. | reverse complement strand
TTGTACGTGTGAGGTGCCTGCCACGACGATTAAGGAACACAAAGTCCTCTTCTCCGGGTTTTATATCCATTCGTTCGCGGTCTTCAAACCACAGGCGGAGCTGCTCAATGGCACATTCTGATATGGGCACAAGGCGTTCTTTGCTGCCTTTTCCCAATACTCTTATATAGCCGTCTTCAAGGTATAGATCTGACAAATGTAATGTTACGAGTTCGCTGACACGCAGTCCGCAACTGAAAAGAACCTCGATTATAGCCCTGTTACGTTGGCCTTCCCACTTGCTTAAATCTATCGCCGCTTCCAGCCGGTCTACTTCTTCGGTGGTGAGAACTTGCGGAAGACGGTCTCCCGGTCGTGGAGATTCGAGCAGCTCGGCAGGGTCATTGTCTATGTATCCGTCAAGAACAAGAAATTTGTACATTGCCCTTACGCCGCTCAATATGCGGCAATGGGTTGTTGTTCCTATGCCTATGTCATACAGAGATGCGGAGAAAGCCTGCAGATGCTTGGTCGTGGCTTGTGTCAAAGATAGTCCTTGCCCGGCAAGAAATACGGCAAGACGATCTGTATCACGCATATATGCCTCTATTGTATTGGCAGATAAGTTGCGTTCAAGTCTCATGTATCTTATGAAGGCCTTGCGTACATTGTCGGATGATTTGTTTGGCATTTCCATCGTTTTTATTACATTTGCAGATGTCTTTTGCGGCTTTCTGTGGTTGCAAAGTTACAAAATAGTTTTTAAAATAATATATCGTACAATTATGAAGATACTCATTGTCAACGGTCCAAATCTTAATTTGCTTGGAACGAGAGAGCCTTCCGTGTATGGAAACATGGGCTTTGACGCCTATCTTGAGACGTTGCGCTCGGCATACAGTGACATAGAAATAGATTATTACCAGAGTAATGTCGAGGGCTTACTGATAGACAAGATGCAGCAAGAAGGCTTTGTTTGCGATGGTATAATACTTAATGCGGGTGCCTATACACATACGAGCATAGCCTTGCAAGACTGCATACGCTCGCTGAAAGCGCCGGTTATAGAGGTTCATATCAGCAATGTTCATCGTCGCGAGGCTTTCCGTCACACGTCAATGATATCGTGTGCATGTCGGGGTGTCATCTGCGGCTTCGGCTTGGACTCATACCGTCTTGCCGTTGAGGCTCTTTTACACGGCGAAAACTGATGTTTGTTTATGAACACCGACAGTTACATACTTGCTCACACTGATTCTGAGGGTGACTATCTGTATCGTTTGTGGCGCGCAACCAATGTCCATTTGTTGCGGGGACGCATGGCGAGCGGCAGGCTTCAGGGTCGTTTGCTCAAGATGCTTGTAACAATGGTGCGTCCGAAGTACATACTTGAGATCGGCACGTTCAGCGGTTACAGTGCTATATGCATGGCTGAGGGATTGCAGGATGATGGTTTATTGTTCACGTATGAGATAAATGACGAGATTGAAGACTTTACCCGCAAGTGGATAGAAGGCTCGTCGGTGGCAGACAAGATACGTTTTATAATAGGGGATGCCATTACAGAGGCCCCGCGTTTGGGCATAACGTTTGACATGGTCTTTATAGATGGCGACAAGCGCACGTATATCGAAGCTTATGAAATGGCACTTAGCATAGTGCGGAAAGGCGGTTATATCTTAGCCGACAATACTCTTTGGGACGGGCATGTACTTACGGAGGCAGCTCCGGCAGACCGTCAGACGGCTGGCATTGCAGCCTTTAACGACATGGTAGCGGCAGACAATAGAGTTGAAAAGGTGATGTTGCCTATCAGGGACGGTCTGACTATCATACGGAAGAAATAATGGTCTCATATAGGGGAGATAATTTTCACGAATAACCGATATTATAGTTAAAGCATATTACTATGCTGTTTACGACTCGTAAACAGCATAGTTGGCATTCCTAAACAGCATAGTTACGACTTGTAAACAACATAGTTATAAATCGCAAACACCAATCTTCCACAGACCGATAAGAGGACATGAGCCGTTACAGTGAAGGTCTTTTCATGCGTTCTCATGTATTTGCTACCTCAAAAATGTTCCCTCGCATATCGTTCAACAGTCAAAAAATGTATAATAATCGGTAACAAACGCCGTTAATTAATTATGTCATTCCTATTAAAAGGCAGCGGTTCTTATGCCCATATAATTAAATACACCGGAGTGTTCGGCGGTGTGCAGATGCTGAACATTCTGGCTACTGTTGTACGCAATAAGTTTACCGCGCTGCTGATAGGTCCTTTCGGCATGGGACTGTCATCGTTGTTTTCTACTATAACAATGTTGATATCACAAGCCACGAACTTTGGCATATCGTTCAGCGCTGTCAGGCATCTCTCGGAAATATCGGCACAAGGCGATAGCAGGGAGTTACAAAGATATATAGGTATAGTAAGGGCATGGATAATGCTTGCTGCCGTGCTCGGAACAATGGTCTGCGCAATCATAGGACCGCTGTTGTGCCGATATGTCTTTAATGGTAGCGACCATACAACAGACATCATAATGCTTTCTCCCGTAGTCGGCATGCTGACCGTTTGTGGCGGAGAGACCGCCATACTGAAGGCTTTGCGCCGGCTGAAGACGCTTGCTGTAATACAGACGGCTGGTGCTTTGGCTTCGGTATTGATATCGATACCTGTTTATTATATCTACGGCGTAAGAGGTATCGTGGCTGTTATGTTGGTTTTTAATGGCTTTCAACTTGTCATGACCTTGTCGAAGAGTCTGCGTCTTTATCCTCTGCGCCTGTCAGGAACATGGCACAACATGGCAGAAGGAGGCGCAATGATAAGGCTTGGCATGGCGTTTTTGTTGGCGGGAGTGGCAGGAACAGGTGCAGAAATGGCGGTAAGGGCATTCCTCAACATGACGGCAAATACCGATGTAGTAGGTCTTTACAATGCGGCATATATACTGACTGTGACTTATTCCGGGCTTGTTTTTACCGCGATGGAAACAGACTATTTCCCCAGATTGTCGGCAGTAAATCATGACAAGAACGCTTTTGTCCTCACGGCAAACAGGCAGATAGAAGTCTCGGTTTTGATTATTTCGCCTCTGTTAGCCATGATGATGGTCTTCTTGCCACTACTTGTACCACTGCTGTATAGTAATGTTTTCAGTGCCATTGTGCCTATGGCGCAGATAGCAATCACGGCTATGTATTTCAATGCGATAAAGTTGCCTGTTGCATATATGACACTTGCAAAAGGACATTCAAGTGCTTTCCTGATACTTGAGACCATGTATGCACTTGCCTATGCGTTGTTTACGATGGTCGGTTATAGTTTATGGGGACTGACAGGAGCAGGTTTTGCACTCCTTGCCGCACACGTGTTCGATTTTATAATGATTTATATTTATGCCCATGTACGATATGGCTTCACGTTATCACATCGTTCCATATCATATAGTTTGCTGCAATTGCCTCTTGGAGCAATTGTCTGCATCATCACGTTTGTAAGTAAAGGCTGGTTTTATTGGGTGACAGGACTTCTTATGATATCAGTAAGCACCGCCGTTTCGCTGTGGCTGCTAAAAAGAAACGTGACACGCGAATAAGAACAGGCAACATCAGCTTGTCCGTTGCCATATATAGAGATTTGTTTTTACAGATATGACACCTGCTTATATGGTTTCTCCTTTCAGCGTTGCGCTGGAACTGTCGGTTATCCTTACTTTAACAGTCTGCCCGATACGGCAAGAACCCTTGTCAAAAACGACCATTTTATTCTGTCCGGTACGTCCGCACAACTGCTCACGACTACGTTTGCTATAACCCTCTATCAACACTTCAAATGTCTTGCCTATATCCGCAGCATTTGATTTTGCTGACAAGCGTGTCTGTAACTCTATCATTTCAGCAAGACGGGCAAGTTTGACATCCTCAGGCACGTCATCCGGCAAGTGCCGGGAAGCGTAAGTGCCGGGACGTTCACTGTATTTGAACATGAAAGCAGAGTCATAGCCTACCTCTTCCATTAACGACAGAGACAAACGGTGGTCTTCTTCGGTCTCGCTGTGATAGCCTACAAATATGTCTGTGCTTATTGCGCAATCCGGAATAATCTTTCTTATTGCATCTACACGCGAAAGATACCACTCGCGTGTATACTTTCTGTTCATCAGTTTCAATATACGGTTAGAGCCACTTTGCACCGGAAGATGTATGTGATGGCATATATTCGGCATCTCGGCAATGACTTTAAGAGTGTCATCACTCATATCTTTGGGATGACTTGTAGTGAAACGCACACGCATATCAGGTACAGACTCGGCAACAAGGCGCAACAATGTGGGGAAAAGTATAGGGTTGCCACCATTATCCTGCTGTATCGCACTGTAACTATTGACGTTTTGTCCGAGAAGAGTGACTTCACGGTAACCTCTGTCATGCAAATCCTTAACCTCACGTAATATACTTTCAACATCGCGGCTGCGTTCACGCCCGCGAGTATAAGGCACTATACAGTAGTGGCAGAAGTTGTTGCAACCGCGCATGATGCTTACATATCCTCCGATATGTGTCCCGCAGATTCTTTGTGGTACTATATCGCGGTAGGTTTCAGTGGTGGAAAGGTCGATATTTATAGCTTTAAATCCTGCTTCAGCCTGTGCCATGAGGTCGGGGAGTGACAGATAGGCATCGGGACCGGCTACAAGGTCAGCATGATGATGCTGCAAAAGATCTTCTTTTACGCGTTCGGCCATGCAGCCCAATACTCCTATGATAAATTTGCGACCTTTTTGACGCATCGCATTTAGGGTATCAAGACGGTTGATTATTTTTTGTTCGGCATTGTCTCTGACGCTGCAAGTATTTAAAAACACGGCGTCTGCAACATTTATATCTTCACATGTCTCATAGCCGGCCATTTTCATAACGGACGCAACAACCTCACTGTCGGCAACGTTCATTTGGCAACCGTAGGTTTCTATAAATAGTTTCTTCATTGTCAATGTTCTGATTTTGATAGCGATGTTATTTCTTCATATTGGTAAGGAACGCTTTGGCGGCTCCAAACTTTAGAAACATGTCGAGCCTAATAGGTATATGACTATTGTCATCGGTTACATAAAATCGGGCTATTTCACGCCACTTCCCGTCTTCTTTCTCTGCATAAGACAGTTCAAGGCACTTGTATTTTATATTATTATCGGCTTTGACAACTTTTCTGCCATTGAATTTCAACCGCGCAGGATTGATTCCATTGCCGTCGGCTATAGGGAAATTTATTGTATGACCCGTTTTCCAGCCTGTTGTGGCAAAGCTGCGTGCTCTAAGAAAGATGTTCATCATATCAAACACGCAATCTTCTCTTGATACTTTCCTGTTTTCTACCCTGCCACTCTTGTGCAGACGACGTTGTTTTATATTACATTTCCCACCGTCATAGGTATACCAGACTTCGTCAACAGTATATCGCTTGCCCTCATGAGCTCCCTTGCGATAATAAAGTGGGGCTAAATCGGTGGTGGAATAGCATAGTAATGTGTCGCGTAATATAAACATATTGTCTACGTTTTTATTACCTCTTGTCGTAAGACTTGCTCTGTATGCGGGCTGTCCTTTATAGTGTGTATCTACAATATACATTGATGCGGTACCGGCTTTGACCCATACAAACTGCCAATTATAATATAAGTTGTATGAAAGAAACTCACCGCCCTTAAAAGCAGTGTTTTTCATGCGGCATTGTGCTGATGAAAAGACAGCAATAGTACACAGAAGGATTGTTATAATATACTTTTTCATTTCTTGTTTTTTGCCCTTTCGGCATTACGGTTTTTAATTGTTTTTTCAGCGTCAGGCTTTTGCTTGGTTATAGCCATTGGTTTTTGACGCTCTCCGGGCAGTGCATCCGGATGCCATGATATTGTATAGTCTCTCAGGGCCTTACATTCTATCTTGTTAGGATAGTAACATGTCTTTTCCGGTTGCGTAAGTGAATTGTATTCTCCAGTATCCCACATGCCGTTATTATTGGTATCATAGAACAAACGTGCGTAATATGTACCCGGCAGTATATAGAAGAACTCTGCTGTTCCTTTGTTTGCAGATGTTTGTTTTACTACTTTGTCCGAGCTATCAAGCAGTTGAACGACAATAGTGCTGTCTGCAACATCAGAGAGATCAAATAGAATGGTAGCAAAAGCATCGTCTGTTTTCACTCTGAATCCCCTTTTAACTGGGGCGGAAGTCTTACCGTAAATGTCGGTAAATGCCATTGTATCCACTTCCAAACTATATTCTATACCAGGTCTCCATTCGCCAATAAATTCGTAAATGCGACCGGAACTAACTTTTTTCTGTAACATAAACGGTGCTCTATACCATAATGTATCATGTTTGGCATAAAGATGTATTCTTGCCGTATCCACATTTAGAGGCGGTGACGGCATGGTTATGAATATGTTTTGGTCAGGTGCGGGCTCAGATTTAATATCAAAGCGTATGTCAAGCGGGGGTATTGGCATTTCCGTTTGGTATTCCTTGCCACGCTTTTTAGCCTTGTCTTGTTGCTTTTGCCATTCTTCCCTTTCTCTTGCAAGGCGTTTCAAGCGTTTTGCATAAGGCTCTTTGGCAAGAATTTCAAGGGTGTCTGTTTGTTGTGACAATACTCCTGTCGTGTCGGTACCGAGATAACTTACTTCAACGCGCAATGTATCCATATTGACTAATGCCGTGTCACGCAACCAATAAGTTACGGTGTCAGCCCGTTCAGATGCTTCTGTTATGATGTTATCTGCAATGGAGAAGTTCAGCCCGCGTAATTCTGGCAGGTCTCCGTTGCCATAACTGAAATATAGGGAGAAGTGATCAGACTGTTGTCTGTCGGTTTTAATGAGATATCTGTCCGTTTGCGGTGCCGTGAAAGCCCTTAACAATATGTTGTCAGGTGTAAATCTTGTATATCCTACTCTTACAATTGAGTCTATATGTAAAGAGTCTTTCCATATTGTATCTTGCCTTATTGCGGGACCTGCAGATGGTTTTATGATGTCATTACAGAAGGCCAGACGCTCACTTTTCTGATTGTATGTGTAGTTCCCGTCCGCATCATCAAGAGCATAAATCCTATAGTTTCCCGGTGCTATACCGCGTATTACGAATTTGCCACGACTGTCGGTTCTTGATACACGTAGCATAGGCAGAGAAGTGAATGCCGTATCACAGAGGTTGGAATATAGTCCTACGAGTATTCCTTTGATTGGTTCAAGGTTGCTGGCATCTATTACATGTCCGCTAACTTCAAGTGTATCTATTTGGTTTCCAGTGGAGAATGTATATGTAAAGTTGCCCAACGGGTTCCCCTCATTATTATCGCTAATGGCATCGGAAAAGTCAACCGTATAGGTTGTGGATGCTTTTAGAGTGTCTTTAAGCTCCACTATGATTTTTTTGCCTGCGGCTTTTATTTCCGGTGTTTCAAGTTGCGGGGGTGAGACAACTACCTTTTCTGTGGGATTATCTACTTGTATATATTCATCGAATACGATGTTTATTTTCCTTGTTTTAACATCGGTAGCTTTGTCTTTTGGTGAACAGTAAGTAATGGTAGGCGGCGTTTCGTCATACCATCCGCCGTCCGGTTGCCCCATTTTTGCGCATGATATTATGATGAAAATTAGCAATAGCGGTAGAATGTGATGAGCCGCTTGAATTATATTTTTATAATTTATATTCATTATCAGTCCTTTTTAAAACTGTTCATCACAATCATTTGTTCAATGATATCACGACTGTTGTTAAGGCGTGGTACCTTGTGTTGGCCTCCGAGTTTGCCTTTTGATTTCAGCCAATCGTTAAACAGGTCTTTACGGGCAGTTATGATTTCAAGATGTTGTAGCGTAATATCTTTGTAGCGTTTTGCTTCATAGTCGCTGTTAATCTCTTGCAGCTTACGATCAAGTATGCTTGCGAAAGTGTCTATGTCCTTTGGCGGGCGTGAGAACTCTATGAGCCATTGGTGACGGCATTTGGCGTTGTCGTCCATAAATACAGGCGCCGCTGTGTATTCAAGTACTTCGGCGTCTGTTTCATGGCATGCATAGGCGAGTCCTTTTTCGGCATTATCTACAATAAGTTCTTCTCCGAAGGCGTTTATAAAGCTTTTTGTGCGTCCGGTAATGATAAACTTATATGGGTTTTTGGATGTGAATCTTACGGTATCTCCTATGATATAACGCCAAAGACCGCAGGATGTTGAGATAACCATGGCATAATTGACGTTTGTCTCTACGCCGGTAAGCGGTACAATCGTCGGATTTTCGCTGCCGAATTCGTCCATGGGAATAAATTCATAGAATACTCCGTAGTCAAGCATCAACAACATTGAAGAATCGGAAGGGTCGTTTTGAAGTCCGAAGAAGCCCTCGCTGGCGTTGTAAGTTTCCATATAGTGCATCTTGGGCGACTTTATTATCTGTTCGTATTGTTTGCGGTAAGGAGTGAAAGCTACGCCTCCGTGAAAGAACATTTCAAGTTCCGGCCACACCTCATCAATGGTTTCTTTTCCTGTTATTTCAAGGACTTTTGTCAGAACGGAAAGCATCCAAGACGGTACACCGCTTATATTTGTGATTCTTTTATTGATGGTTTCGTGTGCTATACGGTCACGCTTAATCTCGAAATCAGATAGTAAGGCTGTCTTTTTACAAGGAACCCTGACAAGATTTGCGAGAGGATTGATGTTCTCTATAAGTATGGCACTTAAATCTCCTACAAGACTGCCCGGTAGATTATAGTTTGGCGAGTGGCTGCCACCGAGTATGAGGCTTCTGCCGTCGAAGATCCGGCTATGCGGATTGTTTCTCAAATACATGGCAACGGCATCTTTTCCACCTTTATAATGTAGGTTATGCAGACCGTCATGGCTTACGGGGATAAACTTACTTTTATCGTTTGTCGTACCACTTGATTTTGCATACCATTGTATGTTGCCCGGCCATAACACGTCTTTCTCGCCGTGACGCATACGGTCTATAAGATCTTTAAGTTCTTCGTATGTGTTTAAAGGGACCTTTTTTGCAAAATCGTCATAGCTTCTTATACTACTGAAAGAATATTTGTTGCCGTATATAGTATTTTGCGCACTTGATAAGAGATATTCAAGAACGCCGTTTTGAAGGGCTTCACCCTCGTTGATATGTCTTTCAAGTTCCTTTTGACGAGATTTGAAAGCAATTCTTGCGATATTAGTAATACTCATATTCTGGATAATCAGTTGCGCCAAATGATATATCGGCGTAGGTACATATATTTTGCAAAGTTAAGGCAAAGTTTTTTAATATGTATGTTTTTTCGTTTTTTTATGATAGAATAAAGAAATGAACAAGCAGGTTTTTTCCTGATTTTTTATTATGTTTGCATCATGTAACCATCATAATGACAATACTATGACAACTCATCCTATGTGGTCTGACCAATATTGGCCGTTGCTTATGCAGATATATATGCGAAGCCCTAAGGGAATAAAGCCTATGTATTCAAAGTCTATGGTAAATTTGGCGCTTGAACTCCATGTGCCGCCACAGATATTGTTCTCTCTTATGTTTTCTTTGCGTCGTACAGATATTCCACATGTGAGGCGTCTGTGGACTATATACGGGGACAATCCAAGACGGTTGGCGCGTGCTGTGACTAAAGTCAGGTCTATGGAAGGCTTTGGTTGCGCAAAAGTCTTTTATGATGGGGTTGATGTCATAGAGTCTTTTGAACGTCATTTCCGTCCTGTTGATGGCATGGAAGACATTACTCCGGCAATGCTTGTAATGATACTTGACCTTTATTTCAGGCTTACTCCCATAACAATGGTGGCAGAAACGCCTGAAGTTATGCAAATGGCGCGTATGTTACATATAAAGACCGGACAGGTGGTTGAGATAATGATGGCTTTTCAAGTATGTGATCCCTATATTCATCGTAATTATGACATAGACAATAGTTTGCAGGAAGCTTGTCAAGAAATATGGAATAAATATGGTAATGATTGTCCCGAAGACTTGGCTGCCTATGCTGCACAGCTTAAAGAATACTTTAAGTGATGTTTTTCTATGCTGTTTACGGGTTCTTAGTATGCTGTTTGCAAGTGCTAACTATATTATTTACTTGCCCTAATCATGCTGTTTACAAAACGGAATTGTATATGTAAGCCGAGCAATAAGCTATAATGAAGATACCGGCTTGCCTTAGATTAAATTTAATGCATAGGTCACGTTTTCTTGTGAATTTTATCTACTTTTGCACGGAATGAAGAAGTTCATATTGGTTTTTGCAGTTATTGTGGCGCTGATATCATGCAATGAGAGGCAGCCACAAGGTAAGAAGTTTGTAACAGAGCGACTAAATAAGTTTACGCCTGTTAAAGATCAAGGTCGTAGTTTTTTGTGTTGGGCATACGCTATGCTCGCAACCATTGAGACCGACCGTTTGCATGAAAACGACTCCGTAAATCTTTCCGTAGCCTATGCGGCACGTTCCATATTAAAAGAACAGGCTTATAGGATGTATTTTACACAAGGTAAGAAAACATTGTCGTTACGTGCAACGGCTCCATTGTTGTTGGATGTTATTTCCCGATATGGCGTTGTGCCTTATGATGTTTATAAATCTGACTGTAATTACAACGTTGTTAGCCGTCGTATGGAAAATCTTGTGTCAAATGCAATAGCACATCGGACGGGTATGCAGAACCTTACGGCAAGTGTAGAAGATATGCTTGACAATGCGGTGGGACCGGCACCGCATAATGTTTATTTGTATGGGGCACAATATACGCCATTGGAATTTTCTCATAGTGTATGTCAATACGATGATTATGTAGCATTGACAAGCTATACGCATTTACCTTTTTATAAAGATATAGTCCTTGATGTTCCTGATAATGATGCAGGATGCCAATTTTATAACGTCCCGATAGACACATTGATGACGTACATTGAGAGGACGGTAATGGCTGGATATGGAGTGTGTTGGGAGGGAGATATCAGTAATGCAGGGTTTTCTTTCAAGTCGGGATTGGCATGTTTGAACAATAAGAAAATGCCTGTTACTCAGGCAACAAGGCAACATGCTTTTGAAACATTTAAGACTACTGACGATCATTGTATGGAAATAGTGGGAATAGCTCATGATATGGAAGGTACACGTTACTTTATATGTAAAAACTCTTGGGGTACATGCAATCCTTATGGAGGTCTTATATATATGTCTTTTGAATATGCCAGACTAAACACAATAGCCGTTGTGATGAAAAGACATGCAAAACAGCAATAATCTTTGATTTAAATAAAAACAGAAACTATTATCAACAAAGAATTATAGTATGAAATATAGATGTTTGATATTGGATTTTGACGGGACATTAGGAGATACCAAAGCATTGATAGTTAAGACAATGCAACAAACAATAACAGAACTTGGTCTGCCGTTACGTACGGATGCAGAGTGTGCGGCGATGATAGGTCTGCCACTAAAACAGACATTTACCGAAATGATTCCTATGTCAGACGAAATGGGAGACAAGTGTACTGCTGTTTACAGACAGCTATTTGATATTAATAATGTACCGGGTTTCGTTTCTATGTTCCCCCATGTGGCAGAGACTATCGCTGCCATTCACGACAATGGGGTGACAATTACAATTGCGAGCAGCAGACTTATAGACTCGCTTAAAGTCTTCCTCGAAGATATGGGTCTTAAGAAATATATCTCTTATGTCGTAAGTGCCGGTGATGTGGAACATGCGAAGCCGGCACCGGACATGGTCGTAAAAACGCTTAATGCCTTAGGATTTAAAGAAGATGAGGCTATAGTAGTAGGAGATACTCGCTTTGATATACTTATGGCGCGTAACGCAGGTGTAAAATCTATAGGGGTAACTTACGGTAACGGCAAACGTTCGGAGTTGAACGATGCCGGTGCCGATTATATAATTGACGATTTTAGTGAAGTGTTGGATATTGTTTCGGGAAAATAGTTCTATCTGCGTTTCATAATGATTGATATCAATCAGCAAATGCTTTGGCTTCTGCAGCGGCTATAATTTCCTCTTTTGTCATTGCTCGTGGCTTGGTACTTATATCAGAAAGGTCAAATTCGTCATCCTTTTTGTTAAAATCTGCCATTTGCTTTTGTTTTGACAAAACTTTTGTTTTTACATTATCTTTTTTTGACAATGAAGATTTCAGGCAAACTTCATTATCGGAACTGTTTTTAGTCTGCTCTTTTGTTATATGTATAATGAAATCTTCTTTAACCTCAATATCTGGTACAACTTCAACAGGCTCTTCTTCCATTTTTGTACGATTGGCTTTAGCTTCAAATACAGAGTCGATAAATTGTGGCTTACGCCTTAAACTCTGTAACGTGATTTTGCTTGCTTGTTGTTGGCTTTCCTTTTTAGAGTATCCCTCACCTATACCGGCCTCAAGATCTTCTATTATTACTTGATATCGGAATGTAGGACTATTGTTATCGTCCGTTTTCTGTTCTATCAGCTTAAAGTTAAAATTAACTTTGTTTTTCTGGCACCATTCTATTAGCTTGCTTTTGAAATTAACTTCTTTATAAGCTACTTTATCAAGACTTATAAGTTGTGATAGAATACGCTTTTGCATGAAATACATACATGCTTTGTAGCCATAATCAAGGTAAATTGCACCAACAAGAGCCTCAAAAGCGTTTCCTTCCATATAACTGTTATGAGAAGAAGTATGTCCGTTTGATTTAATCAAATTGCTTATTCCTATTTCATTAGCAAGGTGATTAAGCGTATCGCGCTGTACGATCTTACTTCTTGTGTTGGTAAGAAAACCTTCTCTTTTCCCTTCAAAATGCCTGAAAACGATATCTCCCACTATTGCATCTAATATCGCATCACCAAGAAATTCCAGTCTTTCATTATTAATTGGACGTCCTTTGGCATTGCGTTTGCTTACGCTTTTATGCATAAGAGCCTGTTTGTAATAGGAGATATTTCCGGGATAAAAACCTATGATTTCGTGCAAAGAATAATAAAGCTCCTTTTCTTTTCTGAAAGGGAGCTTTATTGTATTGATAAAATTTTTAATCAGCATACTTCTTGAAGATAACACATGCGTTGTGGCCTCCGAAGCCGAAAGTGTTGCTCAGAGCAGCACGTACTGTTCGCTTCTGTGCCTTGTTAAATGTGAAGTTAAGATTATAGTCTATTGCTTCGTCTTTGTCATCTTCTTCGTGGTTGATAGTAGGTGGAACGATATCGTTCTTAACCGCAAGTACAGTTACCATTGCTTCAACAGCACCGGCTGCACCAAGCAAGTGGCCTGTCATGGATTTTGTTGAACTGATATTCAGTTTATAAGCAGCATCACCAAAAACATCTTTAATTGCTTTTGCTTCAGAGATGTCGCCTACAGGAGTTGATGTTCCGTGAACATTAATATAATCAATGTCTTCCGGGTTAAGTCCTGCATCTTCTAATGCATTCTGCATAACGAGTTTTGCTCCAAGTCCCTCCGGATGAGATGCTGTTATATGATATGCGTCTGCACTTTCGCCT
>JBJFGK010000091.1:0-13735 GCA_051892655.1 Prevotella sp. | reverse complement strand
TGGGATCCCCGTCCTCTTGTTGATATGATGAATCCCGGTACTATTTTGACATGGCCCTATGCTCATAGGTTGTCCGGCAAGAATCTTACAATTAATGTAGATTACAGAAAAGGGATTGAAGGTATCACAGATAATGCACAGGAGTTGGTGCTTGAAATGTTTGGCAACAATTATTTGGAAGTGGCAAGTTGTGAAGCTGCTCTCGCCGATATCATTGAATATACACGCCGTTATGATATGATGGCTGCTGTTGAGCTGGCATTTCCGTTGGCGATTGAAAAGTATGTTACAACCCATACAAATAATGGCAGCGCCAATAAAAATGATATTAGTAACCTTAAGATGGCTATAGAAGCATACAACAATCTGGAGCTGAATGATGCAGTTGAAAGATGTGAGAAACTCATGACATCAACTGAAAAAGTTGTCAAGGAGAACCAACAGAGAGAGGAAGAGGCGCGTCGCCAACGTGAGCTTGCCGAGCAGCAGAGACAGGAACGTGCCCAAGCTTGGAATGATCTTGCCAACTCGCTGTCGCAGTTGGCAGATATCATAAACAATTCTTTTAATAAAAACCGATCTTCAAAGACTACCAAAGGATACGTGGCTGTACAAACACCCAACAGGAGAAGCTCTTCTACTTCGCAAGTGAAGAGCACAACGACAACGTCAAAGACATCAACGAAGAGTTCCGGAAAACAAAACCAGTGGTTGGGTTCATGGTACAATACTTACCGAAATCTGCAGTCGCGTATCATTCAGATGCAGGTGCATCCTGAAAAAATTAATATTAGTGAACTGAAGAAGTGTCAGAACGACATGCGAAGCACTCGTGAATATATTAACGCACATGGAGGGACGCAGTCGAAAAGCTCTCTTGAAGATTGGCGTCCATGATGCATCTTCGGTTAGTTGCTATTTTGAGGAGAACTATGCTTTTGACTTATATATAAGTGCTTACTAAAATGATGAAACAATGGCTCATCTTTAGACAACACAATATGCAGTCAATCGCCGGTCGGTTGAGTTGTATCTTCCCCATTCTTGCATGGGCAAACTATTCGAGCACTGTTCGATACTCTGCCCATGCTTCGTTCTTCGGTTGGTTGTTGTTTTTCTGTGTGCAAGGCTGTTTTTTGCTACCTATGGAGGGACGGTTTGCATTATTTGATTTCAATAGTTATTCTCTATGTATAAATTAGTTGTCAATAACACTATTCTCCGAAACTGTTGCAACACATTATAAAAATGCTAAACATCAATATAATCTCCAAAACCAATTTGATTTGTTTTTTTTGGTGTTTTGCCTTGTTATTATTATTTTTGCATAATAATTTAAAAACATTCATATAAATATATGTATAGAACAAATACGTGCGGAGAGTTGCGCCTCTCAGATGTCGGTCGTAAAGTTGTTTTGGCCGGTTGGGTACAGCGATTGCGCAAAATGGGTGGTATGACTTTTGTTGACATACGTGACCGTTATGGTATTACACAGGTCGTATTCAATGAAAATGACAACGTTGCTCTTTGTGAGGCGGCTAATAAACTCGGTCGTGAATACTGCGTCCAAATAGAAGGTTTGGTAAGCGAGCGTGAAAGCAAAAACAGCAATTTGCTGACAGGAGAGATAGAGATAACAGCTTCTTCTCTGACAATTCTCAGCGAGAGCGCCACTCCTCCATTTACTATAGAAGACAATACCGATGGTGGTGACGATATAAGAATGAAGTATCGCTATCTTGATTTGAGACGCTCGTGTGTACGCAAGAATATGGAATTGAGACATCGCATGACAATATTGATACGCAATTTCCTTGATTCTAAGAACTTTATAGAGGTTGAAACTCCCATACTTATAGGCAGTACCCCTGAAGGCGCAAGAGACTTTGTCGTCCCGTCGCGAATGAATCCGGGACAGTTCTATGCACTGCCACAAAGTCCTCAGACCTTAAAGCAACTTCTAATGGTAAGCGGTTTTGACCGTTATTTTCAGATAGCAAAATGTTTCCGTGATGAGGATTTGCGTGCCGACCGCCAACCGGAATTTACACAGATAGACTGTGAAATGTCTTTTGTTGATCAAGACGACGTAATAGACCTTTTTGAAGATATGGCTCGCCACTTGTTCAAAGAAATAAGAGGTGTTGAACTGCCGTCACATTTGCCGCAAATGACATGGCATGAAGCTATGGCTCGCTTTGGAAGCGACAAACCGGACCTGCGTTTTGGTATGGAATTTGTTGAATTAATGGATGTATTAAAAGGAACAGGCACATTCGGAGTCTTTAATGATGCAACATATATCGGTGGAATCTGTGTTCCCGGTTGCGCTTCATATACAAGAAAACAGATAGACCAGATCACAGACTTTGTAAAACGCCCGCAAGTGGGAGCCAAAGGACTTGTATGGGTTAAATTTAATGAAGACGGAACAGTAAAAAGCAGCATAGACAAGTTTTATGAACCGGCGGTGTTACAACAACTTAAAGAAAGGACAAAAGCCAGTGACGGCGATTTGGTACTTATACTTAGTGGTGACAATGCCAACAAGACACGCATCCAACTATGCTCGTTAAGGCTTGAAATGGGAGACAGACTCGGTTTAAGAGACAAGAACAAGTTTGAATGTCTTTGGATTGTAGATTTCCCGCTCTTCGAATGGAGTGATGAAGAACAGCGTCTCATGTCCACGCACCATCCGTTTACTATGCCTAATCCTGATGACATAACATTGCTTGAGACCCAGCCGGAGAAAGTGAGGGCAAAGGCTTACGATTTTGTGTGCAATGGCATAGAAGTTGGTGGTGGTAGTTTGCGTATACACGACAGCCGTTTGCAAGAACGTATGTTCAAGATATTGGGATTCACACCCGAGCGTGCTATGGCACAGTTCGGCTTCCTTATCAATGCTTTTAAGTATGGAGCTCCACCACATGCAGGTCTTGCTTTCGGTCTTGACCGCTTTGTTTCCATTATGGCAGGACTTGACAGCATTCGCGATTGCATAGCATTCCCAAAGAACAACAGCGGTCGTGATGTCATGCTTGATGCCCCTTCGACAATTGATGATAAACAATTGGAAGAATTGCAGATAAAGGTTGACATATGTCAAGATAAATGAACGTCTACCTGTAAAAAATGACCAAAACGCCATAAAAACTTGCAAGATATTTTTTTAATAAAGTATTAAATTTATATATTTGCATCGTTTTTATAGGTAAGATTGTTATTCGGAGGAAACAATCTAAAAATGGTTTTAGAATAATTATGGTAGAAAAGAAAACAGTGAAGAAGGCTGCAGCGCCTAAGGCAGCAGCAGAGAAGAAAGCTGCACCAAAGAAGGCAGCAGCAAAGAAAGTAGTTTTGGATATCAATGCAGAAACAGTAGGTTTCAAAGCCGGTGATGTTTATCAAGCATTGGCAACAGCAGAGAAACCTCTTACTGTAGCAGAGATTGCAAAGGCTGCTAAAATCTCAAGCGAGGAGACACTGCTTGGTATGGGCTGGCTCTTTAAAGAGGGTAAGATTAAGAATTCAGACAATAAGATTACATTAGCTTAATCTGTTGAAATGATAGGAAAAAGGGCTGGTAGAAATGTTACCGGTCCTTTTTTGTTGTTATCTCAAGTCTGAAATAATCGTGAAACAGATACCTGTATAATCAAGTAAAAGCATAAAAGATCTTCCATATAGAAGACACAGAAACAGATAGAAGTGTCTAAAAGAGAAAAGAACTTGGGCTACAAGATAGAATGACATTATGAACTACGGACAAGAGATACTCAATGTCCTCAGTGAAGCAGATAAGAAAGGACTCAGCCTGAAAAAGATAGCAAGGCATGTCTATAACATGAGTAATGGTCTGTTCAATGAACTTACATATGACGATGTTTATCGTGACGTCGTTTCATTTATAAAGCGAAATTGTCGTGATGCCGCTTCGCTGATAGAAAAAACAGATGTTAGAGGCGTTTACCGCATAAATAGCACTGTTGTTCAGAGTTCTCAACTTATGTTGGACTTTCACGATGATGATAAAGAAGACCAAATATCGCAGACAACTGTTGAAGACACATCATTGAATTTGTTTGGATAATATATTCTGACATCTGGTAATAAATGGGAATTCAGACAGTTTGCCTTAGATTAACTATGAAAACCTACAATAAATGAAACACAATTTTCTATTAGGATTAGACGTTGGCAGCTCATCGGTAAAAGCATCACTTGTTGATGCAGATAACGGAGAGTGTCTCTCTTCAGCATTTTACCCGGAGAAAGAAGCTCCTATAATTGCCGTTCGGACAGGTTGGGCTGAACAAGACCCACAGATGTGGTGGGAAAATGCTTGCTTAAGTATCAGAAAAGTCATAGCCGATGCAGGTATTGATGGTCACGATATAAAAGCTATTGGCATTTCATATCAGATGCATGGTCTCGTGTGTGTTGACAGTCAGCAACAAGTGTTGCGCCCTTCAATTATTTGGTGTGACTCACGTGCCGTACCTTTTGGCGAAAAGGCATTTAATGATATAGGTCATGAGCAATGTCTCTCTCATCTTCTAAACTCACCGGGAAACTTTACAGCAGCTAAATTGGCTTGGGTTAAATGTAACGAAGCGGATATATATTCGCGCATACACAAGATAATGCTTCCCGGAGATTATATAGCAATGAGACTTACGGGAGAGATAAGCACCACGATAAGCGGTCTTAGTGAAGGCATGATGTGGGATTTCAAGAACAAGCAGACAGCAACGTTTTTGTTGAATTATTATGGTTTTGAAAACGATCTTCTGCCGGATATATGCCCAACGTTCAGTGTACAAGGCGAAGTAAGGCAAGATGTGGCTGAACTTTTGGGAATAAGCAAGGGAACATCCGTAAGTTATAGAGCGGGAGACCAGCCTAACAATGCTTTAAGTCTAAATGTATTTAATCCCGGAGAAATAGCATCTACAGCCGGTACATCAGGAGTTGTCTATGGTGTGCTCGGAGATGTAAATTATGATCCAAAGAGCCGCGTAAATACTTTTGCGCATGTCAATTATACCGAAGATGTTGAAAGACTTGGCATATTGCTATGTATCAACGGTACAGGTATCCTCAATGCATGGATGCGTCGTAATGTGGCTCCGGAAGGAATAGGGTACTCTGATATGAACCTTATGATGTCAGATATTCCGATAGGCAGTGATGGCATAACTATAATACCTTTCGGCAATGGAGCCGAGCGAGTACTTGAAAATAAAGAAATAGGTTGTTCGATACATGGCATCAATTTTAACAAGCATGATAAGGCGCATCTTATGAGAGCTGCGCAAGAGGGTATTGTCTTCAGCTTCTGTTACGGAATGGAGGTAATGCAGCAGATGGGCATGGAAATAAACAAAATTCATGCAGGACGTGCAAATATGTTTCTTAGTGACATTTTCAGAGATACGCTTGCCGGAGTCAGTGGAGCCGTCATCGAACTATACGAGACGGATGGCAGTGTAGGCGCAGCCAAAGGAGCCGGAATAGGTGCCGGAATATACAAAAACCACGATGAAGCTTTTGAAACATTGCGAAAGCTTGCGGTTATCGAGCCGGACGAAAAACATCGTACTTGTTATTTACAGGCGTATGCACGCTGGAAGGAAAGGTTGGAACATAATAAATGAACAGATTAATTAATTAATTAATAACATGCGGTAAAAGCCGCCAATAATAACAAATAACACTATGGCAAAACAGTATTTTCCTCAGATAGGTAAGATTCCTTTTGAGGGTAAGGACAGTAAGAATCCTATGGCGTTCCATTATTATGACGCAGAGAAAGTCATAATGGGAAAAACAATGAAAGAATGGTTGCGTTTCGCAATGGCATGGTGGCACACTCTATGTGCTGAAGGTGGAGATCAGTTTGGTGGAGGAACAAAGAAATTTCCTTGGAATACCAATACCGACAAGGTCCAAGCTGCAAAAGACAAGGCTGATGCCGGATTTGAAATCATGCAAAAGTTAGGTATCGGCTATTATTGTTTCCATGATACAGACCTTTGTGCAGAAGCAGATACAATCGAAGAATATGAATCAAATCTTAAAGAAGTTGTAGCATATCTTAAGCAGAAGCAACAAGAGACAGGAATACAATTGTTGTGGGGTACGGCAAATGTATTTGGCCATGCTCGTTATATGAATGGTGCTGCTACGAACCCTGATTTTGACGTTGTGGCTCGTGCTGCTGTTCAGATAAAGAATGCTGTCGATGCAACAATAGAATTAGGCGGTTCTAATTATGTGTTCTGGGGAGGACGTGAAGGTTATATGAGTCTCCTTAATACAGATCAGAAACGAGAGAAAGAACATTTGGCAACGATGCTCACGTTGGCACGTGATTATGCACGTGCAAAAGGTTTTAAAGGTACATTCTTAATCGAACCGAAACCAATGGAACCTTCAAAACATCAGTATGATGTTGATACAGAAACAGTGATAGGTTTCTTAAAAGCTCATGGTCTTGATAAGGACTTTAAGGTTAATATTGAGGTAAACCATGCTACTCTTGCAGGTCATACATTCGAGCATGAATTGGCAGTTGCTGTTGATAATGATATGTTAGGCTCAATAGATGCTAATCGCGGTGACTATCAGAACGGTTGGGATACAGACCAATTCCCAATTGACAATTATGAACTTACCCAGGCTATGATGCAGATCATTCGCAATGGCGGTTTAGGTAATGGAGGTACAAACTTCGATGCGAAGACACGTAGAAACTCAACAGACCTTGAGGATATATTCATAGCACATATTTCCGGTATGGATGCTATGGCTCGTGCATTGGAGAACGCTGCTGATATAATTGAGAACTCTCCGCTTCCAGATATGTTGAAAGCACGTTATGCATCATTTGACAGTGGTAAGGGCAAAGAGTTTGAAGACGGAAAATTGACACTTGATGATATCGTTGCTTATGCAAAAGCAAATGGGGAGCCAAAGCAGACATCAGGAAAGCAAGAACTATATGAAAGTATTTTAAGTCTTTATTGTAAATAATAAGGCTGCGTAAATTATTGATTACAGTAATAGCGAAAACTTGTGCATAATCAGCCAGGTTTTTCGCTATTATTGTTTGTTGTTGCATGTGTTTACTCATTCATGAAAAATAGTAACCATATTATTTTATGAATTTTTGGTCGTTTTGTGTTATTTTTTTTATTTTTGCAAAAATATAATAATAAAAGCAATAATGTCATGTCCTGTTTTAAAACTATGTGGCGATGATATTTTTTATAAGCTATAATATTTTTTCAAGAAACAAACAACATTTTTATGACATATAAAAATAATCACTTAGTGATAATGGCCGGTGGCGTTGGGAGTCGTTTTTGGCCAATGAGTACGGAAGACAGACCAAAACAGTTTATAGATGTTCTTGGTGTAGGACGCTCTTTAATGCAACTTACCTTTGACCGCTTTGAAGGTATTTGTTCTCCAAAAAATGTTTGGGTGGTAACTAATCTGCGATATAAAGACATTGTTAAAGAGCAATTGCCGGAAATACCAGAAGGCAATATCTTGTGTGAACCATGTAGACGTAATACAGCTCCTTGTATAGCGTATGTTAGTTGGCGTATAAAAACAGAAGATAAGAATGCTAATATAGTGGTAACTCCGAGTGATCATATTGTTACTGATTGTGATGAATTTCGTCGAGTTGTGAAACAATGTCTGAAATTCTCATCTGAAACAGATGCAATGATTACTCTTGGTATGAAACCTACACGTCCGGAAACCGGCTATGGATATATTCAGGCAGATCTTTCTTTCAGTTCTCCGCGTAATAAAGAAATATTCAGAGTAGATTCTTTCCGTGAGAAGCCGGACATTGAAACAGCCAAGAAATATATTAAAAACAAGAGTTACTATTGGAATGCCGGTATTTTTATTTGGAACATCAATACGATAATAAATGCATTCCGTATATATCAACCGGCGTTAAATGATATTTTTGAAAGTTTGTCTAATGTCTATGGCACTCCTGCAGAACAGGAAGAGATAGACCGTGTATTCCCTGAATGTGATAATATATCTGTCGATTACGCCATTATGGAAAATGCGGAAGAGATTTTTGTATGTCCGGCAGATTTCGGTTGGAGTGATCTCGGCACTTGGGGATCTTTGCTTGTGCAGACCCCCAAAGACTTGTATGGGAACGGTGTCATTGGAAACAATATATCTCTATATGATTCGCATAACTGTATTGTACATACAATAGGAAAGAAAAAAGTTGTTGTACAAGGACTTGATGGTTATATTATTGCGGAAGAAGATGATCGTCTGTTAATTTGTAAACTAAGTGAAGAGCAAAGGATAAAATCACTGATACAGTAAGTACAAAATTTAATTATTATAGAAAAAATGAGAAATATAGCATTGATAACCGGTATTACAGGTCAAGACGGTTCATTCTTGGCTGAATTTTTGATAGATAAAGGTTATGAGGTTCATGGACTTTTGCGCCGTTCGTCTTCATTTAATACAGGCCGCATAGAGCATCTGTATCTTGACGAGTGGGTTAGAGATATGAAAAAGTCAAGACTTGTCAATCTGCATTGGGCAGATATGACGGATTCCTCTTCTCTTATCAGAATTATTGGAGAGGTAAAACCGACAGAAATATATAATCTTGCAGCACAAAGTCATGTGAAAGTGTCGTTTGATGTACCAGAATACACTGCAGATACAGATGCTGTAGGTGTATTACGCTTGCTGGAAGCAGTTCGTATTTGTGGATTGGAAAAGAATTGTCGTATATATCAGGCTTCTACTTCAGAACTATATGGCAAGGTTCAGGAAGTTCCCCAAAGTGAAACAACGCCTTTTTATCCACGTTCACCATATTCTGTGGCAAAACTATACGGTTTTTGGATAATGAAGAACTATCGTGAAAGCTATGGAATGTATTGCTGTAATGGTATTTTGTTTAATCATGAAAGTGAAAGACGTGGAGAAAATTTTGTTACACGTAAAATAACATTGGCGGCAAGTCGTATCGTGCAAGGTTTTCAAGACAAGTTGTATTTAGGTAATCTTGATGCTTTGCGTGACTGGGGTTATGCCCGTGACTATGTTGAGTGTATGTGGCTTATTTTACAACAGCCACAACCCGATGACTTTGTCATTGCAACAGGCGAGATGCATACAGTAAGAGAGTTCTGCTCTTTAGCTTTTGAGGCAGCAGGAGTTACTTTGCGTTGGGAAGGTCAAGGTGTAGAGGAAAAAGGTATTGACATAAAGACAGGTAAAGTGCTTGTTGAAGTTGATCCTAAGTATTTCCGTCCTTGTGAAGTTGACCAGTTGCTTGGTAATCCGGCAAAGGCACGTGATACACTTGGCTGGGAACCATCAAAGACTCCTCTTAAAGAACTTGTGAGGATTATGGTTGAGCATGATATGAAGTTTGTCAAGAAACTTTATCTTAAAGCTCAAGTGGCAGAATAAAATAGTTTTTGATACATAATTTATATACTGATGTTATCAAAAGAGGCAAAAATTTATGTGGCAGGCCATAATGGACTTGTAGGTTCAGCAATATGGAACAACCTGAAAAGTCGCGGCTATACCAATCTTATAGGACGCAGTCACAAAGAATTGGATCTTTTGGACCCTATAGCAGTAAAGGAATTTTTTGATAAGGAATGTCCTGATGCCGTAGTATTGGCTGCAGCACATGTGGGTGGTATAATGGCAAATCTAACATACCGTGCTGACTTCATATACCAAAACTTGCAAATACAGCAAAACGTTATAGGCGAAAGTTTTCGCCATAATGTAAGTAAATTGCTGTTTCTTGGAAGTACATGCATATATCCTCGTATGGCGCCACAGCCAATGACAGAAGATGTCTTGCTTTCATCGGAACTTGAGTATACAAATGAACCTTATGCCATAGCAAAGATTGCCGGGCTTAAAATGTGTGAGAGTTTCAGTATACAATATGGATGTAACTACATCGCGGTAATGCCGACCAATCTTTATGGACCTAATGATAATTTCCATTTGGAGAACAGTCATGTCTTGCCAGCTATGCTACGCAAGGTTTATCTTGCAAAGTGTTTGAATGAAAATGATTGGGATTCCGTGCGACGTGATTTGAATTTACGTCCTGTAGAAGGCGTAGATGGAAGTTTCTCTGATACTGAAATAACACAGAAATTAGCGAAGTTCGGAATATGTGCTGACAGTGTTACCCTATGGGGTACTGGTTCTCCTATGAGAGAATTCCTATGGAGTGAAGACATGGCAGACGCAAGTGTTCATGTATTGTTAAATGTGAATTTTACAGACACTTATGATGCAGGTGCTAAAGAGATTCGTAACTGTCATATTAATGTCGGAACAGGTAAGGAAGTTACAATAAGACAGGTTGCGGAGATGGTTGTCGGTGAAATTGGATTTAAAGGTAAACTTTTGTGGGATCAATCAAAACCGGACGGAACCCCACGAAAATTGACAGATGTAAGCAAGCTTCATTCTCTTGGCTGGCATCATTCTGTAGAGATTGATGAAGGAATACACAGACTTTACCAATGGTATTTGAAAGGTATATGTATAAACCATAAGAGTTAAGTTATATATTTATCTACAAAAATAAGGCAGAACTATTTCGATATAGCTCTGCCTTATTTTTTATTGCTAATATTTATTTCTAATTATAGAAAGTCTTTTGTGTGAAAGCACGAACATAGGAGTTCTCTTCTGCTTCAAATGAATAACCATTAGATAAAGAAAAAGATTTTATATCGTCTTGTTCGTCAAGGAATAGATACATTTTGTTGTTAATGAGATTAGTTAAACCATTAGATGTTAATGTGTTGTTAATGTTATTATAATCATTTTTCACTAATTGTATCTCTTCAAGAGAGGGAAGTCTCCAGCCGGATATTCCTTCAATAGAAAGTCCGGAAATAGCATTGTCAACGGCAGAACGGAATGCTGTCATATCTCCTGAAAGTCCCGAAAATCCTTCTCTATATTCATTAGCAGTCATTAAAGTAACAACAGTGCTATTGCCTGAAATTTCAGATTTCAATACATAGCATCCTTTATATATAGAACCTACAGTCGGAATATCATCCGTTTCTGACCCTGAATTGCCCGTATCATCAGATGAACTCTCTTCATCTTCAAATGTAAATGTGATGTTTTTTGTACCAGCCCATGTAGCTCCGGTAATGGTTCCACTTAGAGTAATACTGTTTTCTTTGTAAGTTCCTGAAATATTAAACTTATAGTTAGCTTCAATTTCTTCAGCGCATGTATATGAGTAACTCTTTATCTCTGTTGATGTAGTAAATGATATTTTGATAGTTACAGGTGAAGAAGATGAAGGCATAATGTTTATAGCATCTGTATTGCTCCATGTTGTGCCGTCAGATTGCTTTGTAAGTGTCGCTTTATAAGAATTGTCGGCACCATTATATGTGCCGTTGAGACATATTGTTGAATATATAGGTGCAAATGATACAGATACATCCGTGACATCAGAAGGTACATTGCTTATTGTAATTTGTTGAAGTCTTGCGACTTTACGTTGCATGGCCAACGTCAGTTTATTGGTTTCACCTGATGTCATCGTTATGGTGTTTTTTGCCAACATTAGGTCTGCGTGTTGATTATCATCATTAAGAGATAATACGAAATCCGGTGTAGCTGTTTCTTTAGTTGGAAGTGAATATTTGTCAGAAGTAGCACCGCCAACGGCATATACATGATATAGTCCTTCGGGTAATTTTATGTCAATCATGCTCGAAGCATCATTTAGCAGCTGTGTTGCGATACAGTTGTTGTCTTTATCGAAGACGTAAATGTTTATAGGCCAACTTATCTCTGTTTCGTCACTTGCTTCAGATAGTGAGGCACTGAGCATCAATGTGCTGTTAGCTTCTGTCGGACTTGTAATATCATCAGATGAATATTTCTCGCACGATGAAAATATAATTGCAAATATTGAAAGTGTAATTAGTGTTATGTGTTTCATGATTATAGACCTTTTTAATAATAAAAGGAGCCACAGCTGTATAGGCTCCTTTTATTGTAATAATATTTTATGTCTTTATTTAGTATGCAAATAAAGGATAATTCTTCATTGTCTCGTTAACTCTTGCGCGCACGCTGCTTATTACTTGTTCGTTTTCAGGATCATTGAGAACTTCCTCTATCAGAGATGCAATGAGAATCATAAGGTCTTCTTTTGCCCCGCGTGTCGTAATGGCTGGTGTTCCCAAACGTATGCCTGATGTTTGGAATGCACTGCGACTGTCAAATGGAACCATATTCTTATTTACAGTAATGTCCGCTGCAACAAGTGCATTCTCTGCAACTTTACCTGTGAGTTCAGGATATTTTGAACGTAAATCCACAAGCATAGAGTGGTTGTCAGTGCCACCGCTGACAATTGTAAAGCCTCTTTTGACAAGTTCTTCAGCCAATACTTCTGCATTTTTCTTTACTTGTTTTGCCCATTCTTTGAACTCAGGTTGCAGTGCTTCATTAAAGGCTACAGCCTTAGCGGCAATGACATGTTCAAGAGGACCACCTTGTTGTCCGGGAAATACTGCGCTGTTGAGTAGCTGGCTCATCATCTTTATTTCACCTTTTGGTGTCTTTTTGCCCCATGGATTAGGGAAATCTTTACCCATAAGTATTATACCTCCGCGTGGTCCACGCAGTGTCTTATGTGTTGTTGATGTTACAATATGTGCATATTTTACCGGATTGTCGAGTAATCCTGCAGCTATCAATCCTGCAGGATGGGCCATGTCTATCATAAGTAATGCTCCTACCTTGTCTGCAATTTCGCGCATACGTTTGTAATCCCATTCACGGCTATATGCAGATCCGCCTCCGATAATCAGCTTGGGCTTGTTTTCAATGGCAAGCTGTTCCATTTGGTCGTAGTCAACACGTCCTGTCTCTTTGTCAAGATCATATCCGACAGCATGATATAATATGCCGGATGTATTTACTGCTGATCCGTGTGACAAATGTCCTCCATGTGCAAGGTTTAATCCGAGAAAAGTATCTCCCGGATTAAGCACTGTAAGCAAAACAGCGGCGTTTGCTTGTGCTCCGGAGTGTGGCTGTACGTTGGCGTATTCTGCATCGAAAAGTTTGCATACGCGATCAATGGCGAGCTGTTCAACCTTATCGACAACTTGACATCCTCCGTAATAACGTTTGCCGGGATATCCTTCCGCGTATTTGTTTGTAAGATATGAACCCATTGCCTGCATCACTTCGTCACTTACGAAGTTTTCAGATGCTATGAGTTCCATACCTTTTAACTGGCGCTGATGTTCTTGTTCGATGAGGTCGAAGATAGCTTGGTCTCTTTTCATTGTCTTGTTACTTGATATATTAATTGATATTTTTATGTGATTTATTTGTAAAAATAATCATTTGCGCAGTATTTGTCGTCATTTCTGACATATTGGCTGCAAAATTATATATTATTGTTGACATGTGCAAGGTTTATACGAGTTTTACCTCTGATATGTTTTGTTCCTTGTCACAATAATGACATCTGATAACTCCTTGCGACTTGTCTGTGACATGAAAAACTGTCTGCATTGGCTCGTTGTTGGTTATGCACTTTGGATTGTTGCATTTTACAATGCCACGCAATTCGTCCGGAGTTTCTACCATCTTTTTTTCCACTACTTCATAGTTCTTTATTACGTTA
>JBJFGK010000090.1:9601-13738 GCA_051892655.1 Prevotella sp. | reverse complement strand
TATCTTCCGGTATGCTGGCATAATGTTTCTGGTCTGACATCCGCCTTAAAGTGTCTATTCGTTAAGCCCCAGTCAGTCATGCGGTCAAACACAATGTAGTAGTGCCTCGGATCCTTGCCCTCCTTTGCAGCTCTCTCATAGTCCTCAGAAAAGCAGTAGGTTGTATCGTTCATCTGCATATAATAACCTTCATACCAAACATTCTTGTCCGCATCATCCGCGCCTTTAGCTCTGTACAGATTTTTTCCCATCAAAGTGTGCCTCCTTCAAAATAATAAAATCCTTGGCGAGAGCATAGCCGTATTCCCGGTTAGCCCCCTTACTGTTTTCCCAGCCTTTGAGCTGATAAATCGTGTCGCACATATCCATAAGAAACAGGCTCATGCTCATATATTGTTCGTAGGTCGTTTCCGGTGGTAGCTGCGCATTTATCCGGGCAGGGTTTATAACTGTGTAGCCCATCTCCCTGAGTTTCTTTTCCGCCTCTGCGAAACGTGACATATAATTGACCGTTCCAGATATTGCACCGCTGATATATACGGTATATCCGGATTTCTTTGCATCATGAGGCTGACATATTCCGTACCATGTACAGCCGTGGCAAGCCTCACAACGGATTCCTCTGCCGTTGATGTCGCTGTATGTGATAAAATCTGTGTCATTATCAACGGTATAGTGTATCTCCATTCCGCAAGGTGCCGTTTCTTTTAGGTCCTCAACTCTACTCATATCTGTGTTTCCACCTCCATTCCATAAGACTGCTTATACTCGTCTGCCGTGAAAAAAGAGAACAGATCCGCATCCGGTTCTTTGCTCAGTTCCTTTGCCTGTTCTTTGGTAAAAGGGCCGCTGACACAAGTGCAGTCTTTGAGGAATACGCGGTATAAATTAGCATCGTTTTTTTTGTCGCTATGCAGATTCCTCTCAACTTTGAAAAGAAAGTCCTCGTCCTCAGTACATACACCGTAATATTCATCCGTTCTGGTAAAGTTATATTCGATGCTGTAAAACTGCTTTAAGGCCAGCTTATAAACTTCCCATTGTGCCTGACACCAGGTTGCTCCACGCCTCAATTCGTGATAATCCCCGGTAGGCTGGTATTGCATACCGGATAATCTTGTCAAGTACATATCCCAAGAGGCGATACACTCCTGCAGATTTCCACCAAACTCTGTTTTAAGAAATTTCTCTTTGTTGAGCATCATTTTGTATGCCATAATATCAATCCTCCTCAATATCTCCACATTCGATAAGCCGGTCTACTTCCTCCCGTGCCTCCACGGGAGAGTAGCCGATAAGTAATAGCTGCTGGTAATATGCCTCTGCCATAAATACCTCCTTAGCCTATGCGGTGTATGGTTCCGTCTCTGTGCTTTGCATAAAAGCTGTAACCAAGCTCGCTGCAGTCTGGGTATGTTGCATTGTAGCAGTACCCAAGCACGCCATTTCTGCTTATGATGTCCGCCTCTGATGTAATAGGGCATTCCTCATCACTTACCAAAAATGTAATAATAACATCCGTTCCATAGAGCTTATTCACAACAACGTGTGTGAGCTTTGCCCCTTCGTCGCAAAATCTCAGAGCCTTGTCAATTACTTCCTTTGCGGAATGAGCCAGTTTGATACCTCCCAAATCATCCATGAGAGAAAGAATCTGCTCCTGACATTCTCTGTCATCCGGTAGCGGTGTAAGTATTCCCTGCAATGCCGCCAAGGTTAGTACGTCCAGCTTAGCCTCTTTCGTGATTCTCATAAACTTGTACCTCCGTGTGTTTTATTGGTGCAACCCTCACAGATAAAGTGCTGTGTCGTCTCGGTTCCCCGCATAAGTGTTGAATACATACGTACATAGACGTGTTCGCCTTTTCAAAGTCGGGGCGTTCAATGGGGCAGATTGACCATCCCTTTCGGTTCTCGCACATCCCATTTTCCTCCTTGCTTTATCCGTTTGAATTGCTAACAGTCAAATTTATTTAACTGTTATGAGTGCATTATAGTCAATTAAATTTGACTTGTCAATAGGAAAGTTAAAAATATTTGACTGAAAAAAGAAAAAGATATGTGTTACAGTTACACTCTCGCGCGCGTATGAGCATACGCATAGGCGTTTTAGGCGTTTTAGGATGTATGATTATTCCCTATTTCCTCTATTTCATATGGTATATTAGAAAAATATGTAACAATGTAACAAAACTATTGAAAGCATTGAGAAACAAGGGTTTATTTGCGTTACATTTTGCGTTACATAAGTGTAACAATGTAACAGAAAAATGTTACAAAATAAAAATGTAACAGCGATTGTAACGTGAATGTAACAGAAAATGTAACAAAAAAAGGCCCCAGGACGAAATACGCCTCTGGAGCCTTTGATTCATATACATATTATGGTAGCAGATTATTTATTCAACTGCTTATTTACCTCTGCCTGGATAACAGCGTAGTTGTACCCAGCAGCCGTGAGCCTGTTCTTACGATCAGCACCGTTACCCCAGTCGCCTTTGATTACCTCTTTGGCAATCTCAGATACAGACTTTTTAGGGGTTATGTCTGTCTTTCCATTTACAAGCTCATTTACTTTAGCCTGAACGGCGGAGTAGTCATACCCGGCGGCCGTGAGCTTTTCTTTGCGTTCAACGCCATTTCCCCACTTACCGGAAAGGACTTCCTGAGCAAGCTCGGCAACCGTCTTTTTTGCGGGCTGTGGTGTTGCTCCTACAAGCTCATTTACTTTAGCCTGAACGGCGGAGTAGTCATAGCCAGCCTCCGTAAGTCTGTTCTTACGGTCCTCGCCATTTCCCCACTTACCGGAAATTACTTCTTTGGCAATCTCATCAATGGACTTATCAGGCTCCGGATCCGGCTGCGGTTTTACCGGTTCCGTCTGTGTAGCCGCATACCCATTCAACCCGGCAGCCTTAATCTTGGAAGGGTAGTCAACATAGCAATAATCCTGATCTGTGGTCTGCCCGGCAACATTTGTATCTCTGAGATAGTTCTTGCCGCCACCAAACTGCCAGATACCGATTTCTGCACCGCTGGATAACTTAGGTTCCGTCTTGGAATACTTTGCAACCCAGTGGGCGTATGCTGTGAGCTTGTAATCATCCAGGTGGTCGCGATAGTGGCTCTCTGACGTGTACACACCAACAAAGTAGCCGGCCGCCTCAACCCTCTTTAAGAAGGTAAGCACAATCTCTGTGAGAGCCGCTTTGCTCTGATTAAGCATCTTTCCCTCAACGTCGTAGTACACAGGGTAGTCAAATCTTTTACCTTTGAGGATGGATAAGAATTTGTCCGCCTCTTTCTCTGCCTCTGAAATGCTAAAAGCATTGCCGTAGAAATAAGCGCCTTTAGGCATACCTAATTTCTCAGCTTTTGCATAGTTATTCTCAAACTGTCTATCCTGATACAGTCCGTCGTCGCCTCCACCGGCTTTCATAATGACAAACTGCGCACCCTCAGCCTGAGCTTTTGCAAGGTTATAATCCCCCTGCCATCTTGAAATGTCAATACCAAATAATTTCATAAGAATACCTCACTTTTCTGCAAAATAATAGGGCGGTTGTTATACCGCCCTTGTTGGATAGGTTCTTTACTTTTAGGCTTTCTTATTGACCGCCTTAATGCTATGTAAAGTCTCATCCGCCGTAATAGCCGCCTGAGTAAAGCTGTTGTTTTTCCACCACGCCACAAGGGAAGTGATGAGAGTAGCACCCAGCGTAAACAGTTCCTCCACCTGCTCATCCGCGATAGGGAGTACGCTGTGACCTGTCATAACCAATACCTGATTGGTAAGTGCCAGTGCCAGGCAGACAGTTCTTACGATTGTACCTACTGAAATTTTTTTGCTCATAGAGTAGCCCTCCTTAAAATAAAAATGTATATTTGCATAGGAAAATCCTAATACAAAGCATCAACACCCTGTTCCGTTAGAAAGTCCTTTTGTTCGTGTTTGATTTTTGCCGCATAGTCTAAAGCTGCGTGCATATCTCCGTTACAGTGCGCATCCGGAATACGCTGTACGGCTTTTGCTGTAGCCTCTCCGAGAGCGATTGCAGCATTAACACTTTTTATAACAAGGACTTCATTCTTTTTTCGCGCCTCATCCTTTTTGTCCTGCAGAGCCTCATGCTTTGC
>JBJFGK010000090.1:5782-9501 GCA_051892655.1 Prevotella sp. | reverse complement strand
ACGCCCACAAGCTGAGTGATAGTAGTACAGTCCGCCATATTCTCAACCAGCTTTATCATCTGGTAGTCAGAATCAGCAAGCAATGACTTCCGGGCATTGATTTCCCCCTGGATAAATTCTTTTTTCTCGTCCATTTTGTTTTTTCCTCCTTCTGGATTTCTTTTTATTTTTCCACGGCTTTGTACCAAACAGAGAGTAGAAAAGCTCATCCATACTTTGTACAGATTTGTAGGCATCCTTTTGAAGGATGTACCCACGCCATGACATATAGGATTGTTCAATCTGCAAGATTGTCATTTCTCCAGTATCGTAGAAACGCTTTAGCTTTTTGAGCTTACGACGTTCCCTCACAATGCTGGCGTGGTCTGCTTTTCTAATTACTTTGCCGGATTCCGTGAGAAAATACTTTGTTTTAAGGAATGTAAAACCTCTACTCAGTTTGATAACCTGAGTTTTCTTTTCATTTGGGATAATTCCCAGCTTTCTATATTCAGCAAATAAGGCATCCCTCAATTTCAGAAGTTCCTCCTTGCTTTCCATAATGATATAGGAATCATCCATATACCTGTTGTAAAAAAGTATCTGCCATTGGTCTTTTATGAGATGATCTATCCTGTTCGGATAAGCTACCGCATAAATCTGGCTGTCCTCCGGACCGATATAAAGTCCTTTTCCCTGTTCCTCAGGAGCTTTCTGCCTGTCAGCAGAGGATATAAAACTCTTTGTGAGGGCATTGAGCTGAGGATCAGTAATATATTTGTCAATAATTTCAAACAACGGGCCATGCTGTATATTGTCAAAATACTTCTTAAAATCAATGATTAAGATATAACCGTCATTGCTGCCGGTCTTTCTGAAATATTCATGTAGGTGCGTTTCGCATCTGTCAGCGGCAAAAGTAATACCTTTACCTTTGAGGCTGGCTCCGTTGTCATAAATGAGGTTGTAAGACAAGATTGGCACAAGAGCATTTACGCAAGCTGAGCGACGTATAACACGCTCAGAATAGTGCAAACTGTGTATGTTGCGTTTCTTACCACGCTCTATAATTACAAAAGCATAATAACCGCTGTGAATGTCTTTCCCAGCAAGTAAATCATAGTGGGCTTTTACAGCATTTTTATAAAAGTGCATATTGTATCTTGCCACACTTGCTTTCCACATAACTCCTCGTCTGGAATCAAAGTTTGCACGGATTAGTGAGTTGACGTCAGCCACCCGTGCAAAGTCATCATACTCCGCCAACTTCTCACGCCTTGCCGCCTCTCTCGCAGCCTTACGACGCTCATACCGGGCTTGGTGTCTTTCCTCACTATTCATAATAAAAAATACCTCGCAGAGTGTTTTTGTAGGGGCGCGTTGTGTTCTCCTTTGCGGTAATAGTCATGTAATCTGGTACTTAGCTGGATTCCATTCAGCGTATATTATCGCCATCCCAGACCATGCAAGCAGCGTACGGCTAACCGCGTCAAGGTATATATTTACCCACATTGCAGTAGGACGGTTATGTCCTCCTTCCATAATCAACTAAGGGGTCTTGGTTTCTGTGCCTTGGCACTTACTTCATACTTGCCCCAAACAATAGTAACTTGGAATCAGAAAGTGTTTATGGAATCAGACGGGCGCCGCCACCCAGGTATTAGTAGCATTGTTGTTGTTGCAATTCCCGTTGTTGTTGACATTCGCGAAATTCGTAGAATTGCCAGCATTCGCGGATAGCAACCACCAGTTGTAGCGGTGACCTTTTGTTGCAGTTCATAACCGATAAAAAAGCTGCAGAGGTTATTTCCTCCGCAGCAGTCTTGTACTTTTACGCCATCCTTTTAATCTTTCTTCCTCGTACAGTAGCAGCTTTCCCATATTGTCAATGAATTTCTGAATCCGGATTTTGTCAGAATCATCATCCGGTCTGTGTAGCACATCCCACCACAAGTCCTGCATCATTGCCTGCAGACGTTCATATATCCTGTCGCAATAGTCTATACACATCTGCTGTTTGGCTTTTCTTTCTTCCACCTGTTCAGTCTTGTATGGGTAAATATCATTGGCATCTAAAATAAGGTCAATTTGCGCTTGTACTAAATTGATAATGGGGTATGTGTAAATGGAGCGCCACCGCTTAGGAACATTCTTCTCACGCATGAGGAAAGTTGTAAGCTCATGCCGGATTTCTGTAGCCGTGCGGTAAAACTCCATTTCCGATATACCCCGGTGTCTTTCTAATACGTTGCTCATACAGCTTTTGCCTCCAACTGCCAGCAAGCTGGCAGATTTCTAAAAGATTTATTAGATACGGAAGCAGACGGGCGCCGCCACCCAGGTAGCAGTAGCAAGGCCGTAGAGGCAATACCCGTAGTAGGTGACAATCGCGAAATACGTAGAATTGCCAGCACTCGCGGATAGCAACCACCAGTAGTAGCGGTCTTTGCTTGCACATCTCAACTTTGCTCTGTTCATATTGCAAGCAAAGAGAGGGTATTGCACGAATCCACCCATACCATATCCGGAATTGCCCCAGCAAGGCGCACCGTACACCTCAACCTCAGACGGAATCCACAGCTTACCGGTTGACTGCCAAGCCCACGAATTGTCATTTGTGAGAACCTGTCCCGCTGTATAACGGCTCGGTAACAGAACCCTCTTTGTGATGATCTGATTTTTGAGCTTATCAGGCAAATAATAAAGCACACCGCCCGCCGTGTAATCTACCTCTGTAGTTACTGACGGATCCGATGTGCTGTTAGGTACCGTGCCACTCATACTGTTAAGCCAGTAGTTCAAATCCGATGCAAGGAAAGGACTTGGGCTGTTGGCATTTCCGTTGTTGTAATTTACTTTGTTCATAACGTGAAGGTCATTCCAAAGCTCTTTACAAATAAAGTCGATATGATTTCCTACCTGCTGGTCTGCATATCCTGTATATGTATTGATACCGGCAATCTGGGCTTTCAATACATAACCATTGCTACAGGTTATCGGGATGTAATCGCCTACGTGCATACCGGCATAGTTGCCAGCGTTCTTACGGGCTTTAGCCCAGGCCCATTCATCGGAATAACCTTTAATCTCATCTGCAAATTTAACCGTGAGGTCGGTTCCAGGATAGAGGCGGTCGCCGTCCACCCCGATATTGTAGTAGGTTTTGCCGCCTACTTTCTGACTATCGTTAAATTCCATTGTTTACCTCCTGTTTCTCTGTAAAGCATACTGTCATTGCATCCATGGAAACGGACAAAGGCTTTACGCCGGAGTCTGCCAGATTTCCTTCTGCATCAAAAACAGCGGTACCGCCTTGTGTAGCACCTGCCACCTTATCAGCTTTCTTTGACAGACCTTTTGTGGCGTATGCTTTTGCCTGATTATAGAATGCAATTATCACACGCAAAAACATATTATCCATCTTGCAATTCCTCCTTACTGCGGAATAAATACACCGGATTCATTGGCGATATACACCTTATTCTCGGCATCCCCAACGATGTAGAGTACAGAGAACGGCGCAAAGCAATCATCCGCACTCATGCCAGAGATTCCATCTCCGGTAACCGGTAATTCTGCTGGTGTTTCATCTGAGACAACTACGGCCTCAATGATCTGCTTGCCATCTTCACGTTTTCCAATGGCTCTTGTGCTTACTGCTACCATAGGTTTATTCCTCCTTCTTATTTTGATTTTTCTGCTGATATGCAGATAGTCATATTCTCTACAGTTACGGTTAC
>JBJFGK010000090.1:4415-5682 GCA_051892655.1 Prevotella sp. | reverse complement strand
GCATATAAGCCATCAAAAGTCTTTTGAAAAAACTCTTTAATTCTTAAAAGAGAAAACTTCTTTGTACTTCCCTGATTAACTCCACAAAGTATATCTCCGTCGGCGAGGGAAGTAGCACTCGCAAGCTCTGATATTTTGGTATCTGCCATGTTTAATCACTCCTTCCTTACCACTTGACTGTTAAGCCGTATGCGATTGTTACGGCTGAGTTCTCAGGTCGTACCGGTGCATCCGACGGTAACTGATATGCTGTATATGCAAAAGGCATACCCATTGTGGCCGTTCTGTCGTCCCCATCTAAATACGGCTTTATGTTCCATGTTTTACCATACACAGAAGTCTGACCTTTTTCTATGAGCTGATATTCAGACCATGAGCTGTCAAAAGCTACAGGACAATTAGTGTAAAAGTCCTCTGTATATACGTCATACATTGGAATTACGCCCATAAGCGTAGAAGTAAATCCCCAACTTGTATTGCTGTATCGGTTGTAATATCCGTTTGGGAAAGTATATCCCTTATAACAATAAAGCGTTGCACCTCCTGTCAAAAGAGGATGGCTGCTATTGTGTCCTGTATTATATCTCTCATAAGAAATATCTCCGGTTGTGATGTCATACTGATACACATAAAATACGTTGCTGTACTGTGTAGCACCATACTCCGGAGCTGTCTGAGAAAATCCATACAATTTATCCCCATACAGTCTTACGTAGGATGGGAACCCATTACCAGTCCAGAAATGATAGTCATACTGCCAAGAGCTTGTGTCTGTTCTTTCATCTGCGGTCCATTTGTACTGAAAATGTTTGAGGACTTCGGTGCCGTCTTTGCTGATAACCCAAAAATCGTCCTTAAATTTGGTCTGGTACCAATACCTGTTTCCGTCCCACCTTCTTTGTGTGTAATACCGCATGAGCTTTAACACGATTGTCTGATTCTCATAATCATATCCCCATGTTGCAGCATAACTCGTACTGTAACCACCATAGCCCTCATCTGCAGTCCAGTAGTTGTCAGGTCTTTCACATAGAGCAAACAAGTCTATTTTTTCTGCAACTGCAGTAGGCTCATTCAAAATCTTGTAAATATATAAGCTGCCGTCCCCACCTGCATTATTTGACAGGGAGCAGGTACCGCCAAAAAATAGAACTTTACGCTCTATGTCATAAATTCCATTGCAATAATCTCTCGGCCAACGGTAGGTAAATGGAGTAGTGTTTACCCCGGTACGCCCGGATGCCGTAAGGCCAACGTACCTGATAAC
>JBJFGK010000090.1:0-4315 GCA_051892655.1 Prevotella sp. | reverse complement strand
GAGTAGTGTTTACCCCGGTACGCCCGGATGCCGTAAGGCCAACGTACCTGATAACGTCCGGTATCTGTGTTGTAAGGAAGTCATACACATAAAGGCTTGTTACACCCTGTTGTGTGATTCTGTTTCTGTAGCTGTCAACTTGGCGGAAAGAACCCTGATATATTCCTGTAGCTTCTGATGATGGAGTACCATAGCCTATAGGTGTTCCAGGCAGCCAAGGAAGGTCCGTGTCAAGTTCATTCTCTCCATTCGTAATTAAAAGGGCGGAGGATAGTGCTTGGCTCTGAAAGCTCTGAGCCATAAACTGATCCATGAATACGTGATTGTCGCCCTCAATACGCTCCAGCACTTTTCCTGTTATCGGGTCTGTATAATCGATCCTACAATGTCCGTGCAACTCGGCACCAATAAGGTGCTTTTGTAAATCTGTTAATTCTTTCATTGCATCCTCCTTATGAATACGTTATTTTTAACGATTCCTGTATTTCCATACCGGATAGTGAGCGTAGGTCTATCTCCTCGGAGTATTCATAATTTACCCCAGGATGATAGGTCACGTTAAAATCTTCTTCTCCGGTATAGGAACGACCGACGTATTTATCCTCGTCCTCTATATATCCGGGAGTCCAATTTTGCCTACTGTCAATCCAGAACACGGCAGAATACTCAGGTACGCTATATCCGTTGTCGTAGTACAGCCATGAGCTGTTATATCCGGTTACGGCAATCCAGCCGTTACCAGCTTTTGATATATCGCAATATACCTTAAAAGTGGTACTGTCAACTGATTCAATGGCTGATACTTCAAGCTCCCCGGATTCGCATAATACTCTTGTGGATAGCCGGAACATAGACAGAGAAACCGCCGATATAGGCAGATGATAGTCTATGTAAAAATAGGTGTATTTTCCCTCGTCATTCCAGCAGGTAGGTACGGATGTACCTATGCCGGAACTCCAACCTTTAAGGCTTTTTCCTACGGCAATGCCTTGTAAAAATGAGTTTTGATCGTATGCCATTTACCAATGCACCTCCGTAATATGCCCCTGTTCGTCCGTTATCTTGCTGATACGACCCTCGGAGTCAAATTCTACTTTGTAATTTTCTTCCCCGCCGCCGTCAATCGTTTCTGAAAAAGATCCATTCTGTATATTTGAAAAGTCAAAGCTAATTGGCTTTCTGGTCTTATTTATATCAACCCAGCCGTCGTCATTCAGCTCTATGCTTTCCTCTGAGCCGGTACGTGTTGTATAACCAAATCGGAACATATCGGACAGCTTTTCGATTCTTCCTTTTCCGTTGTCTGCATATCCGGTACCAGAACCCCATATCTGAACAGGACTGTAAGAGTTGTCCGTCGGATCTTCCTCAAACTTATATTCAGCTCTGATAACTTCATCATAGGAGAATACATGAACCGGGAACCCCGTTTCTTCGGTGGTAGTAAATATCTGTACTCCGTCAATGTAAGGGTAGCCGTCCTCTGATATGGTGGCGTCTGTAATATCTTTTTCCCACCAAAGCAAATCCCCATAACGGTTGACTGCCTGTGTGTAGCTTGTCTTTCCGCCTGCCTCGTTATCCAGGTATCTGCCGTCCTCACACATTATCTGTACGCCGTCCTCTGTTAGCAATCTGTTATACAGACCGGATGGTGTTGCGGAAATAAACCGGATAGAGTAATCACTTATCAGGATATAGCAGTCATCTGATGTGTCGCCAAGCAGGAATTTCTTGATATGCTTTGACGTACTCAAACGGTCAACTGTAAGCTCGGATATGTCGCCCTGTTCAGCATACAGAGAGTTGGTAAATATTGCGTTTGCTCCAAGTGTGGCGTCAACGATAAAGGTCTTTGCCTCCATATCGTAGTAGAGGCATTTTTTACCGTTTTCGTCCACAAATTCTAATCCGCCAGCATTGAACTGAGCATAAGCGCCGCTATCCATTTTAGAACGGAATCCGTACTCACGATTGATTGTGTTGCCATAGTAGGTCCTATTGGTTTTTACTGTTCTGTTATTCTGCAATTCAGAAGGAGTCTCATAAGGGTATTCATCCTCTGTATCAGAATCTATCTGAGACTGCAGATCACACGTAAAACCGACGTTACATGATGCGGATATGGAATGTAATACTACATTCAGCTCAACGCCTAATCTGGTTTTTATTGTTATGGTATCGCCAAGCTGTGCGGCAGGATTTAAGAATATCTTTTCAGAGGTAAACGGCTGATATTTTACCCCATACAGCAATCCGTCTGTTGAATTGCCAAGTGCGGATGCCACGGCAAGATTGGCGTAAGGGCATTGCGTGTAAAGCTCATATCCTGAATCGTCCCCGGCTGTAAAAGTGTCCCCGTTGTCATCCTCCAAAGTGACACGGCTTATTGTTACTGCGGAGCCTATGTCTGTATAGTTTCCGTATGATTTTGAGCAATTCTGAACCGGTATTCCGGGAGAGGATAAGCGAATGAGCTTTAGCTTTCCATCCTCCGTCATTATCCAGTTACCTCCATTACATACACCGATTGCACCTAATACCTCAGTCATAAGTGCGTCGCCATTTATGGTATCAACCATATATCCGGCTCCCTCCAAGAGGGAAGTGCTTGGGTCAAGCTCTACGCCCATGAGCGCCGCAATTTCATTTACAATGTCGACCTGTGATGCAGGCCAGTCCAGAATAGATTTATCAATATATGTGCGGCCGCCTTTGAGCATTTCATCTCTCATAGTGAGAGACACATTTGATTTCCCGCTACGGGAACTTACATAAAAACGACCTTGCGGAATCCAGTCCGTTACGTTTCCTTCCGCATCTGAAAGTCTTGAATACAAAAACACTCTTGCGGCTTTCGGTATCGGCGTGTCCTCATACGGAATGATCGTTGCGGATAGTGTAGCTGAGCATACTCGTCCGATTGTCGGCTTTTCAAGAAGGGGCTTTGTGATTAACGGATTACCCTGTAAGTGCGCGCTGTCGTATTCAATTCCATTGATTACTAATTTATATTCAGTCCTGTGCGGAGCCTCATAAAGCTCCGCCCAGTTTGTAGGAAGATTCTGCATATCAAACGGTGTCCTCCTTTACAGTGATGAGAGAGAAAGATATATCATCAACTACAACACCATCCTCCGTGAATTGCTCCACGGCAGCAGCGATAGAAGTATTGTAAAATAACCGGGTACATACGCCGTCTTTGAGGTCAGGGTATTTAACCCTAACCCCTTCATCATTACCCTGTAGGTCTGATTCAAGCTGTTGTGCTTTTTCAAACGGCATAGGTCCCATTTTTATTTCCAGCTTTCGCTGATGAGATGTTACAAGGGTGTGCATAGTCTCAGATTTATCACGCCCGGCATCTTCGTCGTTTGTGTTTTCCCTGGACCATGCAAGCCCCGTTTTGTGCTTAACGTACGGTGCGTAATCGTGACCGTTTATTTCAAAAGCTGGTTTCAATATTATGCACCTCCAAAATTCAGATCATGGTCGCGCTTTTGCTTTGTGATAGCTCGCTCCAGCGCACTGATGTCAATATTAAGGTTGAGCCTCTTAATGGCATCCAGTATTTGACGTAATACGTAAATCTCGTCTGCCATTCTTTCATCCATATCTGATGAGAACGTCTTGAACGCCTCAAATTCAACCGGAGTCTGTTCAGAGGTATCAATCTTTGTCTTATAAGGAACAACCACTCCCTGGGTTATCTGAGGCGTTACCAGACCACCCATACTTGCTAACATATCAGCTATCGCGCGGAACTGTCCGGCAATCATGGATAATGTATCTGCAATAAGGCAGAGGCCATTTACCGTTTCTTTGCTTGATATGTCGATTTCTGGGCTGTTTGGTGTCATTCCCTTTGTTACTGCGCTTGCTAAATTCTTTGCCGTATTAAGAACCTTGCCCTCATTATCTTCAATACCTTTTTGCATACCTGCATCAAGATAAGCACCAATTTCAGCCATGGCTTTTGAAGGAGAGTGTATTCCAAATGCGGACTTACATTTACTCAGCAAGCTGGAGCATAAGTTTCCTACGGAAGTTGTCAGGCTGCTCCATGCGTTTGAAATACCAGACTTTAATCCGGACACAAGGTTTGAACCTATACTCGTCCAGTCTGATTGTTTCAGTATATTTTTTAATCCACTCCATTTTGATGATACCGTGGATGTTATCTCAGACCACTTGCTTGATGCTGTGGACTTGATACTGCTCCAAGTAGAACTTATGGAGGACTTAATATTGCCAGCCGTACCAGAAAGAGAGGACTTCAAATTATTAAAGGTACTTGAAACGCTGCTCTTGATGT
>JBJFGK010000089.1:0-13826 GCA_051892655.1 Prevotella sp. | reverse complement strand
TCAAGCGTGATACCTACATAAGTGCATGTGGTATAGCCAAGACTTTTCGGGTTTACATCGAAGCCGCTGCCCGTAATTACGCCGCCTTCGATGAGATGTTGCACACGCTGATGGATTGCCGCACGTGAAACGCCACATTCTGTTGCTACGTCTTTAAATGGAATACGTGCATTTTTTGACAAAATGCGTAGTATTTTCTTGTCAAGTGTATCTATCTTTTCCATTTTTATAAAATTAATTGCACGTTGGTTAATAATATGCTTATGATTTAAATCATTGATGACAAAGAGTGAGCAAAAGTAGTCATTAAAAACGAATCGTGCAACAATTTGACACCAAAAAAAGAGATTTGCAGACAAAATGTAGCCACATGGCGCTATTTGCTCTTATTCGCAGCTTTTTTTACAGATACCACTTCAACAGTGAAAACAAGCGTACTGCAAGGCTTGATTTTCCCCATTTGCCTTGTCCCGTATGCCAGTTCCTGAGGTATATACAGCTCCCACTTGCTGCCTTCCGGCATCATTGTCAATGCTTCGGTCCAGCCTTTGATGACTTGTGTCGGTTTAAAAGTGGCATCTTCATTGCGTTGATAGCTGCTATCGAAGACTGTTCCGTCAAGAAGACGTCCTTCATATTTTACCGTGACATCATCGTTTATGGATGCGATGGCACCGTTGCCTTGCCTTAATACTTTATATTGCAGTCCGCTCGCTGTGGTAATGACGCCTTCTTTATTCTTGTTGGCTGCAAGAAAATCTGTTCCCTGTTTAAGATTGGCCTCATCGCGGAGCTTTATCATCTGTTTAAAGACCTTGTCATAATAGCTTTTGGCAACAGAATCATTCATCAGTTTGACATCGTTGTTTAGTGCATCGAGAAATCCGCAATTAAAGATGTCATCGTTAATTGTATATTCCGTAGTCTCGAACTCTTCTTTTAAAAACGGCAACATTCTTTCTTTTACCATTAAAGCGATCTGCTGTCCGGCAGCATAGGCTTTGGCTTTATTGGTGTCGGTAATACCTGTGACCTCTTTGTATCCTGCAATGAAGTCTGCTATATATGTTGTATCTACACCATATTGTTGCTTTAAATATGGAATCAGGCCGTCTGTGCGTACAACTCCGGCAGAATAGCTCAGCGTGTCAGATGTAGACATGAGCTTTATGACGGTAGAGTCGGCAACATTATTTGTTATTTGTACCTTTTTCTTTTTAGCAGCCGTTGCCGAACTGAAATTAACGCCCGCCATAAAGACGAGCGTTATAGATAATATTATTCTGTTCATTGTTGTTTTCGATACCTATGTTTATTTACGGTCTTTACCTTCTCCCTTAATTCCAAGAAGTTCTATCTTGAATACAAGGACAGACAGAGGCTTGATTGAAGGCCTTTCACGTGGGCCATATGCAAGTTCCTCAGGTATTGCGACTTCCCAGATACTGCCGACAGGCATGTTTTTCATGGCTATAGTCCAACCTTTTATGACTTGATTTACATATATATCAAGAGTGTCGTTCTTTTCATAGCTGCTTTCAAATACATTGCCGTCGATGGTCTTACCCTCATAGCGTACTGAAACGAGTGCAGTGTCGGCAGGTATTTTTCCTGTTCCTTCCTTAAGAACTTTGTAAAGCACACCGCCTTCAAGTTTCTTTACGCCTTCTTGTTTAGCGTATTTTGCAAGGAATTCTTCACCGGCTTTTTTGTTGGCGGCATATTTTTCATTTACAGCCTTCATTCTAATAGCTTCCATTTTTGTCTGTACCAAGCCTTGAGCCTGTTCTACAGAAAACAGTTTCTTTTTGCCTGTTGTTCCGCTGATAAAACCTGCCATGAGGTTTTTCATGGATATTGACTTCGTAGAATCATCGCCAAAAAGCTCATGGTTGATACCTTTAACCATTTGGTTTGATATTTGTTGGCCTATCTGAATACCTGCGTAGTAGGCAGCCTTCTTTTTGTCATCACCGGCATTTGCACCGTCATTAAGACCTTTGATAAACTCGTCGATGTAAGTAGTATCGACACCAAGTCCTCTTACGAGATAATCCTTCAAACCTTCTGTCTGGGCGAGTCCCATAGCATAGCTGAGAGTGTCTATGTCGTTCTTTAAGTTAGCCTTCGGTGTGGAGTTGCCACATGAACTGAAGACTATTGCAGCAACAGCTATAACAGCTGAAAAAGTTAATTTCTTCATTTTATTATATTATTTAAAATTGTTATTATGCGTTTTTATTTTGTTGTCGAGATGCTTGTCCGCCGTTTGTTAACGGGAAATCAGACATTGTGCTTTTAAATAACCTCAATAAGTTCCACGTCAAATATCAGAGTTGCAAACGGAGGTATTGAAGAGCCGGCTCCACTTTCTCCATAGCCTAAGATATAAGGTATGAAGAAACGATATTTTGCGCCTTCCTGCATCAGCTGTAATCCTTCTGTCCAACCTGCAATTACCTGATTAAGACCGAAAGAAGCCGGTTCGCCTCTTTGGACACTGCTGTCAAACACGGTACCGTCTATAAGAAATCCCTCATAGTGGCATTTTACCGTATCTGTGGCTTTGGGCTTTTTGCCGCTGCCTTCTTTCAATATTAAATACTGCAATCCGCTGGGAAGGGTCACGACTCCTTCCTTTTTTGAATTCTCGGCGAGGAATTTCTCACCTTCAACTTTCGCCGCTTTACCTTTTTCTGCACGTATCGCGTTTAATTCTTTTTCTTTCTTCTGGAAATATTCTTGCACGATATCTTGTGCTTCTTTGTGAGAAACTTTAAGTTCTTTGTTGGCTATTACGTCTTTTATAGCTTGTGCGAAATCGTCAATGCAAAGGTCAGAGGTCCCCATTTGCGCCAATTGTTGTCCAATGCCTAATCCCAGTGCATAACTTACTTTGTCCATAATTGATTTTGATATTTGGTTTGTTGATATTATAAATATAACTATGTAATTTCTAACTTTATCATTAGCGGTTGCAAAGGTAATATTTTTATCTGATTACAACTGCATTATTGACGAATTTTCACTAATTTTGCAAGTTGGATGCAAGTATTGTCAATTTATCAGTCAAGTAATAACCAACATAAATGACTTATGAAGAATATCGTTGTACTTACCGGTGCCGGGATTTCAGCAGAGAGCGGACTGAGCACATTCAGGGATTCTGACGGGCTTTGGGAGCAACATCCGGTCTCGCGTGTAGCAACGCATGAGGCATGGGAGGCGGATCCGGTATATGTTAATGAGTTTTACAATATGCTTCGTGCAAAACTTATTACTGCCCTTCCCAATGACGGCCACCGGTTGGTAGCGGAATTGGAGAAGGAAAACAATGTTACGGTAATCACGCAGAATGTAGATAATTTGCATGAAATGGCCGGAAGCAGCCACGTTATCCATTTGCATGGGGAACTAATGAAAGTATGTTCCAGCAGAGATGTGGATAATCCGCATTTTATTCGTACCTTGACTCCTCCTGACATTACGGTAGCTCCGGGTAAAAAAGCCGGTGACGGCTCACTGCTTCGTCCGTACATAGTGTTTTTCGGTGAGGCGGTTCCTAATATAGAAGTTGCGGCAGAGGCAGTCTCAAAAGCCGATGTGTTTATTATAATAGGAACATCGCTTAATGTATATCCGGCAGCAGGACTTGTCCGTTATGTAAATGCCGGAGTACCGATATATCTTATTGACCCTAAACCTGCGATGATTTCAGGAGTACGTGATGTAACGCAGATTGCCTGTGGGGCAGGAGAGGGCATGCAACGGTTGATGAAAATGCTAAAGAAATAGCTTAAAGATAGTATAACTGTATATTTTATGGTTGTATAGGAACTTGTATATCAATTATAATTACTATTTTTGCACCTTAAAATAATAACAATAAGGAATATTTATGGATATTGCAAAAGAGATATGTACATCCGTACAGGTCGCAATAAAACAACTTTACGGTCAGGAAGTACCGGAGAAAATGGTTGCTTTGCAGAAGACACAGCGTGAATTTGAGGGTCATCTTACTCTTGTTGTTTTCCCTTTCTTGAAGATTTCCAAGAAGAAACCGGAAGACACAGCCAATGAAATAGGTTCGTGGTTAAAGGAAAATGATCCCAATGTGGCGTCTTTCAATGCAGTGAAAGGCTTTCTTAATATTGTAATAGCTTCCTCTTCGTGGATAAGACTATTGGAAGCAATCAATGCAGATGATAATTTCGGCATGAAGAAAGCGGATGAAAACTCTCCGCTTGTCATGGTAGAATATTCGTCACCCAATACCAACAAGCCCTTGCATTTAGGTCATGTGCGTAACAATCTGTTAGGTTGGTCTCTGGCACGTATCATGGAGGCAAATGGCAATCGTGTGGTGAAGACCAATATCGTTAATGATCGCGGTATCCATATATGCAAGTCCATGTTGGCATGGTTGAAATGGGGTAACGGCGAAACACCGGAAAGCAGCGGGAAAAAAGGCGATCACCTGATAGGAGATTATTATGTGGCATTTGACAAGCACTATCGTGAGGAAGTGGCGATGCTGACAGCAAAGTATGAAGCTGAAGGCATGGATGCAGAAACAGCCGAAAAGCGTGCCAAAGAAGAGGCTCCTCTCATTGTTGAAGCCCATGATATGCTTGTGAAATGGGAGCAAGGAGATCCTGAAGTCCGTGCTTTATGGGAGAAGATGAACGCATGGGTGTATGCAGGATTTGATGAAACATACAAGGCTCTTGGTGTTGCCTTTGATAAAATCTATTATGAGTCCCAAACTTATCTTAAAGGTAAGGCAAAGGTTGAAGAAGGTCTTGAAAAGGGATTGTTCTTCAGAAAGGATGATAATAGCGTATGGGCAGATCTTACAGATGCCGGACTTGATCAAAAACTGCTTCTTCGCTCTGATGGCACATCCGTATATATGACACAGGACATAGGTACTGCAGAAATGCGTTTTAATGATTATCCGATAGACAAGATGATATATGTGGTCGGTAATGAGCAGAATTACCATTTCCAAGTCCTGTCTATTCTGCTTGACCGTCTTGGTTTCAAGTGGGGACGTGACCTTGTTCATTTCTCATACGGCATGGTTGAATTGCCCAATGGCAAGATGAAAAGCCGTGAAGGTACGGTTGTCGATGCCGACGACCTTATTTCCACAATGATTTCAGACGCCCGTAAAACGAGTGAAGAACTTGGTAAATTCAGTGATATGACCGAAGATGAGCGCAACAATATCGCTCGTATTGTAGGCATGGGCGCTCTAAAATATTTCATTCTCAAGGTGGATGCACGTAAGAACATGCTTTTCAATCCTGAGGAGAGTATAGACTTCAATGGCAATACAGGTCCTTTTATACAATATACATATGCCCGTATTCGCAGTATCATGAGAAAAGCTTCGGAACAAGGCATCTCTGTTCCTGATACTCTTGCCGGTTCCGGATACACTGTCAATAGTAAAGAGACAGACTTGATAAGGAAAATGAATGAGTTTGGCTTGGCTGTGAACAAGGCTGGCAAAGATTACAGTCCGAGTGGTATTGCCAATTACTGTTATGAACTGACAAAAGAGTTCAACCAGTTCTATCATGATTATAGCATCCTTTCCGCTGATACGGAAGAGGAAAAGGCTTTACGTCTCGTATTGGCTGCCAATGTGGCAAAAACGTTATATAATGGTATGTCCCTTCTGGGAATTGAAATGCCGGAACGAATGTAATGGAAAATCCTCCTGATTATCGTCATGACACAGTATTGCCGTTGCCTCTTGAGGTAACTGCCGATGCCATTGCCGTAGATGCTGCATGTAGCGGTAATCCCGGTATGATGGAATATCGGGGTATAGACCTCGCTACAGGTGAAGAGGTGTTTCATTACGGTCCTGTTTATGGTACAAATAATATCGGAGAATTCCTTGCTATTGTCCACGCCCTTGCTCTTATGGAGCAAAAAGGCATAAGTCGTACAATCTATAGTGACAGTTTCACGGCTCGTACATGGGTGGCGAAAAGACGGTGCAAGACTCATTTGGAACGCAATGCAAAGACCGAGTCGCTTTATTCTTTGATTTCTCGTGCCGAATTGTGGCTAAATACTCACTCTTTCAGAGTGCCTATAGAAACATGGAACACTCGTGAGTGGGGCGAAATACCTGCTGATTTCGGGCGAAAAAAGTAATTTTAATACATTGATGTTGTCATTCCCATGAATCCATATACTCAGTTCGGACTTCTTACGACATCGGCTTTACGCATGATACCGCATATAATCATTTATTTGTGTAAGCGTAAAACCATTGATGCAGACCTCGCAACTTACGGCGAAGGCGAGAGCGGTGTCGTAACCTTCGTCAAGGTGTGTACCCGTCAGCGTGTATTCCGTAATCTATTTTATTATAGAATAGGTGAATATTTGTCTTTCTTCATAAAATGGCTGATGCCGGCGGAGCCTACTTTGTATATTACATGTCCGTCGATAGGTGCCGGATGTCATCTGGAACATAGTTATTCTACCTATCTTAACGCAGACAGTATAGGGAAAAACTTCTATTGTCTTCATTTGGTTACTCTTGGCAATGGCAAGGACGGCCGTCCGACGATAGGGGATAATGTGCGTATATATACGGGTGCTACGGTCTTTGGTCATGTGCATATTGGCAACGGAGTTACAATAGGTGCGGGAGCCGTTGTCTTTACGGATGTTCCCGATGGTTGTACTGTTGTTGGCAATCCTTCAAGAATAATACCTCCTGTATCAGATTAGGCGTTTTCATGTACTGTTTTATTAACTGATAAGATGAAAAAAGGAAAGATACGCATACTTTTTGTGTGTTTGGGAAATATCTGTCGTTCTCCGGCAGCAGAGGCGGTTTTAAGTTTCAAACTGTCACAGGCAGGTATAGGGAAAGACAAAGTGGAAGTTGATTCTGCGGGAATAGGCTCATGGCATGTCGGAGAATTGCCTGACAGACGCATGAGAACTCATGGTGCAAGTCGTGGGTTGGATATTTGCAGTCGTGCACGGCAGGTTGTCCCGTCTGACTTTCATCGTTTTGACTATATTATTGGTATGGATTCCGACAACGTCAGAGCATTGCGCTCTATGGCAAAGACACCGGATGAAACGGCTAAAATACATTATGCCTCAGAATATATGTCGCATCAGACATCTTTCACTTCCGTTCTCGACCCCTATTATGGCGGCGACAGAGAGTTTGAACTTGCTCTTGATTTAATAGAAGAAGTGTGTCAGGGAATCATGGATATGTTGTTTAAGGAATAGATTTTTACTTTTTATGATGTGAGGTATGGGTTTAAAGCTTGTCCAAACATGTTAATGCCTGTTCGGTTGTAAACCCGTGAGACAAAGCAAAACGTATAAGTTTGCCCTTGAGTTCGTATTCCGATGCGCTTTTTACGGCTTTTTGTTTGTTACGTAAAAGTATGGATAACGTTTCGTTCCATTCTTCTCCGTCAATACTGTTGATAGATTCCTGAATGACATCTTCGTCAATATGCTTGGCAGATAAGGCATAACTTATCTTTATAGGTCCCCATTTGTTATATTTCAGTTTGTCTGAAACAAATGCGCGGGAGTATCGCCGCTCGTCAATATATCGTTCTTCTTTAAGCCTTGATATAATGTTCTCTTGCGTTTCTTTGCCTATATTCCATCTGTTCATCTTTTCCACAAGCTCATGGGCACAATGTTCGGCTGTGGCGCACATTGTAGCGAGTTTGTTGTAAGCCTCTTTCTCTTCCATTGGCTTATGCTTGTTTGCAGCATCTGATAAAACGTTCTTTACCATAAATGTCTTTCATTATTTCAGTGTTTGTCAGACCGTAGGTCTCTATAACATTGGCTGTGTCAGCGGCAAGGGCCTCGTTGATCTCGAAATACAGTCTGCCTCCGTTGCGCAGGTGCCGTGAAGCGTAGTCGCTTATTGCTTTATAGAAAACAAGAGGGTCGCTGTCTTTGACAAATAGAGCCGTATCCGGTTCGTAATGTAATACATTGAGGGGCATGGCAGGCTGTTCGCTCTCTCTTACATAAGGAGGATTGCTGACAATTATATCCCATTTTTGAGGTGGCTCATCTTGTTTTTGCAGTATGTCTTTTTTATGGAAATCAATGTCGGCATTAAGGTGTGCGGCATTGTCCCGTGCAATTTTCAGAGCGTCATCTGATATGTCCCAAGCCGTAACTCTGCTGTCGTATATTTCAAGAGCCAACGTTATGGCAATGCATCCGCTGCCGGTGCCGATGTCAAGAATGTGCTCCGGTTTGTTATCCGTGCTGTCTTCTATTATTATTCTGCATAGTTCTTCTGTTTCCGGTCGCGGTATGAGAACTCCTTGCCTGACATTGAAACAGCGGTTGTAGAAATATTCGTTACCTATAATATATTGTATAGGCTCGTGTTGTAGCAGGCGTTTGACTATGGATGCGACTTTCAAAGAGTCATTTGCGGTAAGTGACTCCACTGCGCCGCAAAGAGAGTCGGCTTTTGACAGATTGAAACATCTGTCAAGCATATAGTCTGCAAGTGCTGTAGCCTCTCGCCTGTCATATATAGTGGCTAATGTATCAATTATTTGTCTGTAATTCATGACTCGTTTTCACCTTGTTCGTTGCGTGTGGTTTTTGTCTTTTTGCTTCTCAGTCGTCCGTTTTTACGGAGAGCCTCATTTATTATCCATTGCAACTGTCCGTTTGTAGACCTGAATTCATCTGCCGCCCATTTCTCAATTGCCGCCATTGTGTCAGAATCAATGCGTAGTATAAAACTCTTTGTCTTGGATTCTTGTCTTGCCATAGCTATGATTCTTTATTGTCTTGTCGGGATTGTCTTGTAGTAACAATAATATCCCAAGTAGTCTTGTGTAGTTTTATACGCCACGATGAGGCTTGCATAAGAGTAATGCAGAAGGTTTTTCCCTGTTGCCGTGAAGGCTTCTGCCAAGTCATTGTTTTCAGTTAATTGAATGATAATCTTCAAAACCAAAAGTAAAATTCCGTATATCGCTATTTCATATATTATAAACAGCAACTTGTTTCTCGTATAAATCTTGTTGGCAAATCCGCCTATTATTACATCTATTTTGCGCGGTGTCTTCTTAAAACGATAAAACCATATTCCTAAACCAAACAACACAATGGGGGTGATTAACAATATTGACGTAGCGATTAAATTGTCCATACATGCCGTTAACCAATAGGTAACGTGAAACATCATCATGATTATGGAGAAAAGAATCATTATCAGACCTTCTGTCTTTTGGTTGCAATCAACTTCAACTGTATTCATTTGATGCCGTTTTAATAGTGTTATCCGTTTTGTATTTGTTAAGCAGACCGGAGGTTGTTATATATTCCGGTCTGCTTCTGTTTCAAATTTGTCGTGTGACAAGCCTGCTGTTAATGGTTCAGAGTGCCGGTGTTGATTACCGGTTGGGCGTTGTCGTCGCCGCAAAGTACAACGAGCAGATTGCTTACCATTGCAGCTTTCTTCTCTTCATCAAGTTCTACGATGTTGTCTTCGGCAAGTCTGTCAAGAGCCATCTTTACCATTGACACCGCTCCTTCAACGATTTTCTCTCTTGCTGATATTATTGCTGTTGCCTGTTGGCGTCTGAGCATGACAGCGGCAATTTCGGGAGCGTATGCCAGATAGTTGATTCTTGCTTCTATAACCTCTATACCCGCCATGGCAAGACGCTCGTCAATGGTCGCTTCCAACTGTCTGTTTATCTCTTCGCTACCGTCGCGCAATGTCAGTTCTTGGCTTTCGCCCTCGTCACTGTCATAGGCGTATTGTCCGGCAACCTGTCTGAGAGCCGCGTCTGCCTGTATTCGTACGAATTTCTCAAATGCGTTCATTATGCCGGCAGCAGAGACGCCAACCTCGTTAGGGTTAGTTGCCGCCTTTGCCATAGTCTGTGCGTCAATGTCAAACATTGCTTTATATGTGTCTTTCAGCTTCCATACAAGCACCATGCCTATCATTACTGGGTTGCCGGTCTTGTCGTTTACTTTTATAGGTTCGGCGTCAAGGTTACGAGCGCGCAACGACAGCTTTTTTACTGACAAAAAAGGATTGACCCAACTATATCCGGGCGTTGTGAATGTTCCGCGATATTTTCCGAAAAACATCATGACACGGGCTTCTCCCGGCTCAATCATCACGAAGCCGCAACTGATGAAAAAGTTGATAAAGATGAGAAGTGCGCCAAGAGTTATTACAAGTCCCATAGCGTCATCGTAAAGAGTAGTTGCGGCAAAGACTATGAGAGCTATACCGATGATGTAACTTAGCAGGTTCAAGATAAGCATCATAATGCCGTTGAGCCTTAAACCACTGAAATCAAATTCTTTCTTTTCCATAATTTTAATCAAGTGTTTATTTATCCGTATTTTGTGTGTAATATCATTCGGCAAACAATATTGACGTTTTGTAATGATATCATTATGATATTGCAAATATATCTTTTTGTATCGTAGGTTGTATGTTTTTTGATTGAAGTTTATATTTATTTAACAATGATGAGTTACGCTTTGGAACGGATAATATATTTAATAATGTAACTTTGTATCGCAATCTAATAACGTTATCATGAAAAAGACATTTTTTATATCTTTCGTTTTGTTTGTGTTTTCACTTGTGGCGGTAGCCGAGAACTATCCTTATAGGTCGGACTTCTTGTGGGTTACGGTTCCTGACCATGCTGATTGGCTCTACAAGGTCGGGGAAGATGCGGCTGTCGATATACAGTTATATAAATACGGATTGCCTTGTGACGGTGTCATAGAATACGAAGTGTCTGATGACATGTATCCTGCCGATAAGACAGGGAAGGTAAATATGAAAGGCGGACATGCAAAAATTAATATAGGAACAAAGTCGTCTCCGGGCTTCAGAGACCTCAGACTCAAGACTGTTGTAGGGGGCGACGTGGCTACGCATCATGTTAAGGTGGGTTTTTCAGTGGACAAGATAAAGGCATGGACAAAGGAACCGGCAGATTTTGTCGATTTCTGGGAAGCCAATCTTGCGGAGATGAGACGCGAACAGCTTGTATATACTGTGACTCCCGCGCCTGAATACACTACCGATAAAATAGAATGTAGCCTCTTGAAAGTCAATCTGAACAGGCAGGGGCAATGTGTCTATGCCTATCTGTTCAAGCCCAAAGGAGCGCAAAAAGGGCAATGTCCTGCCGTATTATGCCCTCCGGGAGCCGGCGTAAAGACAATCAAGGAGCCGTTGAGACATAAATACTATGCCGAAAACGGATGTCTGAGAATGGAAATGGAGATACACGGACTTGACCCGCGCATGTCTGCCGCTACGTTCAGTGAGATAAGCAACGCTCTCAACGGTAGAGGCAACGGCTATCTTGAGAACGGAATAGACAATCGTGACCGATATTACATGAAGCGTGTATATCTTGCAGTGGTGCGTTGCCTTGATTTGCTGACCTCTTTGCCCGAATGGGACGGGCGAAATCTGATACTTCAAGGCGGCAGTCAGGGCGGTGCGTTGTCCATAATAGGCGCTGCGCTTGACAGCCGTGTTACTCAATGCATTGCCAATCATCCGGCTTTGAGCGACATGGGAGCGTATAGCGCAGGCATAACAGGCGGATATCCGCATTTCAACCGTATCAAAGGAATGATGACAGACGCCAATTTGCAGACAATGGCATATTATGATGTAGTCAATTTTGCCCGTCATGTGAAGGCTGTGACATATCTGACATGGGGCTATAACGACGAGACATGTCCTCCAACCACAAGTTATGCCGTATGGAATGAACTGAAATGCGACAAGGAAGCCCTTATAACTCCAATCAACGAGCATTGGACATCAGACCGCACCGAGCGCAGACAGATGGAATGGATGCTGAAACATCTGCGCTAACCGTGATTGCTGCATATCGTAAGTATGCTGTTTTGGCTGTCTTAATATAACGTTTGGACATCCCAACCATACTCTTTTCTTATTGTGATAATGCCTTTTGCCTTTTACGTCCTTTATGATGTGAAGATAAAAGGTATTTGTTAGTCTATGTCCCGATGAACATAGTGCAGTCTTAATCAGCAATATTGTCAAAATATCCGCTATCAAACAGCAGAAAAATTGTTCATTTTGTGCCGTTTCTGCCGACTTTTTAGAGCGTGAGAGAGCCTCTTTTGTGTAGATGAAATCAATCGGAATTGTTCATTTTTTCCGTTTGCACCTGTCGGAGACATAAGATTAGAACCTTGCAAAATGTTCTCTCCCTCCTAAGACAGTCCCGTTATCTCTTTCCCAAAACGGTTGTGTTATAATGAAGACACCAACATAAACTGAAACAAAAACGAAGACAGAAAGAAATATAAAGATATGATGCGTATGAAATATAAATGACCGGTTAGGGTAAAAACATAAAAACAAGAGCCATACGAATGTTACGCATGGCTCTTGTCGTTGTTTAGTGTGACGAGACAATGGATGTCCCAGTTCGTTTTTACTTTAATTTTGTGTAACCGTACTTTGAAACAGCACCGAGTTCTTCCTCGATACGGATAAGCTGGTTGTATTTTGCCATACGGTCTGTACGGCTCATAGAACCGGTCTTTATCTGACCTGAGTTAGTTGCAACGGCGATATCGGCAATTGTAGTGTCCTCTGTCTCACCTGAGCGGTGTGATGTAACGGTTGTGTAACCGTGACGATGAGCCATTTCAATAGCGTCAAGAGTCTCTGTAAGTGAACCTATCTGGTTAACCTTGATAAGGATTGAGTTACCTGCACCCATTTGAATACCCTTCTGAAGGAACTTAACGTTAGTTACAAAGAGGTCATCTCCAACAAGCTGGCAACGGTCGCCAATGGCTGCTGTAAGCTTAACCCAGTTCTCCCAGTCGTTCTCGTCAAGACCATCCTCTATAGAATCGATAGGATATTTAGTGATGAGTTCTTCAAGATATTTGATTTGCTCGTCAGCAGAAAGCTTCTTGCCGTTAGGATCCTTTTTCTTGCCGTTCTTCAACTGACGGTAGTCATAGAACCACTCGCCGTTTTCCTGTACTGCAAACTCGCTGGCTGCGCAGTCCATAGCGATTTTAACGTCTTTGCCCGGCTCATAACCTGCATCTTTGATAGCCTGGATAATGCTGTCAAGAGCGTCTTCAATACCGTCAAAGTTAGGAGCGAAACCACCCTCGTCGCCAACGGCTGTTGACAAACCGCGACCTTTCAGAAGTTTTGACAAAGCGTGGAACACTTCAGCACCCATGCGGATAGACTCACGTATTGTAGGAGCGCCTACCGGACGAATCATGAACTCTTGGAAAGCGATAGGAGCGTCAGAGTGAGCACCACCGTTGATGATGTTCATCATAGGTACAGGCATTGTATATGCGTTGCATCCGCCAATATAACGATAGAGAGGCAAGCCGAGAGCCTTAGCTGCAGCCTGTGCTGTAGCCAAAGATACGCCTAATACAGCGTTTGCGCCGAGCTTGCTCTTTGTCGGTGTGCCGTCAAGTTCGAGCATCTTATAATCTATTGCACGCTGGTTGAAAACACAGTCGCCCTTTAATGCCGGTGCTATAATGGTATTTACATTCTCTACGGCTTTGAGAACACCTTTGCCGAGATAACGGCCTTTGTCGCCGTCACGCAGCTCAAGAGCTTCGTTCTCGCCTGTAGATGCTCCGGAAGGAACCGCAGCACGACCCATTACACCATTTTCAAGTGTTACTTCAACTTCTACTGTAGGATTTCCTCTTGAATCGAGAATCTCTCTTGCATGCACTTTTTCAATCTTCATAATTGTCTG
>JBJFGK010000088.1:0-3348 GCA_051892655.1 Prevotella sp. | reverse complement strand
TTGGTGACTGTTGTACATCTGGAGCGCAGCAATTATAATATATCAGCTGATTTACGGATACATTATGGCATCTATGCTATTTGGTTGAAAGAGACCAAAGGATGTGTCTTGTCATACGGAAAGACCCCTTATGATTTCGATGAACAGACGGTTACGTCTTTTGAACCGGGACAGGTAGTGAATATTAAAATGACAGATAAGGGTGTCAGACCCAAATGTGTGGGACTTCTTTTTCATCCTGATTTCCTTCGACGTACAAGTTTGGGACGCAATATTCACAGATATGAATTTTTCTCATATAGCAGTACGGAGGCTTTGCATCTGTCAGAAGCTGAGGTTCTTGTCTTCAAACAGGTCATAGACATGATAGATACAGAACTGAAACGCCCTATTGACAACCATACGCGAGAGTTGATAGTGTCAAATATGGAGTTATTGTTAAACTATTGCCTGCGGTTTTACGATCGGCAATTCGTCACGCGCGAGGAGATAAACCACTCTGTTGTGAAGACGTTTGATTTGTTGTTGCGTGACTATATCAAGAATAATGCGGTGAATGAGGGGCTTCCTACGGTAAGCTATTTTGCAGATAAATGTTGTCTGTCCACAGGATATTTCGGTCAACTCATAAAAATAGAGACTGGACATACCGCTAAAGATTATATCAATGACCGTATTATCGCTGCTTCAAAAGAGTTGCTCATAGACGAAAAACTTTCTGTTTCGCAAATCAGCTCACAGCTCGGATTTGAATATCCGCAGCATTTCACGCGCTTTTTCAAACAGATGACAGGTAATACTCCTAATGAATATAGAAGGAACTGACCGTAGAAACACCGACTACATAACAAGAATAACAAAGAAACAAGCAATGTATATAGAAAATATAAAGTCTCCGGCAGATGTGAAACGTCTGACTTTGACCGAGTTGAAGGTATTGGGCGAGGAGATAAGAAAAACGCTGATACAAAAATTAAGCATACATGGTGGTCACTGCGGCCCCAATCTCGGCATGGTAGAGGCGACGATAGCCATGCACTATGTATTCAATTCGCCCGAAGATAAAATTGTTTTTGACGTGTCTCATCAGAGTTATGTGCACAAAATACTGACAGGACGTGCCGAAGCATTCACAGATAGCGATAAATATGATGATGTTTCCGGATATTCAGAGCCAACAGAGAGTGAGCACGACCATTTTATTATAGGTCATACCTCTACATCCGTGAGTCTTGCCGGCGGTCTTGCCAAAGGGCGCGATGTGAAAGGCGAGGCGTATAATGTCATAGCTGTGATAGGCGATGGCTCTTTAAGTGGCGGGGAAGCTATGGAAGGTCTGAACTATGCCGCTGAACTAAACTCTAATTTCATAGTCATAGTTAACGACAATCAGATGTCTATCGCCGAAAATCATGGTGGTATATATCATAATCTGAAACATCTGCGTGATACTAATGGCGCTGCGGCAGATAATATATTCCGCACTTTCGGCTTTGATTACAGATATGTGGCTGACGGCAACGACTTGCAAAGCATGATAGACACTTTGAAAGAGGTAAAGGACATCGCTCATCCGGTGGTGGTACATATCAATACCCTGAAAGGAAAAGGCTATCTGCCGGCAGAGAAAGATAGGGAATCGTGGCACTGGCACATGCCTTTTGACATAGATACAGGTATGGAACTGCAAGATTACGGCAGAGATTACAGTGATTTTACAGCCGATTATCTGCTTGAAAAGATTAAATCCGACAAAGAAGTGGTGGTTATTACAGCCGGAACTCCTACTGTTATGGGATTTACACGTGACAAGAGAGAACAGGCAGGAGCGCAGTTTGTGGATGTAGGAATAGCGGAAGAACATGCCGTAGCATTGGCGTCCGGCATCGCAAAGACAGGAGCAAAAGCCGTATTCGGTGTTTACAGTACCTTTATACAGCGGGCTTATGACCAGATGTCGCAAGATTTGGCTATCAACGACAACCCTGCCACGTTGCTTGTCTTTTGGGGCTCGCTGGCGACAATGAACGATGTTACACATCTCTGTCACTATGATATACCGCTTATATCCAATATTCCGAATATAGTTTATCTTGCTCCGACAAATACAGATGAGTATAAGGCGATGCTCGATTGGAGTCTTGGTTACAATGAACATCCCGTTGCAATAAGAGTTCCCGCTATTCCGCTTGCACCGGCTACAGACAATGTAGATACGGATTACAGCAATCTGAACAAATACAAAGTCGTTCATGATGGTAACGATGTAGCTGTTATAGGATTAGGCTCGTTTTTCGGACTTGCAGAATCGGTTTGTAATCTATTGAAAAAGCAAGGAACAGATGCCACATTGATAAATCCGAGATACATAAGCGGTATAGATACAGACTTGCTTGACAGTCTTTCTGCCAATCATCGCATAGTAGTGACACTTGAAGATGGGGTAGTGGAAGGCGGCTTTGGAGATAAAATAGCCCGATATTTAGGTAAGACGGCAGTCAGAACATTGTGTTACGGAGCAAAAAAACAGTTTGTTGACAGATACTCGATACAGGAACTTTTTGCAGCTAACCGTCTTGTCGATACAATGATTGTTGAAGATATTATGGCAATAAAAGAAACATTGTGACCCGGAAGCCACGATGATAAAAACAGTTTGATGCGATAAGTAACTTTGTTTGTCGGTAAGGATGCGTTGTCTATAATGATTACAAATCCTTACCGATTGTTTTTTCTATTACGGAAGGGAAGTGTAACTTCTCCAATTGATGCACTTTGCTTTCAATGTCTTCGGCAGTGTCATCAGGATTTACAGGCGTTTTGAACTGTGCTATAATTCCGCCACCGTCGCATATCTCGGTTACATAATGTATGGTTATACCTGTTTCCGTTTCGCCGGCAGCTTTTACAGCCTCATGTACATGGCGTCCATACATGCCTTTGCCTCCGTATTTAGGTAGTAAAGACGGATGAATGTTTATGATTCTATTGGGATAATTCTTGATGATATAATCGGGAATAATCTGCATGAAGCCGGCAAGCACGATAAAAGATATGTTGTAGGAATCAAGCAATGGTAACATGACCTCAGGATTCTTTACGTCTTCACGGCTAACGGTTTCAGTCTTTATACCTAAATTGCATGCCCGTGTAAGTGCAAAAGCATCTGCGTGATTACTTAACACTAATGTTACTTTGGCTGTAGATACGCTATTGAAGTGTCTTATTATGTTTTCGCAGTTGCTGCCGTTGCCTGAAACGAAAATGGCGATATTTGTCATGCTCGTGTTCTAATATTATAATTCGTCTTCATCACCGTCCAAATCAAAGTCATCAAAGCCGAATAAT
>JBJFGK010000087.1:0-3352 GCA_051892655.1 Prevotella sp. | reverse complement strand
AAATCCTAAAGCTGCAGAAGATCAGGTAAAGGCTTTTATCAAGGAAAACAAGAAAGATCCTCAGGCAATGGCCGGGCTCGGACGTGCTTATCTTGATATTAAGGATACCGCCAACGCAAAGAAATATGCCGAACTTGCCATAAAGGTCGGCAAGAACTGCGGTGCCGGATACATCCTTCTTGGCGATATTGAGGTGGCAAAAAACGATGGTGGTGCCGCAGCCAGCTGGTATAAGCAGGCTACTGTGCTTGATCCGAAAAATCCGCAGGGTTATATCAAGTATGCCAATATCTATCGTGTCAGCAGCCCTTCTACAGCTGCCGAGATGTTAGAGCAGTTGCGTGCCGTGCAACCCGACTATCCTGTTGATGCCGAAGCCGCACATTTCTTCTACGGAGCCCGTAAATACGATCAGGCATTGGCTTATTATGACAAGGTTACCGACCGTTCCAAACTCAGTCGCGAGCAGTTGCGCGAGTATGCTCTTGCCGGTTATTTTGCAGGAAACAACGATAAGAGTATCGATGTTTCAAGCTATGGCAACAAGGTTTATCCGCGTGATGCCGTCCTCAATCGTATGACTTTCTACAACTCTTTGGCAAAGAAAGACTATGTCAATGCCGTTAAGTTTGCAGATGCGTTGTTCAACGCTTCAGACAGTGCCAAGATTATTGCCCGCGACTATACCATGTGCGGACATGCCCTTATGGGACTCAAAGATTTCGAAAAGGCTATATCAATGTTCAAGAAGAGCATTGAGACAGAAGACAATAGTGATGTTCACAAGCTGCTGTCAGATGCGTATTCAGAAAATGGCGATATTGAGAATGCCATTGCCGAATACAACGCTTACGTTTCAAAGAAAGAAAACCCCACAGCTTCTGACTATATGGCTCTTGCAACCATATATACCAACGAGGCGGGCAAGCAGACTGACAACGCAAAGAAGGAAGATGCTTACAGAAAAGCTGACGGCGTTTATGCTGAAGTCATAACCAAATTCCCTGACTACAAGGCTTACGGTACATATATGCGTGCTACTATACATGCAAACCTCGACCCCGACTTCTCTAAAGGTCTTGCCGAGCCTTATTGGAAAGAGCTTATTGAGATTGTAAATGCCCGCACGACCAAAGGCAGCAATGATATGGGTTATTTGAAAGCCGCTTATTATAATCTCGGCGCAATCAGTTATACACGTGGTGACAAAGAAAACGGCGATGAGCAAATGCGTAAACTTCTTGAGGTAGATCCTGACAATGCTACTGCCAAGCAGATGCTTGGTATAACAGAAGAGGCTTCCCAAAACTAATGTCACTTATCTGAGTATATGACTTATGCCGATGATGACATGCCTTGTGTCGTAGCATAGTCATAACATATTCTATCGTGACGCATCGAAAACAATAGTTTTTCGATGCGTCACGTCTTTATATACAGTCGTTTTATTGCAGCATTAGGTTTCATTCGTTCGTCAACCGGCAAGTATATAAAAGCCAAATTCTGATGAAATCTAATGACCGGTTAGAATTAAAAAGCGGATGTCTCGTCAGAAACATCCGCTTAGTCTTTTTATGTGTGTGTCTTAAGGAAGTTTTATTGCTTCAGAAGGACAAACATCTGCACATGTTCCACACTCTGTACATGTGTCAGGGTCGATAGAATACTTTTCACCTTCAGAGATAGCTCCTGCCGGACACTCATCAATACATGTACCGCAAGCGATACAATCATCACCAATAACGTAAGCCATAATTTAAATTGTTTATTTGGTTAATACTCAAAATTAAGTATGCAAATGTAGTAATAATATCTGAATTATACCTAATTTCGATGAAATAATTTCGATTTTTTATATCATCATGTCTGTATGCACCTCTTTTTCTCACTCTTTCTATCCTTTATCCAACTCTCTCGTAAATGATACTTTGCCCATTACTTCGGGCAGGTATGTTTGTTAAACATGCCGCCTTAGTAGTCAACAAACATAACTATGCTATTTAGGGGTCGTAAATAGCATAGTTACGACCCCTAAACAGCCATTTTACATCCCGAAAAACGCTATGTTTCAAATCGCAATTAAGCATGTTGATTTTTTAAGAATATAGTCTTGTTTTCATGACACGTATTTAACGTGTCAAACATAAATATTTGTCCTTGTTTGCGGGGATCTTAGTTACCCGCATAATTAATTTTGCGGATTTGCCATACTACTGCTTTCCACGCTGATTTTCTTTTCCCGCATGGGTAAACAGACCCTTTCTGAGTACTGCTTACTTGTAACTTCCACATAATTATTTATAACGGTTCTTATGTAAGAATTCCCTTTCCTTAATTTGCGTTTTTTGTAGATATAAATGCCGATTATAAGGTTAACAACTATTAAATATTGCATTTCTGAATTAAATATCCTGAAATTACCCCCCCCGTTTCTTATTTATACGTAAAGGCTTTATCTTTGCTGAGGCTTAATATTGTCTGATTGGTATTCCTGTATATATAATACTTGTAGGTTTCTTCAGATGTACGAGCGGTTAAACATCAGTATTAGCATTGACATTTATACAAACTGATAATTTACTAAAAACAAAACAAAATGAAAAAACTACTATTTTATTCGCTGGCATTAGTCGGCATGCTTCTCACAAGCACACAATCTGCAGTTGCGCAGTTGGATTCTCCTACTTATAAAGAGATACAATCAACTACAGGAATATCTTATTTCTACACAAAAATATCAAATCTTCAGAATGCAAATACTGCAAATTGGGCAGCAGATGGGAAAAAAACCGGTACTTTTAAGGATTATACCGGATCTAAACCTGGAGTTTTAGATCCGGAAAATGAAACTACTGATTTCAATTTAATAAGCAACTCAGTTCAAATAAGCACGAGTGGAAATGCTGTAGTTTATTTATATGTTAAGGGTATAACAGCACTTAAGGTTTATGCATTTAATACTGGAAGTTCGGGACAAAGAACATTAAATGTTACAATCGCAGAAGATGGTGCAGATTTTTCAACTGATCCAACTAATACTTCTACCGTTGAAGGTGGCTCAAATGCTCAATGTGAAGTAACGAGTCTTACATCATCCACTTCTTATAAAATTAAGATAGATGCATCAAATACAATGGCTCTTTATTGTGTTCAGTTTACTTGTACAGTAGCAGATGTGGTAGAAGCTCCGTCTATATCTTCAGACGGATTAGGAAAGGTAACTATTTCTCATGCTGAGGGTACAACTGTAAAGTACACAACAGACGGTGTTACCGAACCTTCTGCAACAGTAGGAACAGACTATGATGATGATAATGGAATCGTATTATCAGAAGATGCAACAATAAAAGCC
>JBJFGK010000086.1:0-13947 GCA_051892655.1 Prevotella sp. | reverse complement strand
ATTATATCACTTTTATGGTATTTCCTTTCCGATGGTTGTATGCCCTTGAAGTAATTGGTGGTTACTGGTGGTTACTGAAAATATACTTTATTTTAACTACATCTGATTACGCTGATGAATGGCAAACATGATTCTACTTTATGCGAACGAAGAGGACGAAGACTGAGACGAAGTCAGATTCTTACGGTGAATTCATTGAACTCACGTTAACTGCCGTTAAAGAAACGTTTTTTTCTGACTAATTTTTCTCCCTTTGATAATATTTTGTAAATTTGTAGCGAAATAAAACTACAAATAATCTTTATGACTCTTGTAATCGTTTCAATTTTAATTATCGGCTATATTCTTATATCGACAGGACATGCCACAAAGATGAATCGTGCGGCAATAGCCATGTTTATGGGAACGGTTGGATGGGTGCTGTATATATGTTATGGTACAGATTTCGTCATGAGTCAGCATAATGCTGACTATGCTGTATTTCTTACGGAAAATACAGTAGCGAGTGATGCCGTAAAACAGTATATATCAAGAAACCTTTTTCTGAAAAATGTGGCCGGTGGTGCCGAGATTGTTTTGTTTCTGCTTGCTACAATGACAATTGTGGAAATCCTCAACAACAATGGATGTTTTGATTTTATATCCGAATGGATAAAGACACGTAACAGCATACGTATGTTGTGGATTATGTCAATTATCACGTTTGTGATATCTGCAAATCTGGATAATCTAACAACTACAACTATGATGCTTGTTTTCATGCATAAGTTGTTGCCAAACAGACGGCAGCGCATGATATATGGCAGTGCCATAGTTATAGCGGCCAATTGTGGTGGTGCACTTACCGTAATAGGTGACCCTAATGGTCTTGTGCTGTGGAATAATGGAGCGGTGACAGCCACTGATTTTTCAGCTTCGTTGGCAATACCTTGTCTTGTCGCATTTGTCATTCCAATGTTGTGGCTCGGCAAGCTGTTACCGGAACATATTGATTTGCAGTCGACAACGATGCCTTATAGGGGTGATGACACAAATCTTAATCATTGGCAACGTCTTATCATGCTTGTAATCGGTATCGGCGGATTATGGTTTATACCAACGTTTCATAATATTACTAAACTAAGCCCGTTTCTTGGGGCTTTGTGTGTGCTGTCATTATTATGGATCGTAAACGAAATAGTCAACCGTAAGTTGATGAATGTAGACCAAATGATACAGCAACCTATACCGAGAGTGTTGCAGTATGGCACTATTCAGCTAATGCTCTTTGTTATGGGTATCATGCTCGCCATAGGTGTGGTAAGAGAGACCGCATTTATACCACAACTTGCACATTTCTGCGACATCAATATACATAATGTGTGGATAATGGGTGTATTGGCCGGATTTACAAGTTGTGTGCTTGATACTTTTGCCACTTGTATGAGTTATATATCATTATATCATATAGCTGATGCAGGACAGGCTGTTGCTTCTTTATCAGATACATATATCGCTTCTTTGGAGCAAAACGGACTTTATTGGAAAGTCATTGCCTATTGCTCGGCAATGGGAGGTAATGTAATGCTTATCGGTTCGATAAGCGGATTGGCTCTGATGAAAATGGAGCGTATTCACATAGGATGGTATCTGAAGAATGTGGGGCTTGTTGCTATTGTTGGCTGGCTGGGAGGTTTGGCTCTCATGTGGGCTATGAATTGATTTATTAATTGTTATTTTAAATATCAGGATTATGGTTAAGGTAAAGACAATAGGTATTATGACATCCGGAGGCGATGCTCCGGGAATGAATGCTGCAATACGCGCAGTGACAAGAGCTGGAATCTGTAAGGGTTTTAAAATCAAAGGAATATATCGTGGCTATGACGGGTTGATAAATAATGAAATTGTAGATTTTACCACAGAGAATGTGAGTGGTATCATTATGTCCGGAGGTACGATATTAAAAACAGCACGCAGTCAGGAATTCAAGACTCCTGAGGGACGAAAAAAGGCTTATGATAACATGATGGCTAACGAGATAGATGCACTTGTGGTAATCGGAGGCAACGGCTCTCTGACTGGAGCAATGAATTTTGCACAGGAGTTTGACGTGCGATGCATAGGCTTGCCGGGAACTATTGACAATGACCTATATGGAACCGATTCCACAATAGGCTACGATACGACACTCAATACAATTGTGGAATGTGTAGACCGAATAAGAGATACCGCGCAGAGCCACGAGCGTATATTCTTTATTGAAGTAATGGGTCGTGATGCTGGATTTCTTGCACAGAATAGTGCCATTGCATCTGGAGCTGAAGCCGCTATCATTCCGGAAGACTCAACCGATGTGGACCAATTGGCACGTTTTATGGAAAGAGGTATCCGTAAGAGCAAGAGAAGCTGTATCGTGATCGTATCTGAAAGTCCTCAATGTGGTGCCTTGTATTATGCCGAGCGTGTGCGTAAGGAATTTCCACACTACGATGTGAGGGTTTCAATTCTCGGTCATTTGCAAAGAGGCGGACGTCCGACAGCACATGACCGTATTCTTGCCAGCCGCACAGGAGTAGGTGCAATTGATGCTATCATACAAGGACAACGCAACGTTATGATTGGTGTGAGAAACAACGAAGTCGTATATGTGCCACTGAGCGAAGCGATAAGATCAGACAAGCCGTTTGACAAAAAACTAATTACTGTACTTGACGAATTGAGTATATAATAGAGAAATACGGAACACAAAAAACTCTGTAAAATGCTTGTCTGAAAAAAAACAAATTGCTATTTTTGCGTTTTGAAAGACATGAACAAATAAATATATTTTTGTATGGAACAGATAAAAGGACGCATATCTCAGATTATCGGACCTGTCATTGACGTCTTCTTTGACACGAAAGGTCTCGATTCTGAGAAGGTCTTGCCTAAAATCTATGATGCACTTACAGTCGTAAAACCAGACGGTAAGAGCATAATTATCGAAGTGCAGCAACATATCGGTGAAGACACTGTGCGCTGTGTGGCAATGGATAATACCGACGGTTTACAGAGAGGATTGGAAGCAATTCCGACCGGTTCTCCTATCGTTATGCCTTCCGGAGACCAGATCAAAGGACGTATGCTCAATGTGATAGGACAACCTATCGATGGAATGAAGAATCTTGATATGACAGGAGCTTATCCTATACATAGAGAAGCACCTAAGTTTGAGGAACTGTCCACAAAAAAAGAGATGCTTGCCACCGGTATAAAGGTTATCGACCTGCTTGAACCATATATGAAAGGCGGTAAAATCGGACTTTTCGGAGGTGCCGGCGTAGGAAAGACTGTGCTTATCATGGAACTTATCAATAACATCGCCAAAGGACATAACGGATATTCGGTTTTTGCCGGAGTAGGAGAGCGAACCCGTGAAGGTAACGATCTTATACGTGAGATGATAGAAAGCGGTGTCGTAAGATATGGAGAGAAGTTCAAGAAAGCAATGGATGAAGGCAAATGGGACTTGTCACTCGTTGATCCAGAAGAATTGAAAAAGAGTCAGGCAACACTTGTCTACGGTCAGATGAATGAACCGCCGGGAGCGCGTGCCTCAGTAGCATTGTCTGGATTGACTGTGGCTGAAGAGTTCCGTGACAATGGCGGACAAGACGGTAAGGCTGCTGACATATTGTTCTTTATCGATAATATATTCCGTTTCACACAAGCCGGTTCTGAAGTGTCTGCGTTGTTGGGACGTATGCCGTCGGCTGTGGGTTATCAGCCTACACTTGCATCTGAAATGGGAACCATGCAGGAACGTATTACATCAACAAAGACGGGTAGTATTACTTCTGTGCAAGCGGTATATGTACCGGCGGACGACTTGACAGACCCAGCTCCGGCAACAACGTTTACACACCTTGATGCTACAACCGAGTTATCTCGTAAGATTACAGAGCTTGGTATATATCCGGCAGTAGATCCGCTGGGATCAACATCACGTATACTTGATCCGCTCATTGTAGGTAAAGAACATTACGAATGTGCTCAACGCGTGAAAGAAATTTTACAACGTTACAAGGAATTGCAGGATATTATTGCCATTCTCGGTATGGATGAATTGTCTGATGAGGACAAACTTACTGTAAATAGAGCACGACGCGTACAACGTTTCTTGTCTCAACCGTTTACAGTGGCTGAACAGTTTACCGGTCTTCCGGGCGTTATGGTTCCGATAGAAGAGACAATTAGAGGCTTCAATGCCATTCTCGATGGTGAAGTTGATGATCTTCCGGAACAGGCATTCCTCAATGTAGGAACAATTGATGATGCAATTGCCAAAGGTAAGAAACTCCTTGAGGCTGCTAATGCAAAATGATGCCTCGATGTTTTATATATTATAATAAATGTATATGGGACTGATATTGAGAATAGTATCACCGGAAAGAGTCGAGTATAGCGGTAATGTGGAAAGCGTGACTGTGCCGGGCACATTGGGTGAATTCCAGGTGCTTGTAAATCATGCCCCACTTATTTCTTCGCTTGAACGTGGCGTGGTAAAGTACTCTGATACAGATGGAAAACATGAACTCGTTATATCCGGAGGTTTCATAGAAGTACAGAAGAATAATGTCAGTTTGTGCGTAGAACTCTAAAAGAATAATATGCGACACTACGATAAGGCAGAGATAAAGAAGCTGAGTTGCCGGTATATATTGCAAAGTATTACTATTGCCCTTGTGCTGACAGTGCTATCAGTAATCTACATGTATTTAGCCGGTATGACAGAAATCTTGCTTGTTCCAGTCGTAGTAAGCATACTTTTTACTGTTCTGATAGATACGGCAGATGCAATGCTTTGGAGAATTGTCGCATCACGCCATACAGACATACTTCCAACATTCTTTACCGCAGTTTCCGGATTCAGAATGTTGTTTGCTCTGTTGGTAATGCTGATATATTACCTTGTTGCAGGAAAAGATGTAATGATGCCGTTTTTTATAGTATTTATGATTTATTATGTGACAATGATGATACATCATTCACGTTATTTCATAAAGTTGATGAATGGCTTTGAACTCAATAAAGAAAAGTAAAAAACATCTATTATGAAGATGAAGACATTAGGATTGTTGTTCTATCTGCTGACATCTCTGATATTTGCCACACAGATACATGCGGAAGAAAAGGAAGATGGACAGCAATTGAATATATCTGAAATAGTGTTGGAGCACCTTGCAGACTCTTACGAGTGGCATATAGCTTCTTATAAAGGCAAACATATTAGCATACCTCTTCCAGTTATCGTTAAAAGTGAAAATACAGGAGAGTGGTATGTTGGTACAGCACATAATCTGCCGAAGCCGTTTTATCTTGACCAGCAACATCATGGAAAGATATATGAAAGAACAAGTGACGGTGGAGCAGTCCGCCCGTTGGATCTTAGTATAACAAAGACTGTGGCTCAGATATGGATAGTGGTTATAGTGCTTATTGCCGTATTTCTTCCTTGCGCCCGCTGGTACAAGCGTCATGATGAGAAGAGTGAAGCTCCAGGTGGATTTATAGGAGCTCTTGAGATGTTGGTAATGATGATAAATGATGATGTCGTAAAGTCATCGATAGGAGAGAAGCATTATAAGAGATTTGCACCCTATTTGCTTACGGTTTTCTTTTTCATCTTTGTTACCAATTTATTGGGACTGTTGCCTATATTTCCGGGAGGAGCCAATGTTACCGGAAATATCAATATAACATTCTTCTTTGCACTATGCACCATGCTGGCAATAAATGTATTTGGCAACAAGGAATATTGGAAAGATATATTTTGGCCTAATGTGCCTTTCTATCTAAAAGCGCCGGTTCCCCTTATGCCGTTCATCGAGCTGTTTGGAGTCTTTACCAAACCGTTTGCGCTTATGATTCGTCTCTTTGCCAACATGATGGCTGGTCATGCAATGATATTAAGTTTCACATGTGTGATATTTCTCGGTTGGTCAATGGGTACGGCATTTGGTATAGGACTTAATATCTTCAGTGCAATAATGTTGCTGTTTATGAATTGTCTTGAGGTTCTAGTGGCCTTTGTTCAAGCATACGTCTTTACAATGTTAAGTGCTGTCTTTATCGGACTTGCACATCAGGAGGCACATGAGTCCTAAAAAATTAATATAGTATATAATATAAAACAAATTAATATCAACTTAAAATTTATAGTATTATGATTATTTCAACACTTTTGGCAGCAGAAGGTCTGGCACAGATGGGCTGCGGTATTGGAGCAGGTATTGCAACTATTGGAGCAGGTTTAGGAATAGGTAAAATCGGTGGAAGTGCCGTAGATGCCATTGCACGTCAGCCTGAGGCTTCAGGAAAAATATTTTCACAGATGATTCTTACTGCAGCCTTTGTTGAGGGTTGTGCTCTTTTCGCTATTGCAGCCTGCGCATTCCTTATCAAATAGGATTAAAACACATCTATATAATTAAAGCAAATGGATTTTAATAATCTGCCCGCAATATTGACGCCTGATTTGGGACTCTTGTTCTGGATGTTGATAGCGTTTCTTGTGGTCTTTTTTATACTTGCTAAATTTGGTTTTCCTGCCATTACAAACATGGTCGATGAGAGAAACAAATTTATTAATGAAAATTTACGCAAGGCAAAAGAGGCTGCTGAACGTCTTGAAAACATTAAGGAAGAAGGTGAAGCCATACTTCAGGAAGCTCGCGAAAAACAGGCTGCTATCATAAAAGAAGCAACTGTCACACGTGATGCCATTGTCGAGAAAGCACAGGAAAAAGCTCGCGCGGAAGGTGCACGCCTTTTGATTGAGGCAAAAGCCGAAATAGAGGCACAAAAACAAGCCGCAATAAGCGATATCCGTAAGCAGGTTACAGAACTTAGCATTGAAATTTCTGAAAAGATATTGCGTGATAAGCTCGGTAACGATAAGGCTCAGATGGATTATATTGACCGTATGCTTGATGAAGTTACTTCAAAATAAATATTTTGTTATATGGATTTAGGATTAATATCGGTAAGATATGCGAGGGCCTTGCTAAAGGCTTCTGCCGAAGAAAGTCTTTCTGACAAGATATACGTTGAAATGTCTTCTCTGTCAGAAAGCTATATAAAGGTGCCTGAGCTCAGGTTTACCATAGATAATCCCATGCTTTCAAAAGACAGTAAGAAAGAATTGCTCCTTGCTGCTGCAGGCGATAATGTCTCAGAACTGACAGTAAGATTCTTTTCTCTCATTCTACAAGAAGGTAGAGAAAATATAATGCAGTTTATTGCTAATTCTTACATTTCATTATATAGAAAGCAGAAGAACTTGATTCGGGCTAAACTGCTAACAGCCACAACACTTTCTGCCGCTTCGGAAAAGAAACTCAGAAAATTAGTGGAAAGTAAGACAAATGGCACTGTTGAGTTTGAAACAAAAGTTGACAAAGATATCATAGGCGGTTTTATTCTTGAATATGACACCTATAGAATGGATGCCAGCGTAAAATCCAAACTTAATAACATCTGTCAAAGCTTAAGTAATTAATCAAAAAACAATTATGTCAGATAAAATTAAACCAAGCGAAGTGTCTTCGGTTCTGTTTGAAAAACTGAAAAACATCAGTGATAACGCAACCTTCGATGAAGTTGGTACTGTACTTCAAGTCAGTGACGGTGTTGCGCGAATCTATGGTTTGCGTAATGCTGAGGCAAACGAGTTGTTGGAGTTTGAAAACGGTACGATGGCTATCGTCATGAACCTTGAGGAAGACAATGTCGGTTGTGTGCTTCTTGGTTCAACATCAGGCGTAAAAGAAGGAATGTCGGTAAAACGTACCAAACGCATTGCAAGCATACGTGTCAACGACAACATGTTGGGACGTGTTATCAATCCTCTCGGACAGGCCATTGATGGAAAAGGAGAGATTGACTTCTCAGAATCTTTTGAAATGCCACTCGACCGAAAGGCTCCCGGTGTAATTTACCGCCAGCCGGTAAAGGAACCTTTGCAGACAGGTTTGAAGGCCGTTGATTCAATGATACCAATAGGTAGAGGTCAACGAGAACTTATTATCGGTGACCGCCAGACAGGAAAAACTGCAATTGCCGTTGATACGATAATCAATCAGAAGAGTTTTTATGATGCAGGAAAACCCGTATATTGTATATATGTGGCAATCGGTCAGAAAGCATCAACGGTAGCTGCACTTGTGGCTAATCTTAAAGAACATGGTGCAATGCCTTATACCATTGTTGTCGCTGCTACGGCTGCCGACCCTGCGGCAATGCAGTATTATGCACCGTTTGCCGGAGCTGCTATAGGTGAGTATTTCCGCGATCGCGGTTTTTCAGCACTTGTCGTTTATGACGATTTGTCAAAACAGGCAGTCGCATATCGTGAAGTGTCACTTGTCCTGCGTCGTCCTTCAGGACGTGAAGCTTATCCGGGAGACGTTTTTTATCTGCATAGCCGTCTGTTGGAGAGAGCCGCACGTATTAACGACCAACAGGAAGTGGCAGAACAGATGAACGATTTGCCTGAATGTATGAAAGGTCATGTCAAGGGAGGCGGTTCTCTTACAGCATTGCCTATTATTGAGACACAGGCGGGTGACGTTTCAGCATATATTCCGACCAATGTAATATCTATTACTGATGGACAGATATATCTTGAGACCGACCTCTTTAATCAAGGCTTCCGTCCTGCAATCAATGTGGGAATTTCTGTATCACGTGTAGGTGGTTCTGCACAGATCAAGAGTATGAAGAAAGTTGCCGGAACATTAAAGATAGACCAAGCGCAATATCGTGAGCTTGAAGCTTTCTCCAAATTCTCAAGTGACATGGATGCCGTTACCGCAATGACACTTGATCGTGGTCGTAAAAACAATCAGTTGCTAATACAGCCACAATATAGTCCGATGCCGGTAGGCGAGCAGATAGCCATTCTTTATTGCGGTGTTCATGGATTGATGCACAGCGTTCCTGTTGATAAGATTCGCGAATGTCAGGACACGTTCCTTGAGAAGATGCGCACATCACACGCAGATGTCATAACACTGCTCGGAAGTGGAAAGATTGACGAAATCGCAACAAAGACTATCAAGGATGTAATGGCTGATATTGCCGGACAATATAAGGTGGGTGCATAACCACATTATTGTTAACAACAACAGCGGAACTAAGTTCCGTTGTCTATAACCAAAACAAATATTCATGCCGTCATTAAAGGAAATAAAGGGGCGTATTGCAAGTGTTAACAGCACACGCAAGATAACCAGTGCAATGAAGATGGTTGCTTCTTCTAAATTGCATCATGCACAGATGGAAATAGAGAATATGCTTCCATACGAAAGGATGTTGGAGCATATTCTTAAAACCTTTCTTGCTTCTGAAGCTGATGCGAGGACAATATTCAGTGAACAACGGAAAGTTGAAAAAGTAGCCATTGTAGTATTCTCCAGTAACAGTTCATTGTGCGGTGGTTTTAATGCCAACGTGATAAAACTTATGCAACACACTGTCGACGAATACCGTGACAAAGGCATAGAAGATATCATGATATATCCCATAGGCAGAAAAGTTGCAGAAAAAGCAAAAAAACTCGGCTATAAGACCGCCGGCGACTATTCTGCGATGATAGACAAGCCAAATGCTGCGCAATGCATTGAGATTGCACATGAACTTGGCGATTTGTTTGTTAGAGGAGAAATAGATAAAGTTGAGTTGGTTTATCACCATTTCAAGAGTGCCGGTTCGCAAATCCTTACTCGCAAGATATTCCTGCCTATTGATATTGAGAGTGAGCTTAATGCTGATAAAGAGCGTGATCTCACGTCAAATGTGGTTACACGCCAGGCTATGGAATATCTAAAAAAGCGTGAAAAGGAAAAGACCGCACATGATGAGGAAAAAGCAAAACCGCTTAATGATAATTTCATTGTTGAGCCAGATATCAATAGTGTGCTGGGTTCTCTTATCCCCAAATTGGCACACCTGATGATTTATACAGCATTGCTAGACAGTATTGCTAGTGAACATGCCGCACGCATGGTAGCTATGCAAACGGCAACAGACAATGCAGATGAATTATTGCGTGAGTTAAATTTACAATACAACAAGAGTCGTCAGCAGGCTATTACCAGCGAACTGCTTGACATCGTCGGAGGTTCGGCAAATCAATAAAATCATTTCGATTGTCCAATTAAGACATTTTTGCATATAATACAAACAGACGGATAAACACATTATGTTTATCCGTCTGTTTGTATTATATTAGATAGAGGTAAGTTAAAGGGAGTGTATAACACTTTGCAACAGGGCGGTTATCAGAAGTCGTATGAAGAGTTTGAGAAGTCTTTTGTCGGTAACGAGAATTATGGTTACCGCCGTAAGGTGTATGATGCGATAAAGCAGAATGTCGGTGGTGTCGGTGACAGTTATGATGATTTTTTTAAGTCGTTGCAGTCGCCGTCAGAGTCTTCGGCATCGGGCGATATGGGTGCCGGTGTCGGTGCGAGTGTCGTTGGCGCCACTCAAAGAATGAATGACGATACTCAACGTCCGGATCGTAGTGCCGTTGTAAATGAAGTGAATAGCGGTTCTTCGACCCGTTCGGAGGGTACGAGTAATGTGCTGCAGCCTTTTAGCAGTGCAGAGTATGCTCAGCTGTCGGCTGTTGGCAAGGAGGTTGCCGAAGGTGTCGGTCTGTATTCAGAGGATATTGCCGAGCGTGAGAGGGTGTTTAAAGAGGAGACGGCAGCAGCTGACAAGCGTGAGGAAGCACGACAAATGGCGGCAAAGGAGCGAAATGCCAAACTTGAAGAAGAGCAGCGCAAGGCGTATAACGATGCCGTTATTGCTGATGCTTACAATACTCATGACGATTATAAGCCGTTCAGTGTCGGCAATGGCGCTGATGCGCCGTATATAGATGTTCGTACGAAGCAATATACTGATAAACTTGTGAACGAGCTTTATGCCGAAGCTCGGAAGCGTAAGGATATGTTGACGAGTCGTCCGGAGACTCCTAAGCAGGCGGAGCTAAGTTCTGCGGGTTACAATTCATATACGAGATATGATGATATAGAAGAGGCTGATGATCCGGAGAGGCTGAAGGACGAGGCGTTGAAGCGTATAAAGGCTGACGAGTGGAATATCAAGCAGGAGGCTGCGAAGTGGGCAAACGATAATCAGGGCAAGGCAGGAGATGAGGTAATAGATGTAAACCAATTTGCGGAGTATGTTTATGAGCGTACTATTGCCGATGCGTTGGGCAAGATAGATGCTGTCAGTGTGGAAAAAGCCAAGCCTAAGGAGGATGCCGAGTTTGTATTGCGAGGCATTGAGGACAGCATGGCAGGGAGTATTATCTCGATGATGACGACGACGCCTGCAAAAGCGAAGGCTCGTATGCGTGCTTCGGAGGAATACGGCAGTGATGCGTCGATGTTGACGAATGTCGCTCGCGGTACGATGTCTTTTGCCACAGATGCGGGAACGGGATCTTTTGCGATATCGGGCAAGTTGTCGGAGTCTGCCGTCTCGCAGCTGGTAAAGAATCAGTTAAGGGGTTGGATTGACAGAGGGTTATCTGAAGCTGCCGCGATGCGTATGTTGCAGTCGTCGCTATATAAGAAGTTCGGGAAGGGCTTTGGTGACCGTCTGTTGAAAAATGCTTTGTCCGGATCTGTCAATCTGGGTTCCTATGAATCGATGAAGACGCTGTCCAGACAGGCGTCTCTACGTGAATATGACTTTGACGAGGTTACAAGAGCCGCGTTGTCGGGTGCAGTCGGCGGCGGTGCATTAGGCTTTACGGGTTCAACGTGGGGCGAGATAACAAAGAATCTTAAAGGTTTTCCGAAGATACTGTCAAATGTTGCCGGTTTGGGAATAGAGGCCGGAACATTCACGGCGACAGGAGAGTTGGAGAAGTGGGCAACGGGTCACAGTGATGAGATACGATGGTCGCGCGATTTTCTTGAGAATGTAGCTATGGTAGTCGGTATGAAGCTGTCATCTCCTTCAAGTGCCCGACATCTGTTCAGCACGAGGAAACAGGAGGAGGCTTATATGCCATATATGTTAAGCGACACGGAGCTGTCGGACATGAAGGCGACAAAGGAGGGCTATCGTCTTTGGCGTGCAGTGATGCAGGACGGACAAGGAGAGGAGCATATACAATCTTGTTATAAAGACTTTATGATTAATTCCGATTGTGATTTTGCGACGAAGCAGAAGATGTCGTTGGGTCTTTATGGTGTTATGATAAGGAACACTCCTCATGTTCACAGCTACGAGCGTAAGGAAGGTGTTGACGGTGATATTGTGGTAACGACGTTGTCGCAGCGTGGCCAGCGTATAGAGAGTGTTCATTTTGACGATAGGGGTAAGGCTGATGCTTATTGTGAGAAGTTGACGGAGGCGATAATACAGGGTGATGCTACTTCTGTTAATATAGAGTCATGGCGTATAGCGTCGGAGATGTTGCGTCGCGAGTATGGTTTGAGTGATGAGCAGTGGGGTGAGCTGTTGGCTGACGGCGAGTCGGAGGAGAGTGTTCGTGCTCGTGCTGCGTTGATGCGTAAATGGCATGAGCTGACGACGGAATATTCTTTTGGCGAGGGTAAGATAGAAGCATCAACCGGCAGCGATGAAGGACCGTTGACGGATGACGAAGTTACTGTTATCACTGATGCGATGAAAGCCAATGCGACAGTTGCCCCCTATGTTGAAATAAACGACGAGAATTGGAGGGAATCAGTTAAAACGCCTATAGGTACAGTAAAGTTGGGAGAAAACCAAAAGTCAAAGTTATTTGCCAAAGGCAGAGAACACCAATATGGAATGCTTCTTGAAACACTTTCCGCTCCGGACTTAGTACTTGAAGAGAAAGACAAAGGAGAGGATAATACTCATGAGCGTCCTTCTTCATATCTGTTTGTCAAAACATTCCAAAAAGAAGATGGTTCAAAGTTTGTTCACTTTGAGAGTGTAACTATATCTCGTAACGGAATGGAGATTTCCATTAGTTCCCATATTATTCGTGAGAACCAATTGAAGAATAAATTGAAGAGTGATAGATTGCTTTATAAAGCGACTGCACTCGATGTATCTGCCAATACATCCGCAGAGCAACCTATCGTTGGTGGCAGCCATTCTTCTGCGGGCAAAGTTAGTGAAAATGTTGCAAACGGGCAAGGGGATGTTGAAAATGTTGGTGGAAATGGCGGATTGCAAATCCGCAGTAATGTTCCGCACGGATTACAAATCCCTGCGGACGGCGAAAACGAAAACGGGAATGGTAATGGCGGGTTGCAAACCCGTAGTGATGTTACGCAGGGAGCAGGAGATCCCCGCGAACAAGGATCAACGGACAATCAGGGTAATCCGATAAATGAGGACGGAAGCTTAAAATTAGATAAGATTACATCTGTTGATGAATTGACGGATGAGGACTTCAGCGCGCCTACAAGGAATGTGGAATTGCCGACATTGCCAAAGAATGTTGATAATGCTATCGGTGCAAACGGGAAGCCTGTTATTATCAAGAAGAATATTTTTGAGAAGAATAAGATTTCACACAAAGATCTTTCTGCTGAGGACAGCAAAATGATATTGTCAGATGTTCTCTACAACCCTAACCTATATGGACAGAACCAGAAAGCAACAAGACCTTATAACTGGATTTTAGTACATCTTGCAGACAAGAATGAGGCAGTCATTGTAGAGGTGAACAATAATAAAGATAATATTGAGATTGTAAATTGGCACTATCTTAATGGCGAGGCTTTAGAACGTAAAAAAAGACAAGCCGAAAAGGAGGGTGGGCAAATCCTCACACTCGAAAGTGCAGCTGCCAATACTCTTAACGACTCGTCTTCTGCTGCAAAGGTAGTGGATAATTTTGAGAACGCAAGCGTTGTTGGTGAGAAAGTTGATAGTGGCGTAATTAACGAAAACGAAAAC
>JBJFGK010000085.1:0-14311 GCA_051892655.1 Prevotella sp. | reverse complement strand
CAGATTTCAAACGTACTAATTGTCATGTTTTTATTCTGTTTTTACTTGCGTTAAAAATTTCCACGTTCACATGACAAAACATTACAATAAGCAAATGCAAACTATATGTTTACAAGTCACAAAGAGCATAAATACGAGTTGTAAACGGCATAGTTACAAACCGCGAATAGCCCAAACACGAGTCGTAATACGCCTAAACACGAGTCATGAACGGATTGATTCTTAATTCAATCCTTGTCAGATAGAGCCCTGTATTTCTTTGGAGACATGCCGATATGTTTTTTCACATATTTCCCGAAAAACGACAAACAGGGGAAATCCAACTGTTGTGAAATTTCCTTTATTGTCAAATCCGAGTAGTCAAGCAGGTATCTTATACGCTCTGTCATCACTTTGTTTATCATGCATGTGGCGGTCTTTCCACTTACAGCATGGCACACGGCAGACAGATATTTCGGAGTTACGCACAGCCTGTCGGCATAATATTTGAGACTGCGCTCGTTTCTGTTCTCTTCAAGCAGTATCTTGCTGAACTTGATAAACAGCATATCGCCTCTTGAAATAGTCCTGTTCGGCATGTCGCTACTGTCTGTCATATCAGTTCTCACACAGGCAAACAAGTCATAGACAACTGCCGTTATTATGCTGTGAATGGTTTCTTTGATGTAATAGTGGGCGTTTTTCAGCTTGAGGTCAAGTAATTGGCCATAGGCATTTATCAGTTCGGAAGACATCTTGTCAAGTTTTATCATCTTGTCCGAATAGAGTCTTAACAACACATCTTGAATATTCTTGTCGCGTCTTAGCATCGCAGCCATGAGGTGTTCAGATATTCCGAGTGCAAAACCTTGACAATCTTCATCGAATTTTATCTGTCTCAAGATGATACCCGGATGCAGACATACCACGTCATCTGCCTTTGCAACGATTGTCACGCCACTCAGACAGACATTAAAACTGCCCGTATGGCATCCCAAAAAGCAGAACATATCTTTAGGCAGGACATTGGGTTCTGAGGCAAATCCGCCTTTCGGTATATGTATGCAGAACACATCTTCGTCCTGATAAATGACATTGGGGGTTCCATTGTCCCCAATTGTCATTATATCGCTGTCGTCTGCACAGTCTTTATTGTTTTTACCTGTGGATTGTTTCATTTTTTCATATTATCAGAGAATATATTCGGAGTCTATCTTCCACCACCTCCGAGAGCATGATAAAGGCTGATTAGCCCTTGAATCTCCTCCAACCTGTTAGCTGTCTGTTGCAACATGGCCGAGAGATATGTCTGTTGGGCGGTAAGAACTTCAAGATACGTCGTGTTACCATGCTCCATAAGAAGCATCGTATTGCCATAAGCTTTCTCCAAAGATACCACTTGTTTTTCGTATAACAAAGTTTTTTTGCCTGCATTCTGATAACTTGTCAAAGCGTCATTAACTTCCACACCGGCGTCAAGCAGTGTCTGTCTGAACTGCAAAGACGCTTCTTCCTGTTGTGCTTTGGCAATCTTAAGATTTGCCGACAGCTGTCCGCGTGCAAAGAGAGGCTGCGTCAGCGACCCTATGGCTGTTGCGAGCAACTTGCCGGGATTATATATGCCCGTGCCGGAATTGTTGGTCCAACCTGCACTTCCGCTAAGTGTTATAGACGGATAGAATGAAGAACGTGCCCCGTTAGTGACATAGAAGGCCTGTTCAAGATTGCGCTCTGCAGCTTTCACGTCGGGACGGTTTGAAAGCAGCGACAATGGAACTCCCAAGTCTATTATCTGCGGCTTTTCCCAATCGCTCAAGGAACCTCGCAATATATGGTGAGGCGTACTGCCTATAAGCAAGGACACGGCGTTTTCAACCTTATTTATCTGCTGTTCTATATCGAGTATAGATACTCTGACGTTAGCAAGAGAGGCTTCTAATTGCAATACGGCGACTTCGTTTTCATATCCCGCATCAACCAACGCCCTCATGGCATCAACAGTCTTTTCCCATGACAAACACGTCGAGCGTGATATGTCAAGCTGTTCGTCAAGCATGAGAAGAGTATAATAGTTGTTTGCCACCGCCGCCACGAGTTGTGACTGTACGGCCTGACGATAGTCACGACTCTGTTCAAACATTGCCTTAGACTGCATCTTGGCGTTTCTCAACTTGCCGAAGATATCAAGTTCCCAGCTTGCCGTTACTGGCAGAGTATAAGTCTGTATGGCTTTGTTCTGGTCGAAACTGCTTATCGTACCTTGAGGAGCAAAAGCAAATGACGGCAGATATGCCAGCTTCGCCGACATGAGAGCGGCTTCAGCTTCCTTGACTTTCAGATAAGCGACCTGCATATCGGTATTATTGGCAAGCGCACTATCTATAAGGCTTTGCAGATTCCGGTCTGTGAACAGTTCTCTCCACGACAAGGAGCCAAGTCCGGCACTGTCTGTCTGACACGCCAAAGTATCAGTGTCGCCATACAAACCCACAGGAACATCATTGGCTTTCTCATATTTGGAATATATGCCACACGAGGCAAGAGACAATATCATTGCCACCGACATTGTAACCGCAACAAGATACATGCCTACATGCGACATATCCGGACAGGACACCGTTAATCCTGACAAATCGTTCGACTTGCGTCTGCTATTTGGAAATATATATTTCATACTGATTGTTGTTTATCTCACACATTTATTAATAACATGTTTTTATATCTCGTTTTTCTCTCCACGACTCTTCTCACGTTCAAGCAGGAATTGCCTGTCGGCTTCTTCGTGTACGGGCTTGCGCACTTTCTCTTGCAGATACTCGAAGATTATATAAAATACAGGTACTACAAAGACAAGAGCAACCGTACCTATCAACATTCCACCTACCACACCGGTACCAAGAGAAGAATTGCCATTGGCTCCGGCTCCGGTAGAGAACATAAGGGGCAACATACCGAATATCATTGTAAGTACCGTCATCAGAATCGGACGCAGACGAACCTGTGCCGCTGAATAAGCCGACTCGATGATGCCCATACCTTTACGGCGACGCTCTACGGCATATTCTGTGATAAGAATTGCCGTCTTTGCCAGAAGGCCGATAAGCATTATGACACCCGTCTGAAGATATATATTGTTTTCAAGTCCGAGAACTTTGGCAAAGAGGAACGAGCCCATAAGTCCGAAAGGTACAGAGAATATGATTGCAAACGGCAAAAGGAAACTCTCATACAGACATACCAGAATAAGATATATAAGGAACACGCATATAGCATAGATAAATGCCGTCTTGTTTCCGCCGCTTGTCTGTTGTTCACGTGCCATTCCGCCATACTCATATCCGTAACCCGAAGGCAGAGTCTGCCTTGCCACTTCGTCTATAGCCTGCTGAACCTCGCCTGTGGAATAGCCGTCCGCAGCATTCACATTGGCAGTAATGCAGCTATAAAGATTAAATCTGTTCTCCACTTCAGAGCCCATTTTGTCTGTAAGAGTGACAAACTGACTTAACGGAGCCATTTCAGTGCCATTGCGCACGAACATATTGTCAAGGGCATGCTTATCCAGACGATAGTCAGGCGAGGCTTGCATCATGACACGATAGACCTTTCCAAACTCGTTGTAATTGGAGATGTAAGAGCCACCGCAATAGCTGCCCATCACATCAAGCACTGTGGCAGGCGATACTCCCGCACGTTTACACTTCGCAGCGTCCACTTCTACGGATATCTGAGGGAAATTCATGGCATAGGAAGTATATGCCATAGCCACCTCAGGCCTTTGGTTAAGAGCCATGATAAATTTCATTGCATTGCCATAAAACGTTGTCATGTCTCCTCCGGTCTTGTCCTGAAGGTTCAGTTCTATGGTGTTGCCCATGCCATAACCGGGTATCATTGCAGGCTGGAATGTAAATATCTGGGCATCTTTTATCTTTGCGAACTCAGCGTTAAGGCGTGCCGACACGGCATCGGCAGTATGTTCCTTACCCTTACGCTCGCTCCAGTCTTTCAGACGTATGATTATAGTTCCGTAGGAAGTGCCTTGTCCCGAAATCAGTCCATATCCCGAAACTCTGGCATAATGCTCTATCTCCGGTATCTTTTTAAGTATATCAACAGTCTTGTCCATTACTTTCTCCGTCTCTTGCAAGGTATTGCCGGGCGAAGTGCTAACATTGACCATCATCACTCCCTGATCTTCTTGAGGCACAAGACCGGTCTTGGTTGTCGTCATTAGCCAATAAAGCAGCACACAAGAAGCCAACAGGCCGGTCCACACCATCCATCTGTGATGTATGGCATACATCACGCCACGTTTATACTTACTAAGAACGGCATTAAACGATACGTTATAGGCGGCACGTACACGTCCGTTGAGACTCTTTGCACTCTTCTTCCCGTCAGAAGGCCTCATCATTATGGCACACAACGCCGGACACAGCACAAGGGCCGATATCATTGATATCCCGACAGCCGTAGCCATTGTTATACCGAATTGGGTATAAAAGATGCCGGATGTACCTCCCATAAAAGTAACAGGTATGAAAACAGCCATAAAGACACATGTACAAGAGACGATAGCCATAGTGACATCACCCATAGCATCCTTTGTGGCTTGATAGGAAGATGTGTATCCGGCATCAAACTTGGACTGTACGGCTTCAACAACCACTATGGCATCATCTACAACCGTACCAATGGCAAGCACAAGAGCAAAAAGAGTAAGTATGTTCAAGCTGAAACCGGCAGCCGAAAGACAGGCAAAGGTTCCTATCAACGATACGATTATAGATATAGACGGTATAATGGTACTCTTGAAATCTTGCAAAAAGAAGTACACGACAAGTATTACCAGAATGATCGCTATAATCAACGTCTCTACAACATTATAGATTGAAGCAAATAGGAAGTCATTGGAACTCATCAATGTTACGAATTCCACTCCGTCAGGCAAAGACTTGCTCATAGATGCAATGTTTTCAGCTATATCTTCATTTACGGCGGTTGCATTGGAACCGGCTGTTTGGAACACTATAAACGGACATGCCGGCTTGCCGTCCATCTCTGTCATAAAACTATAACTCAATGTTCCAAGCTCCACATCTGCAACGTCTTTCAGTCTGAGTACCGACCCGTCGTCATTGGAACGTATCACCGTATTCCTGAATTCTTCAGAACTCTTAAGACGTCCCTTGTACTTCATGGTGTATTGGTAAACGTTTTTTGAGTTCTCTCCCAAAGTGCCGGTAGGCGAAACAATATTCTGCTCTCCAAGCACGGAAGTAACATCAGACGGCAAAAGACCATATTGGGCCATAAGTTCCGGCTTCAACCATATACGCATGCTATATGTATCGCCGAGCAACGTGACATCTCCCACACCGTTAATACGCTTTATCTGAGGTATCACGGTAATGTCAAGATAGTTGGAAAGGAATGTCCGGTCATAGCGACCATCACTACACAAGGTTCCTATCTGCAAGAAACTTGTCTGCTGTTTCTGTGTGGTTACGCCTATCTTTGTCACTTCCGCCGGCAAAAGGCCCTGCGCCTGACTTACACGATTCTGAACATTGACCTGTGCCATGTCCGGATCGGTGCCTTGTTTGAAATAGACCGTTATTGTTGCAGAGCCGTTATTGGCTGCCATAGATGATATATACATCATGTTTTCCACACCGTTGATGCTCTCTTCCAAAGGCATAATGACCGAGTTCATTACAGCTTCGGCATCGGCACCGGTATATGTTGCGGTAACACGCACCGTTGGCGGAGCTATGTCAGGATATTGTTCTACAGGTAGCGAGAACAGGGAAATCAGTCCGACAGCCACTATAAGAATGGATATAGATATGGCCATTGCCGGACGCTTGATAAATATATTGCCTTTCATATCGGATATTATTCTTGTTGCTGATATTTGTTAATCGTCATCATAATTATCTCACCTTCTGACCTTCCTTTATCAGTCCGGCACCTTTAGCTACTATCTCGTCATTAACCTTGAGACCGTTGATGACAACATATTCACGACCGTCATTCAGAGGGGCTACTTCTATCAGCTGTGATTTAGCTATACCGTTGTCTATCTTATAGACCATTATCTTATCCTGCAACTTAACGGTCGCTTCTTGGGGTATTACAATACAGTCGTTATAAGAAGAAGGAATGACAACCGAGCCTGAGGCTCCGCTGTGCAGTATGCGTGAAGCATTTGGAAATACCGCCCGCATAGTCACCGTTCCTGTACTGCGGTCTATAACACCGCTGATACTCTCTATGCGCCCTGCTGATTCATACATGCTACCATCATTAAGACGCAACATGACATCCGGCATCGTTGAAAGAGCCTTTGTCATAGAGCCATGCTCTTTGGTCAGTTGGAGCAAACGATTTTCTGTCATAGAAAAATATACATACATCTTGGAATTGTCACTAACCGTTGTCAAAGGCTGTGGCATTGACGGACTGACGAGAGTACCCACTCTGTAAGGCAAGCTTCCAACAACACCTTCACATGGAGATTTTACTTCTGTATATGACAAATCATTACGCGCATTTGTCAATTGTGCACTTGCCTGAGCCACTCGCGCCTTTGCTGAATAATACGAATTCTCGACAGTCATCAAATTAGAATGGGATATGACCTTCTTTTCGTACAATGTTTTGCTGTTGTTAAAATTAAGTTCGGCTGTTCGCAAGTCAGCTTTTGCCACTTCCATATTAGCTTCTGCCGTCTGCAATGCCGCTTTATATGGTACCTGATCTATGACAAACAATATCTGACCACGCCTTACGATATCGCCTTCAGACACGCACAGGCGCTGTATCTTACCCGACACTTGAGGCAGTATATCTATATCCTGACATCCTCTTATTGTAGCCGAATATGATTCTTCAACTGATTTATTTGTCTTTTTTACTTTCATCGTCTCATATCCGGACGGTTGTACTTCTTGTCCTGACTTGTTGGTACATGACAGAGCCATAAATGCAAGGCAGGTCAAGCATCCTATTCTTACGATTGTCTTGTTCATACTTTTTTTATTTTTACTGAAAATCGGTTGCAAATTTATAGCGTATACAAAAAAAGCATGTTATCTAAAATATGCAGAAAGTAGTCCAATTGACATATCGTATTGCGTATCAACTAAAAAAATACGATACCGGACAAACGGGATGCAAAAAATAAAAGAGGTTGTATCAACAATCGTTTTGATACAACCCCTGTTATTAATATATATCATGCCATGTTAAGCAAGCCACTTGACATAGCAGAAATCCTGACGATGTGGCAGGTTTTCATTCTTCGGATACATTCTGACTGCCGTCTTGTATGTACCTGCCTCAGAAGCCTCAACTTTGGCTTCAAAGGTGTAATGATTGCCTTCTTTACCCACAAGCTTGAACGGGAAAATGTTAGCAATACGCTCTTCACCGTTGTTGTCTGTACCGACAGCAATAAATTCAAGTCCTATTGCATCGTTAAGACCTTGTTCGTCTATGACATATTTAACAGTGTAGCTTATACCTGTTTCCATTCCGGTTGAAGGGATATCGCTCTCCTTAAATACCACGTTGATAGCGTCCCAACGCTCTGCGACAGCCTCTTTCCAATGTGCGATGTCCTTAGCAAGGCGGTTATCATCGGCAGAAAGCTTATGGAAACGTGCAGCCTCTTTGTTATAGAACTTGTCATAATAATCATCCAGCTGACGCTTCATTGTATAATGAGGAGCGATAGTAGCTATTGAGTTCTTTATAACCTTTATCCAACCCTCACTATATCCCTTAGAGTTCTTGTTATAGTACAGAGGTATAATCTCGTTCTCCAACAGTCCGTAAATGGTTGCAGCATCGAGCTGATCCTGATAGCCTTGATTTTGATATGTACGCTTCTCTGTCAAAGCCCATCCTGCACCTTCACGATAGCCCTCAAGCCACCAACCGTCAAGGACAGAGAGATTGACAACACCGTTCATCTCTGCTTTCTCGCCTGATGTTCCGGATGCTTCAAGAGGACGTGTAGGTGTATTCATCCATATATCAACGCCGGATACGAGACGGCGGGCAAGCTGCATGTCATAGTCTTCAAGGAAGATAATCTTACCAAGGAACTCCGGACGCTGGCTTATCTCGAATATTTTCTTAATGAGTCCCTGACCTGCGCCATCTGCGGGGTGTGCTTTTCCTGAGAACAAGAACTGTACCGGATGCTCAGGATTGTTTACAATCTTTGATAAACGATCAAGATCTGTAAAGAGAAGGTGTGCACGCTTGTATGTCGCAAAACGACGGCAGAAACCTATAATAAGCGCATTAGGATTGATTTTCTCAAGAAGAGAAACCACGCGTGAAGGATCTCCTTGATTCTTCAACCATGTTTCACGGAACTTAACACGGATGTAATCTGTGAGTTTCTTCTTGAGAGCCATACGTGTGTCCCAAATGACATCATCAGGAACATTATATATAGCATGCCAAATATCCTCATTGCTCTGGTCTCCCATGAATGACTGATCAAAATATTGTGCATAGAGCTTGCGCCATTCTGTCGCTGCCCATGTCGGGAAGTGTACGCCGTTGGTAACATAACCGACATGATTTTCTTCAGGATAATATCCTTTCCATATTCCTGAGAACATTTTCTGGCTGACCCAACCATGAAGCATACTTACGCCATTAACCTCCTGACATGTGTTACAAGCAAATGTTGACATGCAGAATTTCTCTGAATGGTCATCCGGATTGGTACGACCCATACCGATAAACTCGTCCCAGCTGATACCAAGCATTGACGGATAACCGCCCATGTACTTTCCGAAGAGAGTTTCGTCAAAATAGTCGTGACCGGCAGGAACCGGAGTATGAACCGTATATAATGAAGACGCACGTACCAATTCAAGTGCTTGATTGAAGGTAAGGCCTTCTTTTACATAATCACACAGACGCTGCAGATTACAGAGAGCGGCGTGGCCTTCATTACAATGATAGATATCTTTCTTTATACCGAGTTTCTTAAGTGTCAGCATACCGCCGATACCGAGTAAGATCTCTTGTTTGAGACGGTTTTCCCAGTCACCACCATAAAGAGAGTGAGTGATCGGCTTGTCAAACTCTGAGTTCATTTCATTGTCAGTATCAAGCAGATAAAGAGCAACACGACCTACATTGACTCTCCACACATAAGCGTGAACCTGATAGTTCATGTATGGTACATCTACAACAAGAGGATTGCCGTCGGCATCAAGTTGGCGGACTATAGGAAGTGAGTTGAAGATCTGTGCATCGTAGTTTGCAATCTGTTGTCCGTCCATGCTCAACGACTGCTTGAAATATCCGAAACGATAAAGGAAGCCTACCGCGCACATATCTACATTGCTGTCTGAAGCCTCTTTTACATAGTCTCCGGCAAGCATACCGAGACCACCGGAATAAATCTTAAGCACCTGATTGAGTCCATATTCCATACAGAAGTATGCCACAGAGGGGCGTGTTTTGTCCGGCTCAACATCCATATATTTACGGAACTGAGCATATACGTCCTTCACACGCTTCATTATTGCCTTATCCTTTACAATCTCTTCCTTTCTGTCATAGCTGAGACGCTCAAGCAACAGCACGGGGCTGTGGTCTACTTCCTCATAGAGTTTCTCATCCAAGCTTCTCCAAAGGTCTCTCGCCTCATAGTTCCATGCCCACCACATATTGTGTGCGAGCTCATCCAAGCACTTCAACTGCTCCGGAAGTCTTGACTTTACAGTCAGTTCCTGCCACTGAGGTGCATTTACATAATCAGCTTTAATTTTCATAAATCCTATTTATTATATATTTGGTTTTATCTGTGAAAACATTTCTGTTCTACGTTTCCGTTTAGTTCCTGCTTTCCGCCTTGCGCAATGCAAAGTCGTAAGCTTCAAGATAATATTTTATAAATTGGCTCCACAATGCCTTTTTAGACAGACGTGCGGCGTTGTCTCTCGACTTCTTTACCTCCGCCGCTGTAAGACAGCTATATTGAGCTATGGTTTCTTTTATTCTGTCTGCCACTTCCGAGTAGTTGTAATCTGTACGATGTATCACTTCCACACCTTCGCTTATCTTGCCGTAATGTCCATAGACACTATTTGCCCACAATCCGAAGCCTGCAAGGTCTGTCGTAATACATGGAACCTTGAATGCCACAGCCTCAAGCGGTGTATATCCCCATGGCTCATAATAAGAAGGATATACGCACAGGTCATTGGCAAGTATCAGATCGTAGTATGTCATATTGAATATTCCATCTCCGCCATTAAGATAACAAGGCAGGAATATCAGCTTGACCTTGTCTTCCTTACGGTTTTGCATATCAAGATACTTTAGCATATCCAAAGTCTTGTCGTGTGACATGTTATGCAGCCAGTGTGTGATAAGCGGAACGGGCAATGCCTCATCGTAGCTTCCACCGTTCTGCAAACGGTCTATAAGGTCTTGTCTTGGCTCGCCTACCCAGCCGGGTACTTCTATAAAAGCCAATACATTCTTCTTCAAACGGTTATCACGCAAGAGGCGGTTCATGGCCTCTATATACACGTCGATGCCTTTATTGCGGAACTCATAACGACCGCTTGTTGACACTATAAGCGTATCATCATCAAGAGATGTGCCCAATATGGCATTGGCAACATCAAGTACCATCTTACGGGCAGCCTTGCGCTTCTTCGTAAACGCTGCACCTTTGGGCACGAAATCGTCTTCAAAACCATTTGGAAGTACAAAGTCTACCGGTTTGTCCAAAAGTTCCTTACACTCGTTGGCTGTAATATCGCTGACTGTGGTAAAACAATCCACATGCTTTGCTGTCTGTTTCTCGATAGAATGTTTGCTCTGCATATTCAGCTCGTCTGCCATTTGGTCACCATTATATGCAAACAAGTAGTCATAAAGTGGCTTGTTGTTGCCGGCTATGCTACGACCAATACTTGTGGCATGTGTGGTAAACACTGTCGCAACCTGTGGCAGCTTGTTGTTGATATAAAGCAGACCAAGTCCCAACATCCACTCATTACCATGATAGACCACTCTTTTGTTGCCTTCAAGATAAAAATGGTAATAGCTTTCAACCACCAGAGCTGCCGCATAAGAGAACATCGAGGCTTCATCATAGTCGCCATAAGCGTGGAGACTGTCCACCTGATAGTGCTCCCATAGCCATATATATATCTCGTTCTTCTTGCTGAAATAAGGATTGAAATCAACAAGAACAGCTATAGGGCTGCCCGGCACGTTCCAACGACCGACACGTACGGCCAAACCTTCTTCTGAAGCTTTGGCTTTCCAATCGCTGAATAAAGTATTGTCTTCAGTAAAACATTGATTACTACCTTCTTTGAAGTCCGGACCAATAAAAATGACCTTGTCATTTATCATATCCTGAAGGGTCTTCGCCCTTGTTGAAAGAACGGTATATATACCGCCGACTTTATTACAGACTTCCCAACTTGATTCAAAAATATAATCTGGTAATATCAAATCTTTTATCATTATCCGATGATGTGAATTTTCGGATGCAAAGATAATAAAAAAGCATATATTATAATGTTGCACTATTTATGTATTTTTCTTAAAACGGCGTTTTTCTTGATTTATGACAAGACACGACAAAGGCTGAAAAACTAACGCCAACAAGGCCAGACAGACACAACAAACAAGCCTCTTACAACATCTAAACAGCCTATTTAGACATGATAAGTATTATAGTAATGAAGTCTTAACACCGTGTTTTGAAGACGTATCGACAATTAAAAAAGCGTCTCAAAATGGTTTTGAAAAGTAGCAATCGTTTGACAAATATCATTTTTTTAACAAAATAAACCATAAATGGCATACTATTTGCACGAAGAATATTGCATCTTTACATTATCTTTGCATAAGATAAGCTGCACTCGGCAAATTGAAAACAAGTTTTCTTTGCACACTTTTGCACTATCTTTGCATATGATAAGCTGCACGAAATATGTGGTAGATGCCCAGATGAACAAAAACAACAAATTAATTGCGTAAACATGACAAGTCAATTTTCACCCAAAGTTTCACAGATATTAGCGTTTAGTCGTGAAGAAGCCGCACGTCTGGCAAGTCGTTCTGTCGGTCCGGAGCATTTGTTACTTGGTATGATGCGTGATAAAGATGGCATAGTAAACAAGTTGCTTGGCATTTCTGACACTGACATTTCTGCCATAAAGAACGAGCTGGAGATGAGAGTCAGAGAAGACGATTTCATGCAGCCTATCAACACACAGGAGCTTGTATTAAACGAGAAAGCCAGCAACATCCTTAAACTTGCTGTACTCGAAGCACGTATACAGTCGTTATCGACCGTTGATGTGCAGCATGTCTTTCTCGCCATTCTTCATGACCATGCCAATAACGGGGCAAAAGAGATTTTGGAGACTAACAACATATTCTATAATGAAGCGTCTTCTTTCTTCCAACAAAAGCACAGACAATCACAAGACGGTCTGGACTTGCCTGACAAAGACGACTTCAACGACTTTGACGATGAGGAAGAAGACGGCATATTAAGCATAAACAGAAACGAGAACAGGAAACAACACGCACAGGGTCCTGTTACGGGCACACGCAAAACAGCTACAAAAACACCCGTACTTGACAATTTCGGCACAGACCTTACCGCAGCGGCAGCAAGCGGAAAGCTCGATCCCGTTGTAGGAAGAGAGAAAGAAATACAAAGAGTCATAGAGATTCTGTGTCGCCGAAAGAAGAACAACCCTATCCTAATAGGTGAACCCGGAGTGGGAAAAAGTGCGATTGTCGAAGGTCTGGCACAACTTATCAACAAACGTCACACATCAAGAATACTGCTAAACAAGCGTCTTGTAAGTCTTGACATGACTGCCATTGTGGCAGGAACAAAATACAGAGGACAGTTTGAAGAACGCATCAGATCCCTGATAAAAGAGATTGAAAACAATCCGGATGTTATTATATTCATAGATGAGATACATACTCTTATAGGCGCGGGGTCCACTCCCGGTTCTATGGATGCCGCAAACATTCTGAAACCGGCTTTGGCACGAGGCACAATACAATGCATAGGTGCGACAACTCTTGACGAATACAGGAAATCAATAGAAAAAGACGGGGCGTTGGAACGCCGTTTCCAGAAAGTGATTGTAGAGCCTACGACAAAAGAAGAGACATTGGAAATTCTCAACAACATCAAAGAAAGATATGAGAAGCACCATAATGTATCTTATACCGACGATGCCATTTTGGCATGTGTCAAACTTACAGACCGGTATATCACAGACCGCTTCTTCCCTGACAAGGCAATTGACGCCCTTGACGAAGTCGGAGCGAGAATACATCTACGCAACGCAAAGACTCCGCCTGAAATAACGCAGAAGGAACAAGAGATTAAAGCTGTCAACGCAAAGAAGCAAGCGGCTGTAAAGAACCAGAATTTCGAGTTGGCGGCAGGCTTCCGCGACAAGCAGGCAGAACTTGAAAAAGAGCTCGAATACATGCAAAAACGTTGGGAAGACATAGACAGCGCACATCCGGAAAGTGTTACAGAGGCCGATGTGGCTGACGTGGTATCTCTAATCAGCGGCATACCTGTACAACGTATTGCCGAATCTGAAAGCATAAGGCTTAAACAGATGGGCGATGAGCTGAAGAGTTGTGTCATAGCACAAGACAAGGCAATAGAAAAGATAGTAAAGTCTATACAGCGTAACCGCATGGGACTGAAAGAACCCAATCATCCGATAGGTGCATTTATGTTTCTCGGACCTACGGGCGTAGGTAAGACCTATCTTGCAAAAAAGCTCGCCGAACAGATGTTCGGCAACTCCGACGCGCTTATACGCATCGATATGAGTGAATACAGCGAGAGTTTCAACACGTCAAGACTTGTCGGAGCTCCTCCGGGATATGTCGGATATGATGAAGGAGGACAACTTACTGAACGTGTAAGGCGTCACCCCTACTCTATCGTGCTGCTTGACGAGATTGAAAAAGCTCATGGCAACGTGTTCAACATGCTGTTACAGGTTCTTGATGAAGGACGACTTACCGACGGAAACGGACGTCTTGTAGATTTCCGCAACACCGTAATCATAATGACCAGCAACGCCGGCACACGACAGCTGAAAGAATTCGGACATGGAATAGGCTTTAATGCAGGTAACGGCAAGGGTCTTGACATTGACGACAACGACCGCGAGTATGCACGGAGCATCATACAAAAGAGTCTCAGCAAGCAGTTCAGTCCGGAATTTCTTAACCGTATGGATGAGATTATCACGTTCGACCAACTCAATCT
>JBJFGK010000084.1:0-3475 GCA_051892655.1 Prevotella sp. | reverse complement strand
CCCAGTGCTCTCCGTCTTCTGATATGAGCAAAGACAACGGTGTTCTTAAGCCTTTACCGTTCTTTATGTCGTGCGGGATAGGCTTGTCGTTACAAATCATGACATGTCTGCCGTCTTTAAGTGTCACTGCATCGAGTCCGCTGTTGTTGTTTGGAGTATCTATGAGTTTGAGTTTAGACCATGTTTCTCCGTTGTCCGAGCTGTAAGTAATACCGATATGTTCGCTACGTGTGCGTGCCACAGCGGCCAGACGACCGTCTTGCAGCTTCATGATGGCAGGTTGTATAGCCAAAACATCTTCATCGGCAGCGACATAGTCGCTACGTTTCCATGTCTTGCCCATGTCATCGGAATATTCAAAATACAGTCTCCAGCCACCTTTTTCGATACTTGTAGGTGCAATGAGGCGTCCGTTGTTAAACAGAGGCTTGTTTTTAACCGGTCCGAGATAATTTTCTTGCAGCGGTTCACGTCTGCTCCATGTTTTTCCTCCGTCTTTTGAACGTATAATCCAACCTGTCCAGTCAGCCACGCTGCTGCCAATCTTGAAGTAAAGTTGCAGTTCGCCGTTTGGCGCTTGGTAGATTACAGGGTTCCAGCAAGCCTTACGTTGGTAGCCGGAGGGATTTTTGCTTATCTTCTTATCCAATATCGGTCCCTTGTCAGCTGCCGTTGTGGTGCTGTCAATACCTGACAAACCGGCGAGTTTTGCCTCTTCGCTGTCACTCTTGAACACTCCGTCAGCCACCAATACCGGTTCAAGCCAGCGGTCACTGCCCTTAGGCTTGCGGCTTGTCCATATACAGACATCCGGATTGCGCTCTTTTGTGCCACCGAAATAGGTTGCTATGAGATCGCCGTTCTTGGCTTCTGTTATGGTAGCAGAGTGACACTCGGGGAAAGAAGCCTTTGTATAAAGGAATTCGTCACATACTATTGCCTTGTCTTTTGCCGGCAGAGGCTCGTTGATGTCGTAGATACCGGAGCCTAACTCCCTTGTAGAACCGTCAGGCATGTACAGTGTGGCTGTCGTATTTGCAGGAATTTCCACATGCCAATCCAATTTCCCGTGTGTCTTCTTCCAACGGCTTGTTATGTTTCCGTATATTGACTTGTATGTTGTATTGATGTCGTCGATTTCATCTACCGAGAAATCCGGTTGCAGAATGATGTGTTTGAATCCGGGATTATTGTTGTCGGCTTTGATACCGCCCAAGTCTTCAAATATCCACGATACCAAATCGCCGAGCAACATTACATGGTTTCCGCTGTTCATTTTAGGACTTGCAGTGTCGCCGTTCCATAGTTCCCATATTGTTGTGGCACCTTTTTCAGCCATATATCCCCAAGACGGATATTTCTTGTCTGTTGCCAAGAGCCATGCAATGTCGCCGCGTCCCATGTCTGTAAGCCCGTGCATGAGCCACTGTACGCCTATAACGCCACAGGATATATGCCCCTTGTTGTCGGTAATGATGTTTTTGATGATATTTTTCTGCACTTCTTCACGTACATAACTGTCATCTATCATACCGAAAGTCAGAGGCAGAAGGTTTGCGGTTACAGTGTTGTTCCCGTAGAATGTACTATCAGGATACAACAAGTGACCGGTTACTTCGGCAGTACCTTTGTTTATATGAAGGAAAGTCTCATTGAAAGCCTTTTTTACGTTGTCGGCTTCTTGCGCAAAAGCATCGGCATCGTCATTCAATTCTTGCAGCAAAGCAAATCGTTGCATCAGTTTGTTAAGTCTGTAATAATATGCTGTGGCAATGAGAGTGCCGTCGGTCTTGCGCTTAGGGTCCTGACTGTGTATCATTTTGATGTCTTCAGGCGGTACACACCAGTCACCATATTTGTCGCGTGGCATGATGCCGTTTTTGGCATAACGGTCTTTCATGTGATGCAGCCAGCGTTTTACAGCAGGGTAATACTGTCGTATCTGTTGGTCGTCGCCGTATTGATTGAGCATCATCTCCAAAGAGAACGGCAACACGGCAGGCCATGTGATGTTATCACTGTAATAGTTCCAATAAGCCGGAGCCACATCGGGAATGCATCCGTCTTCGCGTTGTGCCTCGCAGATGTCGCGTGCCCATTTTGCATACAGCTTGTTGTTGTCAAAAATAAAGGCTTCTCCAAAGCATCCACGTGTACGGTCACCAAGCCAAGGCTGTCGTTCATCGCGTTGCGGACAGTCAACAGGCATCCCTTTATAGTTTGACAATATGCCCCAAACGGCATTATTGTAGACTTTGTCAAGAGTCTCGTCGGAAGAAGAGAACGTTCCTGTCTGTTCCATTTCATCGCTTATCACTTCGGCGATAAAATCATTGGCATCAACATCTTTAAGACCTGTAATTTCGGCATATCTGAAACCATGATATGAAAATGCCGGCGACCACCAACGTCCCTGTTCTTTGCCGTTGGCTATGTAATAGTCGGTAGACAACGCATTGCGGAGATTTACCCTGTATAGGCATCCTGCCGAGTCGAGTTTTTCGGCAAAACGTATTGTTACGGTATCTCCGGCGGCAATGTTGCCTATACGTGTCTTTATCCAACCCGCCATGTTCTGTCCGAAATCTAATATAATACTGTTGTCGCGATGCTTGATGCTGACGGGTTTTAATGTTTTCACCACTTTCATGTCCGGACTCATGGCTCCTCTTAAAGTGCCGTATGGAATGGAAACACGCTCCGCCTGCATCCATGCTTTGTCATCAAAGCAGGGAAGAGTCCAACCGTCAAATTCTTTGCGCGCATCGTAAATTTCTCCGTCGTATTCATTGTTGGAGCGAATGGCACCGTCAGCGTTGAGTTTCCATTTGCTGTCAGAAGAAATGACTTTTTTCTTGCCGTCGGCAAACTCTATTATGAGGTTAAGTCGCAGTTTGGGATAACCGAAATTTGTAATCTTGTAAGGTTTTTTGTTTTGTTGCATGGTGTAAAACCGCCCGTTGCCGAGAGTTACGCCTATAGCATTGTTTTCAGCAAGCATTGATGTGACATCGTAAGCATTGTAAAGCACAGTACGTCTATAATCAGTAGGAGCTGGGGTTAGCACTTGATCGCCGACTTTCTTACCGTTGATAAACGCTTCGTACATGCCGAGTCCGCAGATATAAAGTGTAGCACGCTTTATTTCTTTATCTAACTTAAATTCGGAACGTAAATATCTTGAGCTTAGACGGCTGTGGACATCTTCAATATCCCATGCCATAGCCTTGTCAAGACCAATCCATTGTCCGCTCCAGTCAGATTCGGTAAGCAGTCCGACGTTCCATGTAGCAACATCGCTCCAATCTGAAGCTCCCTGTGTGGTGTTAACCTTGACTCTCCAATAGCATCCGGTGTCGCTTTTGAGAGGTTTTCCGGCATAAGAAATCCATTGTGATTTACTTCCATTGATAGTCGTATCCCATAGGTCTCCGTCAAGAGCCAGCGCCTTTTCAGCCGTTGAAGCTACGATTAT
>JBJFGK010000083.1:0-14446 GCA_051892655.1 Prevotella sp. | reverse complement strand
GCTGTTTACAAGTGCTAACCATGCTGTTTACAACCACCCGTGTACGTTGAAACCAAGCCGCAATGCCCATATTATCTCACTCGCAACTGCCAAAAGGCAACAGCAGAAGCGGCAGCCACATTGAGAGAATCAACACCCCGAGACATCGGAATGCGTACTACATAGTCACAACCCTCAATGACATCATGAGGAAGACCGTCACCCTCTGTCCCCATGACTATCGCAAGCCTCTCCTCATTCATAAGAGATTTGTCGTCAAGCGCAACCGACGCATCGGAAAGAGCCATTGCGGCAGTCTTAAACCCGTATTCACGCAACACACCAACGCCATCAGGCAACCACGTCCACGGCACCAAGAACACCGAACCCATAGAAACACGGACAGCCCTGCGGTTGAACGGGTCGCAAGAATCTGTCGTTAACAACACGCCGTCAATACCCAGCGCGGCGGCAGACCTGAATATAGCACCTATATTTGTGGTATCTACAACTCCGTGAATGACAACAAGACGACGGGCATCACGGCATATATCACTCAAAAGAGGCAAAGAAGACCTGCGCATGGCACACAATACACCACGTGTAAGCGTATAACCGGTAAGCGAAGAAAGCAACTCACGACTGCCCGTATATATAGGGACATCACCTATTCCCGCCACTATGTCAGCCGCATCACCGACAATATGCCTACGTTCACACATCATCGCCAATGGCTGATAGCCCGCAGAAAGTGCCACACGTATCACTTTCGGACTCTCGGCAATAAAGATACCCTTGTCAGGCTCTATCCTGTTACGCAACTGTGCCTCTGTAAGAGCACCGAACAACCTTACACCCGGCTCGTCCAACGAATGTATCTCTATGATATTCATAACATCTATTATACCTATCTGTTATAATTTCTGCAAATATACTTATTATAAATCATTAAGCAACATACCACACAACACATTTATTGCCCATAATAAGCAACAAGACCTCCGCAACAAAGCAACAGAAAAATGCCACTCCTGCACTCCTTAAAACGCATTATACTCCTCCAAAATGCCATTCAGGTACCCATACAACGGCACCAAACGGCCTCAAAAATGTCAAAAACAAAGCATAAATTCGTAACACACAAGATTAAACAGAATAAAAAAGGGTCCGAAACATAATGCTTGCTTCAGACCCGTCCGTGTTATATTAGAACGAAAAAGGTTTTAATTTCATTAATTATGACTTATACATATCTATAAAAATATTTCTCCACATCCATTTTAATTCTTTTTCGGAACAAAAGTCTCGTATGTAAGATCATCAAAATATACACGTATCTCTGTAATTTGCCTTTGCGGACGTTCAACATACTTTATCTCCGTCTTCACATTTCCGGCTTGTAAGGGTTGCGATTGTTGACGTTCGGTAACGCCATGAGGCATACTGAACAAATCGGGAGATGACAAACCGGAATCAAAAACATTATCGTTGGAATTTTTTGTTTCCTCACCTTGAGGGGTAGAAGAGGATGCCTGTTCAGACTCAAACATAGACCCACGACCAAACATCAACCATTCGACATTCAAGTTTGGTATTTTACTCTTCAACGCCTCAACGGTATTAAGAGTCGGTTTTGTGCGGTTATTGAATATTCCGCTTAATGATCCGGCATTGATACCAACAAACTGCGCAAACGTCTGTTGGGTCATATGATGGGCTTCCATTACTTGTCTGATTCTGTCTTTCATATCGTCCATAGGCGAAAAATATGATAAAAATGTCCTTTTTTGTTAGATTTTACAAAGGTAAATCAATTATTTTAAACTTGCAAATATTTTAATTGGTATTTGAAAACACCAAATATTGAGATTTTAAATTGTATATTCGACATTTAAAAACATAAACATTACATCTTTTAGATTTAGATTTACGTATTTAAATTTATAGTCTTTAAAGATTACAAAGCCTTTGTTTATCGTTTTATAGTTAAGTTTTTCTATATAAATCAATTAATTATATACTTTAAGAGCATAAATCATGCTTTATGCAAAAATCAAGGTTAGTTTATAGGAATAAATAATCAAAAATATCTAATAAAGACGCTTTTTCTGTTGAAATTCAATCATTTACGTCTGAAAGCATGCTTTTGTATAAATATAAGTTGTAAAATTTAAACTTAAAATGTATATTATTAAATATCAAATTTGGATTATTAAATACAGAGAAAGTGTATACAAATGTGATGTAAAATGTAAATTGTCGCTTTGTGTTTGCAAATCTAAATGCTGCAAATTTTTAATATTTTAAATGCTAACAATTGTGAAACGTAAAAACAAAGACTTAAAAAACGATGTTTTTATGCCATTTTTCCGTTTTTTTTTGATATTTAAAAGCGATGCCAAGAATGGTTAAAAATACGCCATTACAGAGGCGTCAAAATCTTAAAAAAGCTCTGATTTTAAGTCACTTTCCCCTATTTTTTATGTCGAAAAAAAATTGTAAAATAGAAAAAACAGACACAAAAAAAGCTCTTTTTTAGTGCAAAATAAAGAAAATCAACTCACGTAAAAGCTCTCCAATAGTAGTATTTGGGTTGTCCAATCCCTTACTTTTGGCATCAGTTTCTCTTATTTTCGATATAATATGCATGACTTTGACACCTGAAAAGTTCCTCATTCCGAGTATATATTCTTTAGCTGCCCATGCCTTGCCAAGCCCCAACCATTGTGCAACGCTTTCGTCTGTAATAGGACGAGGTGTATAATAGGCAATAAGAAGATTTTGAAAATAACTGAACAAAGTAGGCACCAGCATATATGCGCTACCCGCTTTGGGGTTGCTACTAAAATAGTCTATAATAAGATTTGCCTTTACGACATCTTTTGAAACTATGGCACTACGCAGTTCATAAGGATTGAAGTCTTTGCTGATACCTATACTCGCCTCCACTATCTCCGGTGTTACCCTCTTGTCTGTTGCAGGTAAAGACAATATAAGTTTGTCAAGTTCGCCAGTCAAACGGCTGAGATCCGCCCCGATAAAATCGGCTATCATCTGTGCAGCCTTCTGTTCTATTGTCGCCTGACCGTTGTTTTTAAGATACTGCGCTATGAAAGAAGGCAGCTCGCTGTCGCGTTTTTTCTTGCTTTCAAAGACAGTTCCCACAGCGCCGGCCTTTGTTACAAACTTCTTGCGCTTGTCTATATTGCCGTTTTTATGGCATATTACAAGTACGGTTGACTTAACAGGCTTCTCCAGATAGCGTTCCAACGCATCCCAATTCTTAATATTCTGGGCTTCTTTTACTACAATAACCTGTCTTTCTGCCATGACGGGAAAACGTCTTGCCATGTCTGCAATCTGCACGGAAGTAACATCCGACCCGAAAACGACTGTTTGATTGAAGTCTTTTTCCTCTACGGTCAATGCGTTTTCCATAATAAAGTCTGCTATTTTATCAATATAATAAGCCTCATCCCCCATAAGTACATATATGGGTTCAAAGTTTCCTGCACGCAGGCTTTGCATTATACTGTCAAAAGTCACAAGCTTGTTATCTGCCATAGATATTGTAATAGATAAGAATAAAAAGGAATGGTAAAAATAACCGATATGATTTTTTATGGCTACCTTTGCATTGTCCTTATATTGTATCAGAATGCAAATTTAATAAAATGTATCGATTAAACCTACCTCAATATGAAATAAAAGTTTCAACTGAATGTGGCAAGAGAGTCATTTGGGACATATTGCGCCGCAAATTTGTGTCTTTAACACCTGAAGAATGGGTTAGGCAACATTTCATACATTTTCTTATAGACTGTAAAGGCTATCCGGCGGCATTGATGGCAAATGAAGTCGAGTTGTCATGCGGTACAAAAAAGCTAAGATGTGACAGTGTGCTGTATGACAAAAATGCCGTTCCACGCCTTATTATTGAATATAAGGCTCCGACAATCAGCATTACCCAAAAGACGTTTGACCAGATATCGGCATATAATTTCCTGCTTAAAGTGGATTATCTGATAGTAAGTAACGGACTCCAGCATTATTGTTGCATGATGGATTATGCCAACAACAGATGTGTTCTATTGGAAGATATACCCGAATATGCCGAAATCAACCGTTAGAAAATGCGTTAAGGGGCTTAAACAAGACCTGATTTTGAGATAAGAACATACATGTTCAATAATTGTATTCGGCTTAAACAGGAGCCGTATTTGGCCCAAACAAGAGTTGCCTTTGGCTTAAACAAAGGCTGTCGGTATTGTCTTTTTATCTGTCGTCATCGCAATGTGCTTCGTAATAATCCGAATAAGGGTTGAACGTTGTGTCGTTATCTTCTATCAGATATGTGACATCTGTCCTGCCCTGCAATAGCCTTTCAAGGTTTCCCCCGCTGCTGCTGTACCCTACGACAATGGTGTCGGCGATTGAAAGTATCAGTCTGTTGCGGTCAAAAGCCGATTCCGACGACACCCTATGCACGTTTTCATCACAATGAGTGACAATGAGCAGACGTCCTTCTTTCATCGCTTCAATCTCTTCAATACTGCAATCATCGCCCAATGTCTCTGCTTTTACAAGTATAACAGGCTTGTGTATATCCAAAAGCAGGTTATACAATTGTCTTTCCACAGGAGATTGCGCGCCGCATACTATACAGAAATTCATGTCAGACATGGCCTTTATCCATTCCTTTACTACAAGAAACGTTACACGCGGGGCATATCTTGAGCATAAAAAAGCTATTTTCCGTGTGTCAAGCAGCCGGGTTTCGCCTTTCATCTGTCTGATTCCGAACTCCATATCTTTATCTCTATATTATTCAATCTCCATGATTATATCATATAACCCTCAGACCGGTCATTAAAAGTCATAGCCGACCGGAGATAAAAAGAAGAGAATAATACCTTGTAACTCATTTAAAATCAAGTATTATCCTCTTTCCTTAAAAATTGCAACCTTTATATTATAAGGTTTTGTCTTTATTGTCAATCCATTGTTTCTTCAGGATTTTCTTCTGCATCTTTCTTTGTTGTACGCTTGCGTATTGCACGTTTACGCTTCGGCTTCTCCTCAACCTGTACATCAGGCTTAACACCTGCCAGTTCCGGATCTATCATTATGCGTCCGCAATACTCGCAAACGATGATTTTCTTATGCATCTTGATATCCAATTGTCGCTGTGGCGGTATCTTGTTAAAGCATCCTCCGCAGGCGTCACGTTGCACGTAAACGATACCAAGTCCGTTACGGGCATTCTTACGGATGCGTTTGAAGCTGGTAAGCAGACGTGGTTCTATCTTGAGTTCAAGCTCACGGCTCTTCTCACGCAGCTTTTCTTCCTCAACACGTGTCTCTGCCATGATTTCATCAAGCTCGCCTTTCTTCTCTTCAAGAGCTATTTTGCGGTCTGCCAATTGCTCTTCAGCACTCTTAAGATCTTCGCTTTTCTCGTCAATCTTTACCTTTGCTTCTTTAATTTTCTTGTTGCAGAGCTGTATTTCAAGCGTCTGAAACTCAATTTCCTTACTCAGAGTGTCATATTCACGGTTATTCTTGACTTCTTCAAGCTGTTTCTTATAACGTTCTACGCTTGCTTCGGCTTCAGCTATTTCCGCTTTCTTTTTTGAAACGGCACTCTTGAAGTCGCCAATCTCATTGTTAATTTTCTCAATACGTGTGTTTAGTCCGGCTATCTCGTCTTCAAGGTCTTGCACTTCAAGTGGAAGCTCACCGCGCAACGCTCTTTTTTCGTCGATGGCCGACAATGTTGTCTGCAACTGGTAGAGTACATTCAACTTCTCCTCTACCGACAAATCTGTTGGATCTTTCTTTGCCATATTGTTTACAAATAGATTATAGGATTGGTGTTTTGCCTTGTGACAAATGTTATCACGCCGGGACACGCCTCCTTGATTATTGATTCAAATATTTCTGTTGTATATTGTTCACTCTGAAAGTGGCCTATCACGGCTATTTGTATTTCATCTTCGTGTCCGAAGTATTCGTGATAATGCATCTCACCCGTAATAAAAGCGTCTGCACCTTTGGCTATTGCGGCATCAAGCAGGAATGATCCAGCTCCGCCACATAGGGCTACGGTCTTTATTTTGCGGTTTATCAGACTGTTGCACTGTGCACATTCAACGCCGAAAACATCTTTCAGCCGGTTTATGAAATCACGCGCATCCATTGCCACAGGCATCTTTCCTATCACTCCGCTGCCATATTCAATGCTTCCATAAGCCTTGCGTTCAAGTATTTCGACCTCATCGAGACCTATTTTCTCGGCTATTTTGAAGTTCACACCACCTTGCGCATTGTCTATATTGGTATGCATAGACACTATGGTGATGTTGTTTTTTATGGCTTTTGCTACTGTTCGCTGCACCTCATCGGCACCTACGATGCGTTTAAGCCCGCGAAATATCAGCGGATGATGGCTCACAATGAGATTACATCCGAGACTTACGGCCTCTTCGACAACGTTTTCCGTGATGTCAAGACACAATAAAGCCCCTGATACTTCCGCCTCTGTCAATCCAACTTGCAAGCCGGCATTATCATAGTCTTCCTGCAAGGGCAAAGGCGCGAAACGTTCAAGGGCATCAACCACTTCTTTTATTTTCACGCTTTCCAGCTTTTATATGTGCTGCAAAGATACTTTATTTATAAGTCATATCAAAATAAGGGTCTCTATATTTACGTTTTTTAACCCAAAACAGACTTTTCTTGTATCACAAACAACAACATATAAAGCCGAAAAACATTATGTTTTAATACCGAAACAGCAATTCCGGCAACTTTCAGCTATACCGTACATGCAATCAGGCATTGACCTTATCACTATAAACTGACAGAAATTCCGGCTTGAAAATTAATACCATCGGTAAGCGGACTGTTTAGATAATAATAATCAGGCTTATAGTTTAGTATGTTATCAAAGGCGATATTCACCTTCACAGCCTTTCCAATATTCTGTATAAACGACAATTTCCATATGCTATATGCCGGATAAGACACAGTTATCATGCCTTCACTTATATCGTAATAATTCTTGTATTCCATGTTCTTTACGTTAGAAAGCACCCGTCCGCTTAGTCCTACGCCTATGCCATAGCTGCGTGTAAACCGCCGTTCATAGTCAAGACGAACGTTCATGACATGCTCCCGTGCCGGAATATATTGGTTATTGACATTCTGTCCATCCTTGTTTTCAGGCAGATTCTCTTTGGTATAAGCATACGTTATCCTGCCTGACAACCCGCAATCCCACCTGCTCTGCACCCCTACTTCCATACCATACACCTTGTAATTATCAAGATTGGAATAAGGCAGATAAGGCAATTTGTCATCAACAGACTTAAAATAAGGTGCAGAAGTGGCAAGTTTGTTTTTCACTATATTATAATAAGCCGAGACAACGATGTTGTAGTGCCCTTTGGTGTACTCTGCCGAAGCGTTGAAATTATGGCTTATTTCCGATTTAAGATTCGGGTTCCCTTCTACAATCCATATACCGCTCATATCAAAATTATAATATTTCTCTTTGAGCGAGGGTGTACGGAAGCCCATACCATAACCTAAACGCAAAGCGATATTGCCTGTCGGCTTATGACAGACATTGACTTTCGGAGTCACACGACTGTCGTTGCTGTCTGAAAAGTAGTCGTATCTTACCGCTCCCACTATCTCCCAGCGGTCGTTAATAAGCCAATCATATTGTGCAAAGACATCAAAACAATCCTGATTTCGCCTGTTGCCATCCATATTCATGTTCAACAGATAGTCGTGCATATAGTCAGTACCCAGCGTAACTATGCTCCCTTTATCCAGCGTATGGCTATACAACAGCCGCAGAACATTCTGCACATTGCTGTAATCCCTTATATCCAGACGTGCTATACGCTGATAATCAGACTTGTCATATTGGTCAAAAGAATAATTCATTTGCAGCGCGTCATTGTCCGTGACAGTCCATTTCAAGCGCAAACCACCCGAAAAGTCGCGGTAACGTTCAGGCAGATCAACCGTGCGTGACACTTCTCTGAAGAAGTAACCTGCATGTCCCGACAGCTCAACCTGCCTTGTCGTGTTCCATGAGAAATGTTCTTTAATGTTATATACCTTGTCTCCGTATATGGTAGATATGACACGCGTCACGGGATTAGCCCCATTCTTTACGTCATAATTATCTATGCTGTTATAATTGGCGGTCAGCATATTGCTCCACGATTTGCCTTTCAATCCGAAAGAAGCGTTGTAACGCTGTTCGTTGTGCTTGCTCCGACGTGCGTTTATACTGAAAGAGCATGGCTTTTCCGCCTTTTTTGTTATGATATTTATCACTCCTCCCGCAGCATTACTGCCATATAAAGCCGACGCAGCACCGCGAACAATCTCTATGCGCTCCACATTGTCCATTGTCAGACGCGTAAAATCAACATCGTCCATTGTCTCTCCGGCAAGCCGTTCTCCGTCAATAAGGAACAGCAGACTCTGTCCTCCGAAGCCTGAAAAATTAAGGTGGGTCTGCTGATTCATGGCATAAGAGAACTCCACTCCCGGCAATTCCTGCTGCAAAAGATCTTGAATATTGGTCGCATCTATGCGCGCTATATCACGTGACGTTATGACACGCATCTGTATCGGCGTATCTTTCAAGAACTTGGGAGTACGTGTTCCTGTCACAACCACCTCTCCAAGATCAAACTGATTGCATATCGAGTCAACTTCGGCATCATATTCAGTATCACCATTATTATATATATGACCATAGCTTGTAAGCATTTGCAAGACGAATACAGCCAACAATGATATTCTATACATGATATATGGTTATTTTAATATGGATATTTGTAGTTTATTGTAAGATAGCATTTCGTTCCGGAAGACGATATATAGTTTGCCAACTGCAATGCCGCACAGCTGCCGTCTGCAAGTTTTAAGATGAAGACATGGTTGTTATGCGTGTACGTCGGTGGCATTGGCGGGATGTTCATGACAAGCCAAGAGGACAATACCTTGTTGATTGCGATGCCTTGCGACGGCACGAGGCTCTGCAACATCTGTTCCTGACTGTCCCAGACATCGGTTTCCGACCATTCATCTGCCGTAAACACCACGTCTTTAAATGCCGCACTCGACTCCGGAAGCTCGTCCATTGAGGTGTAAATAGTCTCATATACGGCACCGCCATTAGTCCTTACGTTATTGCGATGTACGGCAAATGTCCATTCTTCCGGCTCCGGTTGGGCATCACAAGGAGTAAAGCTGCGAAACTCATTGTTGCTTGTTCCTACTCCCCAAACATCAAACCAATACATGTATTGTCCCGATTTGCCGTCAGGTTCTGCCGTCAATGTCATCGGTATGGGATATGCCACATGATTGGTTTGTGCATTTATAAGAGCTTCATTGTCATCGTCTTGAGCAAACGAGTGCAGTGCCGGCAGGTCGATATAATACCAACTGCCCCAGTCAGAAGCGTCGACTACGATTTGTCCTTCCGCAGGTAACACTGCGGAAGGTGTATCGTAGATGCCGTCAGCTATCCCTTCACAACCCAAGAAAAGCAAAGAAACGACTGACAAAAAGAGCTTTATGGCTGTTTTCATTTGCTTCTCAGATACTTTTTACCGTTTTTGATAATAATGCCTTTGGCATTGTTCCCTACTCTCCGACCCCATATATCGTATTCCGTTTCATTGTCTTTTGATACTCTGTTGTCGGTCGTTAGATTTGATATTCCTGTCGAACCGTTGTCAAAAACAGTCACTATGCCAAACGGCATGGCACCCATTTGGAATGTGTTTACAATGGAAGAGATGTTGCTGCCATTATATTTCACAAGTATATTGTTGTCTTTCTGACTGTTGAAACTATATTCCCCGTCCATTGTCGTTACGCCGTTTTGCTCGGCTGTAAAGTGGAAAGAAAGCCCGTCATCCTTATAATCACGATAATATCCGCCCATGTTTTCATCATACAAAAGACCCTTTACCGTATATGTACCAAGCGTTATATCACCCATTACTGTGCCGTTTAAGGTGTACGAAGGAACCTCAACATCAACCTTTTCAATGTCATTTTCCATGTACTTTCTTACGTTATAGGTAACGCTGTTGTTGGTGTATGTGAAGCTTCCGCCTACAACTACCGATATGCTATTAGTAACCGGCTTGACATAAAAAGATGTAACTGCGTATGTCATCTCTAATGGCATGGAGCCGTATTTAAACACTACGGACAGTCTAAGTGAGTTGTCTGCAGGGTTGTAAGTTCCCGACAACGACGAGCCTGTCACGTTTTTCTCCGTTCCGTCCACCGTTACTGTTGTCGTAAAAGTCTGTTCGTCAAATGTTATAACATGATTTGTACCCATCGAAAAAGTGGCGTTTTTGATTGTGAAAGACGGTATCGTGCCCATGCCTTTCATGTCCGGCAGGGTTATATCTCCCGTTGTTGTACTCGTCATGGCAAACATTATGGTGTCGTTCGCGCTCTCTATTTCCGTTGTCGATACCGATAGCTTGGACGGACCTACAAACTTCAATGTACTGTGCATCTGTGCCTTTACTGCCGAAGCTACGGCTACGGCTACGATAAATGTAAATATTCTCTTCATATTCTTTGTGTTTTTAATTGTTTGTTATTCTTTTTATGTTGTTAATCTGTTATATTTTCACTTTGTCGTCATTATCTTTCCTTGTTCTTGCCGTTATCATCAGCGGACGTTGTCTTTTATATCATAAAGTCTGTAGCCGAAGATGAGCAGCACGAATACCGCCAACAGGGATGTCATCTCCCATACATGGTGCATGGGATCTACCCATATCTCACTGAAAAAGCCGTTGCGGGCCGCCACTTCTACGAATGTCCAGAACACCACGACAGTTGCCAACGCCATGCGGATATTCCTTCCCCATGTTGAAATGCGCAGTTGTTTTTTAAGCATCAGCGCAGATCCGACAAGGCACAATAATGCCACAATGTAGGTTACTGGATGTTTGGAGCCGAGAAAAACGGGGTCGTAGCAGAACATCAATACCAGATAGAGCCCCCACATTATCATGTTCCACTCCATAAAGACCACAATACTCGGATGATGCGCCACAGGACGCAACTGCACATTATTGTTTATACGGCAGTGTTTCTGTATCCATGTGATGAAATTGCAGCCTGTTCTGGTGCAAAAAATATACATTACGAGAAACATAATCCACATGCCGAAGGTTGCAGGCATGATGAGGTACTCGGGTCGCGAGCCTCGCAAGGCCTTCAATTCACCACGACTGAAGTCTTCAAGCGGGGTGCCGTTGATATGGAATGAATGGTTTATCCCTACCCCGTTAACATATTCGGTAGCCGTCTCTACCATGCCATTGCCTACGAGGTCGCAATGTACGCCGTAACGTTGGGCATAATAAGCAAAAAGAAACTCCACCCAACCGGTCCAGAAAAGCATTGCGCCCGATATTCCTAAACATGTTTGCCTGGTGTCTCCCTTGACAAAAACACCCGTTATGGTTATGACAAGCCCCACCAGCCCCATGATAAAGGCCGAGTAGTGTAACGTTGTCGGAGTCATACAATGCTCCATCAATATCATCAGTGCATGACCTAATGGCATTAAAAGCAATACTATAAGGAAGGCTCCTATAGTCTTCATGGGATAAATTTTCTGTTTCATCTTTTTTAGTGCAAAAGTAAAAAGACGCTAAAATCTTCGCAATACCCAAAAAAGACGATTTTAACAAACGATTTATATGGTAACCATACTTTCTTACTATATAGATTGAGTATTCCAAACATAGTGTTTACAGTGCGTAACCATGTTGTTTAGAAGATGTAAAGATAGTGTTTAGGAGGCGTTACTATGGTGTTTATGATATGTAAAGACAGTACGCTTCAACCAAGTCGAAGCTTATAAGAAGGCTCAGACACAAAAAAGGTGACTATCAATGATAATCACCATGCTTCAAAATCGGCTTTCGCCTCTATCTCATCTTCCGTTTCGTCAGGCAGAGAAGGGAAGAAGTCGATGCCCGTTATACGTTCTATTTGATCTACACTATTGACATAGTCGCCTTTGCGACGGTTGCCGGCTGCGTTCTTGTATATAAATCCTATGGCCTTAGGCTTGTCTTTCATACACAAAACCACCTTGAAGAAGGCTTCCGGAACGACCACCCTGTTCTTGCCGATAGTCTTATGGCTACATTTATACAGTATCGGTCCGCAGACAATGTATATGCGCCCGTATTTTTTCACCCACTTCCGGCATTGGTTTTCCATTTCGTTCCAATCGCCGGCATTAAGGTTTCGGTTTTGTGGACATATATTTGTGAAGAGGAAAGACTCATACATAGCCGTTGCATCCCACTTGTTGTCGGCTGCCGGACACATGTGTCCTCTGTCATAACCAGAATTGATGTAGTCATAGGTCAGCGCACGTGGCTCCGGAACATCCGTGTCTTCATGAAACGCCTGCGTTGGTCTCTTCACGTTATTGACAAGTCTGTCGGGTGTAAGTTCCCATGCCACCCATACGGGCAAGAGTGTTTGGGGGTCGTAGGATGCGGTATATCCCTTGCGCCGGAGTATTATTTCGCCGCTGTTCTCGCGTAGTGCCGGCAGTTCAAGACTATCACAGGCCTCATATCGTGCATCTTGACCGGTTGTCTGTATATTGTTTTCAGACTTGGGAACAGCCTCCGACGTGCCGTAAACACCGCCGACAAGAGGCTTACGGCTCTTGTCCGGATTGCATGAACATAATGCCAACAACGAGCATAATGCCGCTAAAAGAAGAGATGTTTTTGTCATACAAGGAGCGAAGTTAATAAATATTTTCTTGTTTTTTATGTTCCGATGTATTATTTTTGTATCTCACAATTTGTAAACAACGGCGGAAAATCTTTCCGCAATGACTTTCATCGACACAACTATGTATAACGACAGTGTGACACTGCCTCCCGAATGGGCAGAACAAAGCGCAATACAACTTACATGGCCGCACGAGAACACCGATTGGCACTATTGTCTGGATGACATTCTTGACACTTACGCATGTATGGCTGACGCTATTACAAGGCACGAAAGGCTGGTTGTCGTTGCTCCCGATACTGATACCGTAAAGCAACAGCTTGAAACAAGGCTATCAAAGACACAGATGGACAACATCACCTTTCATCGTTGCAAGACCAATGACACATGGGCGCGTGACCATGCGTTTATAACTCTGGCAGGAAACAATGCCGTTCCCACCCTTCTCGACTTCTGTTTCAACGGCTGGGGAGAGAAGTTCAGGGCTGATTTGGATAATGGTATCAACCGCAGTCTGTTTGAATCAGGAGTGCTGTCAGGCCGTTATGCAGACCTCAACGACTTTGTTCTTGAAGGCGGTTCAATAGAGAGTGACGGTCACGGCACCATATTCACGACAAGCAGCTGCCTGCTTGCACCACATCGGAACCAGCCTCTGACAAGGGAAGAGATAGAGAAAAGGCTGCTGTATTCTTTGCATGCGCAACGCCTAATATGGATAGAACACGGACATCTTGACGGTGATGACACCGACGGACATATAGATACGCTGGTTAGAACAGCACCAAATTACACCTTATTATATATAGGCTGCGATGACAAAAACGACAGCCATTATGACGAACTAAGCAAAATGGAACGCCAGTTGCAGGTATTACGCACTCCCGAAGGTGCCGCTTACCGGCTCATAAAACTGCCGATGGCAGATGCCATTTATGAAGACGGCGAGAGGCTTCCAGCCACTTATGCGAACTTCGTGATAATAAACGGTGCCGTTATCTATCCCACATACAACCAGCCCGACAATGACGAGAAGGCAAGAAAAGCTATCGGAGAAGCCTTCCCCGACAGAGAACTGATCGGCATAGACAGCCGCACCGTTGTAAGGCAACATGGTTCGCTGCACTGTTGCACCATGCAATATCCGGCAAGTGTGCACATTGGCGACGGCAAAGAGTAAAAACAGCACCTTGAAACACGCCACTTGCAACAGGCAGACATAGAATTGACAACATACAAACAACATAACAAACTCTACAAATGAAAATAGGACTCATACAACAGCATAACACTTCGGACAGAGAAGACAACATCTCACGTCTTGAAAACAGCATCAGACAACTGAAAGACAAGGGCGCACAGCTTGTCGTAATGCAAGAGCTGCACAACTCACTATATTTCTGTCAAGTTGAAAACGTCAATAATTTCGACCTTGCCGAGCCTATTCCCGGCCCTTCGACAGAGCGTTTCGGCAAGCTGGCAAAAGAGCTTGGAATAGTCATTGTCACATCTCTTTTCGAGAAACGTGCACCGGGACTGTATCATAACACCGCTGTCGTAATTGAAAGTGACGGAACCATTGCCGGCAAATACCGCAAAATGCACATTCCGGATGACCCCGCATATTACGAAA
>JBJFGK010000082.1:0-3503 GCA_051892655.1 Prevotella sp. | reverse complement strand
GAAATACATTTTTCTTAATTTATTTATAATGTGTTTTGCCACGATCGTAAATGCTCAATACCATTGTACTGTACAATCAGGAACTGAAAACACCGTGACTTTCCGTGCTACAGGTTATGGAAAAAATGTCAAGATGGCGGTGAATGACGCAGAATTAAATGCTGTTCGCACTCTTATATTTTCAGGTGCTCCGGGAACAGCCTATCAAATGCCATTGGTTGCAACAGACAGTGGTACAGCAGAAGCCAAGCATTCAGATGCTTTTAATGAACTATATGAATCGGCATACCGCAACTTTATAGAGTCATCTGTAACTGTAACGGCATTCGGCAAGGATGCAGAAAAGCGTAAATGCACTACTCTTGACATACGAGTTCGGGCAAAGTCACTTCGCATTTGGCTTGAAAACAAAGGCGTTATACGCAAGTTCGGACTTTAAACAATATTTACAATAATCTTAATCTAATAATCCTTTTATGAAGAAATATTTGTTTTTGATATTGTCTATGGTAATATGTCTGCCTGCCATAGCACAGACATCGGCAACAGTACAGCCTAAAATAATGGTAGTGCCCTACGTAAAGGAAGGTAAAGATATAAAGCAGATTATCGAGAATAATTCTAATATACGTATTGTGTTGTCAAAAATACGTGAAGCATTTGATAACAGAGGTTTTACTACCGTTGATTTTGAGGCGAAACTAAAAACAGTAAACCGTAACAACGCTCTCGGTGGAGACACCCAAAGCGATCTTCGCAGTATGATAATACAACAGTCTGGTGCGGATATATGGATAGAAGCTGAAATAATAATTGATGAATCGTCAAGCGGAAACAGTGTAAAGACTATCCTTAAAGGCAATGATATATCAACAGGAGCCTCGCTTGCTAATCAGACAGGATTCAGTGGAAAATTCTATACCAATGATTTTGGCAGATTGGCGCAGAAGGCTATAGAGAATATAGCAGATAATTTCTTGAACATTCTGCAAACAAAGTTTACAGATATAGTGGAAAACGGCCGCTCTATAATTGTAGATTTTAAGTTTGATGCAGCCTCTTCACTTACCATGTCGTCAGAGATAGGCAGCGAAGGACTTGCCCTTTCCGACCAGTTGGAACTGTGGGTGAGTGATAATGCCTATAAGAATAATTATCATATACAAGGTACAACAGACAAGGAAATGATATTTGATGAAGTGCGTATCCCGTTGAAAGACGAAAATGGAAATAACTATAACATAAATAAATTCGGATTGAAACTGTTTAAACATCTGCGCTCACTCAATTTGCAAATCAGTCGAAATATAGCAAACAATACACTTGTCGTAACATTCAAATAACATGAAAAGCCATGAATAAAACAATATTAATGCTGCTACTGTTATTTACTGCAACAGCCATTCATGCACAAAATGTGTCTGAACATATATACATATCAGTAGCGATGCCACAACAGTGTTCATTAGACAGCAATACCAAGACGTTGTTAAAGAACAAGCTTCTCTCCTTAGCCACTGCCAATGGGGTGGCGGCAACTGAATGTGGTGCTGTTGTAATGGTACCCGAAGTAAGCGTAATTGACGAGACAGTTGTTGAAGGAGGAATGCGTAACGTATTTACAGAGGAATTGCAGATTACCGTATCTATAAACAATATAATCACAGGGACGGTGTTTCACTCATTGAATATCAACTGTAAAGGCAACGGTTTCTCAAAAACGGAAGCACAACGCTCAGCAATAAACAGTATAAAAGCCGTTGAATATACCGCTTCAATAGATATTGCCAAGAACAAGATTGTAGATTATTATAAAGCAAATACTGCAAGCATAATAAATAAAGCCAATACTTTAGCCCAGCAGCAACAATATGACGAGGCTTTGACTCTGCTTGCATCTTATCCAGAGTCTCTTTCAGGATATGCTCAAGTGTCTTCTGCCATACGCAACATCTTTCATACGGCACAGACAAGATACTGCCAACAACTGCTTATGTCAGCACGCTCTGCATACGCACAACGTGATATGACCACAGCATCCGAAATGTTGTCAATGATAGATGCAACTTCTGACTGTGCCGGCGAAGCCCGCAAGTTGCAACAATCCATAAAGCGGGATGCCGACAATGCATATAACAACGAGATAGCACTTGAACGCGAGCAACGTCAAGCAAAAGAGCGTATAGCCACTGCTTCAATTAAAGCGGCGCGTGATGTTGCCGTAGCATATTGTAAACGACAGACTAAATATGTATTCTTTTGGTAAACCAATATTATATTAACCTTTTTATTGTTTTATTTTACGAGTTAAACAATTATAAACTCATATCCCTGCTCATTATTGCAGCCAATTACTTGTGGGTTGGCTGCAATAGTATTATGACCGATTATATTATTTTGCCCATATAGAATAGAAATTGGCATCGCATGCTTGCAGATAACATGTTGCTGCATTATGCTCCGTGTATTATTAAGACATTGATTACAATCCCATTGTTAATATAAATTAAATATAATTTTATGAATACAAAAACAGATTAAATATTTTTACCTTTGTATTAATAACAAATTTAATATTTATTAATGAAGAAATTAACTTGTTTTTTAGTAGGTTTTTTAACTCTTTTTGCATCATGCAGCAAGCATTTTGATGATTTCAAAGATGCCTCAATTATTGAGACCGATGAAAAGAGTGGTCTTTTTACATTTAAGACAGTTGACAACTTGTTTGGTGTAGCTAATTCTGATGGAGAAATCATCGTAGATCCGGAATACAAATCTATTGTGCTAAGCCCTCCTTTTATATTTGCTCATCTTTCAGATGAAATTTATAACAAGGAAATTGACGAAATGGCAAAGAAAGCCGGTGCCGACAAGGAACCTAAAGATGCCGATGAAGCACGGGAAATAATGGAGAATTATGCTAAACAAGAACATGAATATATTATACCGGGTTACTCAAATAGCTATTATTGCGTGTTCAATTCAGACGGCAAACGTATTAAAGATTTCGCTTTGGGTGCTAATTTGCACCATATTCCACAGATGGGTGATACGGCTTTCTATACTATCCAAAATTGTAGAGAGAAGACAATAGAGTTAATAAACAAGGATGGAAAGTCCACACCAATTGAGAACTACTATTTCACTGATAAAAAGACTTTCGGATATAGAGATAATGAAGGCAATTTGCAAATGAATATAAATGGTAAATGGCATCTATTATGGGGTGCTCCCGTAGGTTCATACAATGGAATGATAATCCTGCAAGGTGACAGAAGCGATCCTAAAAAACAGGTTTTCGATATTGTTGATTCAAACGCTAATTTGATATACTTGGATGGTTGGGATATTGTTAGATGGATTGAAAATGATGACACTGGTGGCATTTTTGTTAAAGCATTGGAAGGGGAAGAAATTAAAGGCGAAAAACGTAGTTTTTGGTCTCGTCCTATGGCAATTTTCTATATAGATAAAAATGGAAAACTTAATAAAAATCTGCC